>JAJDNP010000075.1 GCA_022340645.1 Gammaproteobacteria bacterium | reverse complement strand
CATTCAAGCGTACAAGGAAGTATTCACAGCGTGTCTCGGGCGACCGTTGCCAGTTCATGTTTCGGATGACATAAACAGTTATCTCTTTCATGTATAACAGTGAGTTATGGGTACGCCTGTAATTTAAATGGGACAGCAATGACTATACAGGTATTCTCACGCCAGAGCGCGAAGTTCGCAAAGCAAGGCCATAATATCCTCGAATATTGCTCTTCTTCTTTTTCCCTGCCAATTTATCAATGCGATGCTCACACAGCTACAATTTTTGAAAACGTGCCAATAAAAAAAGCAGGACCTTTCGGTCCTGCTTTTTTTGAAACTCAGTCCGTGAGGATCTGAGATCATCCTGTAATACATTTATTACAGGCCGTAAGCGATCAACGAATTAAAGCGCTACGATGTTTTCTGCCTGTGGACCTTTTGCGCCCTGCGTAACAGTGAATTGTACTTTCTGGCCTTCAGCCAGAGTTTTAAACCCTGAACTGGAGATAGCGCTGAAATGAGCAAAAACGTCTGGACCTGATTCTCGCTCGATAAAGCCAAAACCTTTAGATTCGTTGAACCATTTTACGGTGCCTGTTATTGTAGACATAAGTTGTTTCCTATTAATTAAATTGTAAATGTAGTTGTGCCTGGTTATAAAACCATATAGCTTTTTGGCGAGAACGTGTTGTTATTAAATATGAAGAACAGGACGAGCAACTCAAGGCGTGACATCGAAATGGTGTTGCATAAATATAAGTAGTACTTTCTTGCTCAACAAAGTATACACTGCTTAATGTCAATGTCAATTAAAGATAATCACCGCAAGACTAAAAAAGTCATCACTTTTTGATCGCCACTGATCAAGATATAAACGCCGCGACATATCCATTCCCTGAGCGATTTCCTGTGTCGTGTGATTCTATAATCACTGCTTTATTCACTGCGTAATTGCTTACATAAAACTAGTGACTTTTAACTGCGGAACCATCTTCAAACACACACGGTGCCTGCACCTGGGTGTTCACATGCAACTGAAAAATATCGGGGCGTGCATAATGACCGGCAACATCAAGCGCTCTTTTAGCACTGCTGACTTTTTCCCTATCGAGTTCGTGATATAAAATGCCGTATTCCTCGTGCATCGGGCCAGCGACAATTTCACCGCCCGGGGCAATCACCACGGAATCACCCGGATTAATCCACTCCGCATCATCCGGATATAGTCGCGACTTATCTGGAAAATCAGCAGGAATATCACTGCCCTGCATGATGCAGCCGCAGCCCACCACCCAGCAGCAGCCTTCACGCGCAATGTGTTGCAGGCTGCCTATCCAGCCGTCACCGCTGTCATACGTTGGCGCGATATAGATCTCAACGCCCTGCGCATACAGTGCGTAACGAGCCAGCGGCATAAAGTTTTCCCAGCACATTAATGCGCCAATCCGGCCTGCCCCGGTCTCAACGACTTTCAAACCAGAGGCATCCCCAAACCCCCACACCATGCGTTCCGGATTGGTGGGCATAAGTTTGCGATGCCTGTTTAGCAGCTGCCCATCGGGGCCAATGGTAACAACCGTGTTATACAGGGTAGTTTGACTGAAATTGTTGTCACGCTCCTCAATACCGCTAACAATGGTGACTTTGTGCCTGCGTGCAGCTTCATATAAGGGTGCCAGGTCATCTGATTCAACATTAACGGCATTGCGCAGTAAATGCTGGTGCAATTGTTCTGCAAGTCCCCAGTCACTACCGGGGCGAAGACGCCAGATCCACGCGGGATAGCCGGAAATAAATGCCTCGGAAAACACCACAAGATCGACGTTATTCGCTGCCGCTTCTTCGATACTGGATACCGCCAGCTCAATGGTTTTGTGCCTGTCCAGAAAAACAGGCGGTTTTTGTATGATGGCAAGTTTTGTCATGTTTCACTCCCGTTTATGCTGACTGTCGAATTTTTGTGCTAACAAATAAATGGGCCGTGCCTAAAGCATAAACAGCTACACGGTCATGACAGGCGGCAGGCATTAGCGTTATCATTCACAATCAGTCTATTTTTTCTTGGTTAAATAATCCACTCCATTTTATTTTGGAAATAATTCATGAGTAGCAGTAATCTAAAACAGGCGATACGTCTGCAGCGCGAAAAGCTGACCGCCATGCTCGGTGAAGAAATGCATCAACTTGCGGCTAAGGCGGCGCCATTGCTCGAAAGTCGGGAACAGCTTAATTTGCTGCTATCCGGCACATTACCACAACTGACCTATTGTAAACACCTTTATATAATGGATGCAGACGGCGTTCAGATTACCGATAACATTACCCATGAGGGCAAAGATACCGAGCATTTTGGACGCAACCGCATGGACCGTCCCTATATGCAGGGGATAATAGGGAGCACTGATTTTAAATTGTCTGAGGCCTATATCAGCCGAAACAAAAAGCGGCCATCATTTACTGCTATCCAGGTGATACGCAATGAAAATGCTAAACGCGTGGGATTTCTTGGTGCAGATTTTGATCTTAGGGAACTGCCCGGTATTATGGGAACATACCAGGAACCGGATAACTGGCGACAAATCAAAGGCGACCCGGTCATCCGCAGTGTGGTATTTAACCAGCAGCGCGCGGAAAGCCAGATGGACATGCACATGGACAAGGTTTTGCCTATCATGAACGAATTAATTTGTGATCATGGCGTATTTCACAGCAAACTGCATTTTTCCAGCAGCCGCGCAACCCTTTGGCTGGTAGATGATCCATTCAGTTATAGAATATTGAGTATTGATGAGCTCATCGACCCTGATATCTGCCTGGCGTACCCGGGGCATAAATACCATGAAAGGGCCACGGTGCCAGTTGATAAAGTTATGCCCATATTTGAACTGTTTCGCAGTTTACGTTTTGCAGACGAAAATATTTATCTAAGAGCGAGTTCATTGAACATTATTAACGGCATGGTCGGTCTGACGTTTTCTTGTGATGGTTCACACTATATGCGTTTTGACGAGTTTCTTGAAAAGAGCACAGACTTCTGGTTTGGGGCAATTTAAAACAACCATATTTGCACTTGTTGTTAATACAGGACGTCAACTTTTTGACTCCGGTCAACGCACTCTACTGTGAATGATGTATATTGCGCCCGTCTTTATTAACCTGGGAATAATATACATGACACAGAATAAACCAATGAATCGCTGGCTTGTTGTATTTGGCGCGATTACCATTCAGCTATGCCTGGGCTCTATCTATGCATGGTCTGTCTATACTCCCGCACTGATAGCGGCAGGATGGAGCAAACTGGATACACAGTTTGTGTTCGCCGCCGGCCTGACTTCTTTTGCAGTAACCATGGTTTTTGCGGGACGCAAACTTAAAACCTGGGGGCCTCGTTTTCTTGCCATCACTGGTGGGCTGGCATTATGCGCTGGTTATGTATTGGCCGGGCTGGCTGGTGGTACACAATTCTGGCCGATATTTCTGGGTGTCGGTGTGATTGGCGGTATCGGTATTGGTCTCGGTTATGTTGTCCCTATCGCAGTGGGGATGAACTGGTTCCCCGATCATAAGGGTATGATTACCGGGCTGGCGGTGGCTGGTTTTGGTTTTGGCGCTATGGCCTGGGTCAAACTGGCAGGGGCATGGGGAAACCTGATAGCCAGTATTGGCCTGGGGCAAACCTTTATCGTTTACGGTATTGCCTTTGCTGCCCTGGTACTCATTGGCAGCGTGTGGATGAAAATGCCGCCTCATGGCTGGCGTCCAGCGGGTTATCAACCACCTGCACAAAACTCGGGATCGGGCGGTGAGAATTTCAGCGTAGGCGAGATGCTGCACACCCCTCAGTTTTATTTAATCTTCCTTACCTTTGCAGTGAGCGCTGGGGCTGGATTGATGTCTATCGGTCTGATGAAAATCTATCCTATGGAAGCACTGCAGGCGTCCGGTTATAGCGGGTTGCAGGCCAGTGCTATTGCAGGCACCGCAATGGCGGTATTCTTCAGCCTCGCAAATGGCATCGGCAGAATCGTCTGGGGCATACTGAGTGACAAGCTGGGCCGTAAACTCTCGGTAATACTGATGGCTGGCAGCCAGGGTGTGATTTTACTGGCATTCACTGTGATGGCTGGAAACGAATTCCTGCTGTATCTCGGGGCAACCCTGATTGGTTTCAATTTCGGTGGTAACTTCGCCCTGTTTCCTGCATTGACCGCCGATGAGTTTGGCAACCATACTGTTGGACAAAACTATCCTTATGTATTTTTATCTTATGGCGTAGGCGGTATCGTCTTCCCGGTATTAGGCGGAATGCTCGGAGATATGGGCAACTTTACACTGGCCTTTTCACTATGTGGCGTTGCCTGCCTGTTCGGAGCCGCAGCCACGGCCATCGTCTTTCCGCCACATAAAAGCGAAGCGCATCAGCCATTTAGCGTACATGGCTTTTTCCATCAACTTCATATCTTTGATCATGAAACTCAACCAGTTAAAGAACTCAGTTAATGGAAAAACGATAAGCATTTCAAATCTCATGTGCCGTGAAACATGAAAAATATATTTGACGCCATCCCGGAAAAGCTTGAATCCGAAATATTTGAGTCCCTCGTTGAAAGCAGGAATGTACAAATTGAGCGCATCATATCGAAGGGTCAAGCTTCTCCGGATACTGGCTGGTACGATCAGGATAAAAATGAATGGGTACTGGTTGTTAAAGGTGAAGCGGTGCTCGCGTTTGCGGAGGGGCCAACGGTAACACTAAAGCCTGGTGATTATATAAACATAGCTGCCCACCGAAAGCACAAGGTAAAATGGACAGCCCCGGAAGCCGAAACAATCTGGTTAGCGGTTCATTATTAAAGATCGATCTACGAATAAACTTACAGCAGCGGACTACGCAACAACCAACGGGCATTGCGCCGCATATCAATAGAAGGGCCGGAGAACAGTTGCTCTCCGGCCCTGACAAGTGAATGCATCCCTGCTCCCTGTTTTCCCTTAAGGAGGAAACACCTTAAACAGACGTACTGCTATCAGTGTATTGCTGGCTTTTTGAGGGCTGCTGCCAGTTAATCGTAATCGAATGATGACGGTCATTGGCAACATTATTATAAAAGCATATAACGTGCCAAAACTGTTAAGTCATTAATTCTGCAAGATTCATTAAAAAACTTTTACGGTTATTTATGCGTTTTTTGCACCATCGATGATCATGATAAAGCAGTCCGCACCAAATTTATCCACTTCAGCAGGCAATTATGCTTTAACAACATCCCAGTGATTCAGCAAAGGGCCGGTGGAAATATTCGGTTCCCTGGTCATGATGATGACCCTCACTGTGAGTTCCAAGACCTCTATCATGAGCATAACAAAGGCCAGCTATTGTACCGTCCTGTTTCTGACGCCCAGGCTGTTCTGTCTAGGCATTTATACAGATGGCATTTTCACCTAACCAGAATTTCAGATCTTTTTCGAGAAATTCATCTGCCGGCATATAGTGCGAACCATCACATGAAAAATTAAGGCCGACCAGGCCGTTCATAATATTTAAGGAAGCCGCCCGCAGATAAATCGTTTCATCTGCTTCTCTTAATAATTTAAATGCTTTTAAAACATTATGCACGATAGTAACGGGCGTTGCCGCCTGTTCCGGATACGGTGTCTTTTCATAGGCAAGGCACACTTTGGGGTTAATAATTTCATCCAGCACGTGCAGCCGGTAACGGCACGGATCGCTGCTCGTCCACAAGGTTGCGCGTGAACTGGGAAAATGCAGCTTGGCATGAAATATCCCCTGCTCAGTGATTAAAGATTCCAACACATCGAGTACTTCATCGATATGCTCATCCATTGTGCTTGGGCTGCGCGTCTGTTGAAACAGCGTACTTCGAATTGAGGGGTCGCCCTTTATCTGCCGCCACTCATGCGGATGAATCTCATGCACATTTTTTAAAGGCAGGTCATTCAGTCCAAAGTCGGCGGCAATGCAACCAACTGTTTCATTATTCAGTCTGACGCAATGCAGTGCGGTGATACATGGCTTATGGCTATGCTTATCGATATAAACATCACTGAGTAGCAGGCCCGCACTATCACCCGAGGTAAAACTGTCCAGATAAGGACGATGCGAGAGGTCCTGTCCAACCCTGGCATCATTAATCTCATCATCAGAAATATTACTACTGTATTGTCTTCCCTGTTTATCGATTGCATACAACAATCGGCAACGAAAATCTACATTCTGCTGCAGATAATATTTCAACTCCAGGCTCAGCCTGTCTCTATTGTTCCAGTTTGAAGCACAGATATCTGCAATCATACTCATTGGACCAGACAATAAATCTTCAATGAAACTGCGCTGCTTAGTTATAGATTTCTCAAACCAGCCCATATTTCTCCTCCAGCTTTTTTATATATAGATAGTAATAGAATTTTTGTTTTATATTTATTTATGATGTTAACGATGTATTAACAAATCATTACTATTTATATTTTTTCTGCCGAATTGCATTAGCAATCCAGCCATTATAATTATTTGTTCAACATTTACCCCCCGTACATTTATTTTTTAATTCATTTCCAGTTACGAAAGGCCCTGTATAGCTGTTAGACAATCAAGTCATTTGTCTACAATATACGGCCTTTGTATGCTCTACATTTTCATGCTTCTAACCTATCTATAGTGCAAAAAATATGCCAGATGAATCTCAAGCACTGATTGCGAAGTTGAATGGGCCGATTTTTCAGCTATATGGCGGGTTTGCTGGTTAAAGATATACTTTAATACTGCTTATCAATGTTGTATTTACTATCGATAGATTCGCGTATTTTGCACCAGTAATGCATAACCCGCACACAGATGGTGCGCCACTTCACGGCAGCAATTCAAAATTATCTCGCCATGGCACGCAAAGTATGTAAATTGCCGGGATAGTAACCGCTGAGCCCGAACATCAAAGAGCTCATCAGCCATGCAAAACATACTTCTTCGCGGTTTATTTACTGAAAAGAACGGGTAACTTAAACAGGGTATTTAACCACGCGATTGGGCGTTTAATGTGGGTGATGTTAGCTACAAAGATTGAGATACGGCGCAATGCCCACTGGTTATTGCGCCCTACATACTGAAATCAACTAGCCTTAAGCTCGACAAACAATAAAGGAGTAATAAGGTGAAAACACTCCTTCATAGTTTCTACATACTGCATACATACTTTGCGAGCGCATCAAAGCAATAATCATATAAATGTTACGATTTAATCAGGGTACCCACGCCTTCATCGGTTAATAGCTCCAGCAATACAGCATGTTTTACACGGCCATCGATGATGTGTGAGGTTTTAACACCGGAATGAACGGCATCCAGTGCGCAGGCGACTTTTGGCAGCATGCCGCCTGATATGGTACCGTCAGCAATAAGTTCATTGACTTTCTTGCCATTCAGTCCTGTCAGCAGATTTCCCTGCTTGTCTAAAATGCCGGTGGTATTGGTCAGCAGCAATAATTTTTCCGCGCCTAATACACTGGCCATTTTGCCGGCAACGATATCAGCATTGATGTTATAGGAAGCAGCATCACTGCCAACACCTATAGGCGCAATTACCGGGATAAAATCACCTTCATCCAGTGCGTTTACAATCGATGGATCAATAGTGGTGACTTCACCAACATGGCCAAGGTCTATAATTTCTGGCGCATCCAGCTCGGGCGACTGGCGTTTGATTGACATTTTTTTTGCGCGAATCATATAACCGTCTTTTCCAGTCAGGCCTACTGCCTGGCCACCATTATGATTTATCAGGTTAACAATACTTTTGTTTACCAGCCCGCCGAGCACCATTTCAACTGCATCCATGGTTTCCCTGTCCGTAACGCGCATACCGTCGATGAACTTTGATTCCTTGCCAATCTTTTTAAGCAGGTCACCTATTTGCGGACCGCCGCCGTGAACAATCACGGGATTAACACCAACCTGTTTTAATAAAACAATGTCACGGGCAAAACTGTTTTTTAGCTCGTCGTCAATCATGGCATTGCCGCCAAACTTGATAACAATGGTTTTATTGTTCAGCGCCTGTAAATACGGTAACGCCTCGGATAAGACGTTGGCTATGTTGTTCGCGGATTGCTTATCCACAGTTTGTCCCCAATTCTATATTTATGATTAGTTGTTATTCCTGTGCCTGTATGTCGCTTAAGGAAGCGCCAACCTGACAGTTTACACTGTACAGAACGTCTCAGCGTAATGAAGATTATCTTAATCAGAGATTTCTTAAAAAGGCAACTTTAAATTGCTGTCAACCGCCAGTAATTGCCGGCGAAAATTATTCTGTATTTCAGTCAATGTGTTTTCATCATTGGCTTCAAATCGCAATACCAGGCAGGGCGTGGTGTTCGACGGTCGAACCAGCCCCCAGCCATTGGCAAAATTAACGCGGATACCGTCAATGGTGACGATTTCAGCGTTTTCGAAGCTGGCCTGTTTGATAAATTTATCCATGAACCGGTAATGTTCGCCCTCATCAAAATTAATTTGCAGCTCGGGAGTATTTACACTGTCGGGCAATGCATCAAAAATTTCAGAGCTGGGCATATCATACTGGCTGACGATTTCCAGCATACGTGCCGCGCTGTACAGGCCATCATCAAAACCGAACCAGCGCTCCTTAAAGAAAATATGACCGCTCATTTCGCCCGCAAGTTCTGCACCGGTTTCCTTCATTTTCGCCTTGATGAAAGAGTGCCCGGTCTTCCACACCAGTGGCTCACCGCCCAGGTTCTGGATATAGGCCGCCAGATTGCTGGTAGACTTGATATCGAAAATAATCATCGCGCCGGGTTTGCGCTTTAACACATCAGCAGCATACAACATCATCTGGCGATCAGCCCATAATATATTTGCCCTGTCATCCAGAATGCCGACGCGGTCGCCATCACCATCAAAGGCCAGTCCGAGATCAAAGCTGTTTTCTTTTAAAGTTTTTTGCAGATCAAGCAGGTTTTCAGGTTTGGACGGATCAGGATGGTGGTTTGGAAAATTACCATCGACATCACAATAAAGTTCCGTCACCTGGCAGCCGATACGGGTGAATAATTCGGTTGCTAATACGCCTGCCACACCATTGCCGCAGTCAACGGCAATTTTTAACGGTCTTTCGAGTTTTATATCGCTGACGATGGCATCAATATAGTCTGGAATAATATTCTGTTCGGTGTAAGTCCCTTCGCCGCTGTTGAGCCGGTCTTCAACGATCCTGCGATAAAGCGACTTGATGGCATCACCGTGCAGGGTATTGCCGGCAATCGACATCTTCAGGCCATTATATTGCGGTGGATTATGGCTGCCGGTAACCATGATGCCGGTGCCGGTTTTTAGTTTATGTGTGGCGAAATACAGTACCGGCGTGGGCACCATGCCTACATCGATCACATCGCAGCCGCCCGTGCGCAGGCCAGTGCTTAAACGTTGCGACAGCTCGGGACTTGATAGACGGCCATCACGGCCTATTACCACTGTTTTCTGATTTTGCGCCAACGCTTCGGTGGCGAATGCCTGGCCAATGAGCTGCACTGCATCAGGGGTTAACGCATTTTCGACGATACCGCGTATATCGTAGGCACGAAAAATTTCTTCAGTAATTTTCATGGTGTTTTTACTCTCGTTATAACTTTTCAAACGTACAGTCGTTAATTGTTATTATTTACCCGCGGTTTTGGGCAGTGGTTAATTTTAGATTTATTATGGTGCAGATTATTTATGTCCCGAGTGCCCAAAACCGCCTACGCCGCGGTCAGTACTGGCAAACTCATTGACGATCTCAAAGTCTGCCTGTATCACTGGCACAATGACGAGTTGCGCGATGCGGTCACCAACTTCGATGGTAAAGCTTTCGCCGCCGCGATTCCAGCAGGAAACGAACAGCTGTCCCTGGTAGTCCGAATCAATCAGGCCAACGAGGTTGCCCAGCACAATGCCATGTTTATGGCCCAGACCGGAGCGTGGAAGAATGACTGCTGCCATGTTTGGATCTTCAATATATATCGCCATGCCGGTAGGGATCAGTAAGGTCTCGCCCGGTTTTATCTCGGTTGTGTCATCAAGCGCCGCACGTAAATCCATACCTGCAGAACCATCAGTGGCGTATTCGGGTAACGGGATGCTGTGACCAATACGCTGGTCAAGAATTTTAAGCTGTATTTTGTGCATTTTGTTGCTTGCTGTTTTTATATTGTTTTGAGATGAGTGAGACT
>JAJDNP010000071.1 GCA_022340645.1 Gammaproteobacteria bacterium | reverse complement strand
ATCACAAGTTCGATCATTGGCTTACTAATCTGATTAATCTCACAATGTTAATTAAGACATGCTGGATTGAGTCTCTCAATAATAAATCAAAAGTGACTTTTACATTGCAGGCTTGATGACGCAACAGTGACTCTGATTTCTAACGAAATTACTAATCCTAAGACGATATCAATAAAAACTCTTGCAAATGCAAATGAGATTGATTATCATTCGCGACAAGTTAAATAAACACAACCGTTGGCGTCTGATATGCACTTTCAATTTTTTTGTTCTTTTATAACTCTTGTCCTCGGTGTTCTGCTGACAGCCTGCAGCAGCGACAGCAATAACAATGACATCCAGCCGGGCAGTTCTGCACAGCCGTCACCGTCACTTTCAGCTGTGGCTGCCCTGGGAGAAAAGATATTCTTCGACCAGAGTCTGTCTGCATCGGGCTTGCAGTCCTGTGCAACCTGCCATGATCGGGCGAGCGCCCATGCCGATGGCGATCAGCTCACAGTACCTTTTGGCGGGCCGGGCATGGATGTGCAAGGTTTTCGTAACACGCCAAGCTTGCGTTATCTTAGCTTCAACACTGCGTTCTTTTTTGATGCTGAAGGCACACCGACCGGCGGTTTCAACCTCGATGGACGCGCCGCCTCGTTAATGGCTCAGGCACGGCGGCCTTTTCTGGCGCCGCATGAGATGGCTAACGCAACAACTGCAGAGGTTATCACCAGGCTGCGCAGCGCCAGCTATGTGTCTGAGTTTATGCAGGTGTTCGGCAGTGATATCTTCGACTCCGGCGAGGCCAGCTTTGACCGCGCTGTATTTGCCATCCAGCAGTTCGAACTGGAATCGGCAGAGTTTCGCCCGTTCGACAGCAAGTTCGACTATTTTCTCGCCGGCAAGGCCCGGCTCAGCGACCAGGAGTTGCGCGGACTGGCTTTATTCAATGATCCGGCTAAAGGTAATTGCAGCGCCTGCCATTCCAGTACCCGCACGCCAGATGGTCTACCGCCCCTGTTTACCGACTTCACCTACGACAACCTGGGTGTGCCGCGCAATTATGATATAGCGGCGAATGCCGATGCGGAGTATTTCGACCTGGGCCTGTGCGGACCGGACCGCACCGACCTGAGCGGCCGTGCTGAGCTGTGCGGCGCCTTCAAGGTACCGACACTGCGCAATATAGCGCTGACTGCGCCGTATTTTCATAACGGTAAATTTGCCACCCTGCGGGAAGTGGTCTCGTTCTACGTGCGTCGCGACACCAATCCGGAAGAATGGTATCCGAATGCCGGCGTGGACAAATTCGACGATCTGCCGGCACAGTATCGCGTCAACGTGAACACCACCGAAGCACCATACAACCGCCGCCCGGGGGACATGCCCGCCCTGACGTCCAGTGAAATCGATGACGTGGTGGCATTCCTGAACACCTTAACTGATGGCTATCAACCATGAAGCAAAAAACTTAACCACGGAACCAGAAACATGAAATATCTCACCCTGCCTTTACTGATTATACTGTCTGTGATGACACCCGCTTATGCCGATGAAACTGCTCAACAGAAACACATAGAACTGCTGAGCAATGAGCTGGAACAGCTCAAACTGCAAATGCAGGAGATGAATTCGCGTACCGAAGCGCTGGCCGATCAGCAGCAGGCAATCGAATCAACGACCGATGGCACTGAAAACAAAGACATGGATTCAGCGGTATCGATCTGGGGGTACGGTGAAATCAACTATAACCGTCCTACAAATGACAGCAGCCAGACCCAAATGGACCTGCGAAGAGCTGTCATCGGTTTCGGTTACAGTCTGGATGAAGACACCAGTTTTCACTCCGAATTTGAGATCGAACATGCGGTCTCTTCTGCCGAAGACGTGGGCGAGGTAGCCGTCGAACAGTTCTACATCGACCATAGCCTGTCGCTGGATGTAAACATGAAGGCGGGGCTTTTCCTGATACCGATGGGTTTTCTCAATGAAACCCACGAACCTACCCGCTATTACGGCGTGGAACGCAATTTTGTCGAGACCGCGATCATACCCACGAGCTGGCGTGAAGGCGGCATCGGTATATACGGCAGCAGCCGCCAGGGAATTGCCTGGGATATTGGTATCACCACCGGTTTCGATCTCGGCAAATGGGACCCTGCTTCCAGTGAAGGCCAGGAGTCGCCGCTGGGCAGTATCCACCAGGAGCTGTCGTTTGCAAACGCCAGGGATCTGAGTATGTATCTTGCGCTCAACTACCGCGGCATACCCGGCTGGGTTGCCGGTGCCAGCGTCTTCACAGGCAAGGCCTCGCAGGGCAGTCCGACCGCCAGCCTGGCTGCGGATGCCCGTGTCACCCTGTGGGACGCACACACCCGCTGGACACCCGGCAAATTCGACCTGTCGGCACTATATGCCATGGGTACTATTTCCGACACGGCCAATCTCAATGCCACCTTTGCTGGCAATCCGACGCTTATCCCGCATGAGTTCTGGGGTGGCTACCTGCAGGGCGCCTACCGGTATTCATTCGGCAAAGCTCGCACCCTGGCGCCCTTCGTGCGCTATGAGCGCTACAATACCGGTTCGGACTATGCTGATTTGCCAGCCGGGCTAAGTGTCGCTGCTCTGCCGACCGAAACGGTATGGACCTCGGGCATAAGTTTCTACCTCAACCCGAACCTGGTATTCAAAGCTGATTACCAAAATTTTAGCGAAGACAGCGACCGCAACCGCTACAACCTGGGCATGGGTCTGGAGTTCTAAGACGCGACAGGCTCATCATAAGGTCGGCTGTCACCTGCAAAACCGGTCGTTATTTGAATGACGCGAATTATTGTCTCCCGGCTGACATTGCCTGCTTCATCGTGAGTAACATAAAGATGCCGGAGATATTCCGGTATCTTTATTTGCCTGTATGAACGCTGGCATGTGACAGCGAAGTTATTGCCAGATAAGAATCAAACCGAGAGCATTCAGTGTAGCCCCGATGGCACCTGCAGTCATAGAGGCAGCGCCGTTATCATGGGCTTCTGTAAAAACTGTCTGAGCCTGCGTGTTTTTCAACGTGGGCGAGACCCGCAATGCCCAATTAACCATCAGCCATTAATGGCAAACAGCAAATCACACCGCCACAGAGTAAAATCCAGACCTGCATAAACTATTGCTTTACGCAATAATACAAGTATAATCAGCCCTTTAAAGCGGTAGCCCTGGCTGCCGCTTTTGTTTTTATATGATTAATTTACCAGTACCCGTAACAACATAGGGTATTAATGTTTTCAGGTTATTGTTTGTTTATTTATCAGAACACGTGAATACATCCATGTAAGCTTTGCTGCAACGTCCTGTTGCATAAGCCTGACAAATTAACAAACGATACCCTCAGCCCAGACTGCCGAGTTGTTAATAATGCTATTTATTTAGTTAAAACAGAGAAATGACTACAAACGAACATCTAATGAAAACCTACTCGCCGCTTGATGTTACTTTTGAGCACGGTGAAGGCGCTTACCTGTGGGATACCAACGGACGGCAATATCTGGATGCCCTGTGCGGTATCGCTGTCTGCGGACTGGGTCACGCTCATCCCGCCATTACCAAAACGATTAGCGAGCAGGCGGCGAAGTTATTACATACCTCCAATCTTTACCGGATTGATAATCAGCAGAAACTGGCCAACCAGTTATGTGAAGTCTCAGGCATGAGCCGCGTGTTTTTCTCGAACTCGGGTGCAGAAGCGAATGAAGCCGCGATTAAAATTGCGCGTCTCTACGGCCATAAAAATAATATCGACGAACCGCACATCATTGTCATGGAAAACAGTTTTCATGGCCGCACCCTGGCAACCCTGAGCGCCACCGGCAACCGTAAGGTACAGGCGGGTTTTGAGCCACTGGTGCAGGGTTTTATTCGTGTGCCGTACAACGACATCGATGCCGTTAAGCATGTCGCTGAAAGTTATCATAACGTGGCCGCCATCCTGGTCGAACCAATACAGGGTGAAGGCGGCATAAAGGTTCCGGCGCAGGACTACCTGAATCAGCTGCGCGAAATCTGCGACCAGCAAAACTGGTTATTGATGCTCGATGAAATCCAGACCGGCATGGGCCGCACCGGCCAGTGGTTTGCTTTCCAGCATAATAAAATGCAGCCAGATGTTATGACCCTTGCCAAGGCGCTGGGCAACGGTGTGCCAGTTGGCGCCTGCCTGGCGGGCAAAAAAGCGGACGAAATATTCCAGCCTGGCAACCATGGTTCAACCTTTGGCGGCAACCCTTTGATGTGCGCCACCGCCTCTACGGTAATAGACACCATTCAATCGGAAAATTTACTGGAAAATGCCAGCAAGATGGGCAGCTACATTGTTAATGGATTTAAAAACAAAATCGGCCAGCTTGACGGCGTAACAGAAATTCGTGGCCTGGGATTAATGATCGGAATAGAACTGGATGCTGCAAAATTGAATCATGACTGTGCAGAACTGGTCAGGCTTGCCCTGCAAAAACAGTTATTAATTAACGTGACCGCTGGCAATGTTATACGTTTATTACCGCCACTCATCATTAATCAACAACAGGCTGATACTATTATTAACACGGTAAGCGAGCTGGTAGCTTCAGCATTGCAAAAATCCGCAGCCTGACAAATAATTGATACTAAAACACTACCTAAATATGAACACAGCAGACAAAACCGTCAGACACTTTTTAACACTGACTGACCTGAACCCGGCCGAATTCAGACAGCTAATCAAACGCGCTATCGTGTTAAAAGGCATGCAGCAACGCGGCGAGATTTATGAACCCCTGAGAAATAAAGTGCTGGCGATGATATTTGATAAATCATCGACTCGCACCCGTGTTGCATTCGAATCGGCGATGATACAGTTTGGCGGCCGTGCAATTTTCCTGTCACCGCGAGATACCCAGCTGGGCCGCGGTGAGCCGATAGAAGACAGCGCCAGGGTTTTATCGAGCATGACCGACTGCTTAATGGTAAGAACCTTCGAGCACTCAAAAGCCGAGCTGCTGGCCAGGTATTCATCGGTCCCGGTGATCAATGGCTTAACCGATGATGTTCATCCCTGCCAGTTACTTGCCGATATGCAAACATATTTCGAGCACCGTGGTGATATCAATGGTAAAACCGTGACTTGGGTGGGTGATGGCAACAACATGTGCCACTCCTACATGCATGCGGCGAAACTGCTCGAATTCAAATTAAATATCGCCTGCCCGGAAGGCTTTGAACCGCAGCAAAAGTTTATCGATGAAACCAGTGATTGCATAACAATTACGCATGATGTTGTTGCCGCCTGCACCAACAGCGACCTGATAGTTACCGATGTCTGGGCCAGCATGGGTCACGAGGACGAACAGAAAAAACGTGAACAGGCTTTCAGAGCTTACAAAGTTACAGCGGAGCTAATGGAGCAGGCCAATGACGATGCCTTATTTATGCATTGCCTGCCGGCGCATCGCGGTGAAGAAGTCAGCGCGGAAGTCATTGACGGCAAACAAAGTGCCGTTTGGGATGAGGCTGAAAACCGGCTGCACGCTCAAAAAGCCCTGCTTGAATTTTTACTGGTAAAATGACGTCCTGCCAAGGTGATGCCCAGGTATGGTGAGGCCCAGGCAAAATGATTCCCCAGTAAAATGATGCAGTGGCAACGTGATAAAAAACTTGTTATCCCAAAATACAGCTAAAAAGATTTTTATCATGTATGGAATTTTTCCACACGTTGCCAGCACCCTGTTTTTTCTCAGTTCCCTCTTTATCACGCTAACTTCACAACACGTTTTTGCAGAGACGAATTCCGCATCGCCCAGCCGGGCAGCCCGGCAGACCGACAGCCTTTGCCCTGCCAATAACAGCAGCAGAACTGAACTTGTGCAGCCGCCCGTATTTCCCCCCGAAAAGATCGGCAATACGGAAATCAGCGCAGACTTTACCCAGTCCGGTAGCGATGGCTCGATCACCCTTGACGGTAACGTCATTATCGAACGGCATTTATTGCGTTTGACGGCTGACCACGCCCACTATGATAAACAACAGGACCTGCTGCAGATATCGGGCAATGTGCATGTTTATTCAGAAGCCATGTCCCTGAATGCAGATGCCGGTACTATAAAGATGATCACCACGGGTGACCATGGCAGCAAGCAGGGGAATTTTAATAACACGAAATTCTTTATTGCTGACAGCAATATGAAGGGTGTAGCAGAGGCAATTACCTCCAACGAAGGTACAGATAACAACCCGTACTCCGTATTAACCAATGCAAGCATAACCAGCTGTGACTTGGTTGATCCCGACTGGTTAATCAGTGCCGATGAGATCTGGCTGGACCACGAGGATGAATACGGTTCAGCCAAAGATGTCGTCGTTCGCTTTAAAAACGTACCTTTTTTATATACGCCATATATCGAGTTTCCCACCAGTGACAAGCGGCGCAGTGGTTTCCTGTTTCCCGAAATCGGCAATTCGTCATCAAGAGGCGTTGAAATTACACTGCCATGGTACTGGAACATTGCGCCTAACCAGGACGCAGTTATCGTGCCGCACAACATGGTAAAACGCGGGTTTGAGATTGGCGGTGAATATCGCTATTTAACAAGGTCTACTAACGGTGAATTAAAAGGCGCCTATTTAGCAGATGATAAAATTACCGAGGAGGCGCGCTACCAGGTGCGGTACCTGCAGCACAGCCGCATTATGTCGAACCTGTTGCTCGACATTGATCTGCAGGATATCTCCGACTCGAATTATTTTAATGACTTCAGCAACAGCCTGGGCAGTACCAGCCAGACGCACTTGTTTCGCCGAGCTGAGATGAACTACAACCTGAAAGACTGGCACGCCCGCGCCTTGCTGCAAGATATCAAAACCATTGATACAACAACGCCTGTAAGCAGCCGCCCTTATAAAGTTTTACCGCAATTAACGCTAAACGGCGAAACGGACATAGCAGACAGCCCCCTGTACTTTACTCTTGGTTCCGAATTCGTCGACTTCAAACATGAAGATGACATGAAAGTTACCGGCAACCGGTTAACCGTAACCCCCGGGCTCCGCCTGCCGCTTGGCGGTACTGCATGGTTCTTCGAACCCGCGGTTAAGCTCAGTCATACACAATATGATGTTGGCATAGAGGAAAGCGGCACCAGCGAGGACATAAACGACCGTGATTTACCAATGAGCAGTATTGATGGCGGGCTGTTTTTTGAGCGTTATCTCGACAGCGGTTACCTGCAGACACTTGAGCCAAGACTATATTACCTGTATGTCCCCTATGAAAATCAAAACAATATACCGTTATTTGATACCAGCACTGCCGAATTCAATGTTTCGCAGCTATTTCGGGACAACCGGTTTGTCGGCGGCGACCGCATCGGCGATGCCAACCAGCTGACGCTTGCTTTAAACAGCCGGATAATGGACCCGGCCACGGGCGATGAATTTTTGCGCGTCAGTATCGGACGTATATATTATTTTGAAGACAGGCGCGTATCGCTGAATAACACCATCGACACCGCGAGTCAGTCGGATATCATCGCCGAGCTTGATACCCGCCTGGGGCATTGGCAAAACAATCTTGAATTGCAGTGGAACACGGAAAACGATGAATTTTCCAAGTCAAATTATTTCCTGCACTACCAGTCCGATGCCAGGCATATATTCAACATGGGCTATCGCAGGCACCTGAACAACGGCGTTATCGACATTGAACAATCCGATGTCTCTTTTGTCTACCCCGTTAGCCGCCAGTACAGTGCGTTTGGACGATGGAACTACTCGCTGCTGGATTACGAGGATATCGATATTATCGGCGGCATCGCCTATGATAGCTGTTGCTGGTCAATTCAACTGCTGGCGCAGCGCAGGCGAAATAACACTACTGCCGGCACTATTACCAGCGGCGATGACTATGACAATGCAATACTGGTACAATTTGTCTTCAAAGGCATGGGCAGCATCTCCGGTAATAAAGCCCGAACCACCCTGGAACAGTCAATTTATGGCTACACCGATATTTTTCAGTAATCCAATCATGAATATTAAAAACTATTTCATTCTCTTCATCGGCGTTATCAGCTGCCAGGCCCACGCTACCTTAAAACCACTGGATCATATCGTTGCCGTGGTTAATGAAGATGTTATTACCAACACCATGCTGAACAACCGCGTGAAGGACTTCCAGAAACAGATAGATATAAGCCAGTTAGCACGCATTGAGCCTGAAACATTAAAAAAGCAGGTGCTGGAAAGGATGATCGTTGACGCTATCCAGCTGCAGCAGGCAAAACAGTTTGGCATTACCATAGATGACCTGATGTTAAATCGCATGCTTGAGCAGTTGGCAAAAAACAATAAAATGTCACTGGAAAAGTTTCGCGAAACCATCGAAAACGAAGGACTCGACTACCGGCGCTTTCGCGAGGAAACACGAAATGAAGTCATCATAAAGCAGCTTCAGCAACGCATCATTGCCAGTAAAATCACTGTTTCTGACCAGGAGGTGCAGCAGTATATCGAGCAGAATGAATCGCTGGACTCCTCAAAAATAAGTTACCATCTGCGGCATATATTGATCGCCACACCGGAAGAGGCATCAGCGGAAGATATTGCCAGGGCAAAAGAAAAGGCAGATTCTATATACGAAAAAATAACACAGGGCAGCAAGTTTGAAGACCTGGCCATTAGAGAATCCGACGGCCGCAACGCGCTCAATGGCGGCGACCTGGGCGAACGCAAAGCCAGTGAATTACCGCAGCTGTTTGTTGATGCTGTCAGGGACCTGAAACCGGGCGAATCATCGAAACCCATACGAAGCGCCAGCGGCTTTCATTTACTGGAACTGATAAGCAGTTCCAATGACCCGCTTATGGTCCAGCAAACCCATGCTCGCCACATACTCATTCAGACCAGCAGCGAAGTCAGCGATGAACAGGCGCGTAAAACGCTGCTGGAACTCAAAAAGAAAATTGAAGGCGGCCAGAGCTTTGCGGTACTGGCCAGTGAATACTCCGATGATCCTGGTTCGAAAATCAAGGGTGGCGATCTCGGCTGGACCGCCCCCGGCGATTTAGTGCCGGAGTTTGAAAATGTTGCAAACAGCCTGAGCAGAGGGCAAATATCAGAGCCCTTTAAATCCGCATTTGGCTGGCACATAGTGGAAGTTCTCGACCGCCGTGATCTTGACCAGACCAAAACCAACAAGGAAAACCAGGCGCGTAACGCCATTCAAAAGCGAAAAGCTGACGAGGAACTGCGTCTCTGGTTACGCCGTATCCGCAATGAAGCCTATGTTGAGTATATTGACGATTAGCCCTGGTCAGGCGCAATAAACTCGCGATAACTGTTCGATTGCTGTTTATATACCTCGCCCTGGCGAGGTATATAAACAGCAGGTCATGGATAAAGCAGACAACGTCATCAGTCAGGCGCAAATCGAACGACCGCTTGAATTCACACCGACTTTTAGCCGATGGAGTATTCAATGATCCCCTTCAGAAACTGTAAATATTTAACCAGAAAGAAAAATCAGTAAAATTTATGGTATCGACGGTTTACTATAAACCGTTCAGGTTAAATCCTTGCAACAGGCTTGTCCGGGGAGAAACTCCACGATGAATAAAGAAGAAGCCAGACAAAAAGAAGCGGAACGTACATTAAAGAGAATCAAGGGGACTCTGCACCACCTGAACGATGGCTCTGCCTGGGAAGACCCAATCTCTGAAAACGAAGAGTTTCAACGAATGAAGCAGCTCGTCCAGGCCGGGTATTCGCATGATCAACCCAACCCCATAAACCGGTTGAAGTCACTCGTAAAGCGTCCGGCATCACTTATTCTGCTGATCATCATATTCCTGGTTGTTGTTGAATTGATGCTGCGATGATTGATAACAATTTCTGTAAAAGTTTATGGACACCCAACAATTCAATTGACACAAGCATACCAAGTTTGTAACCTGATGAAAACAAACTGCTAAGGACAGCACTATGCCAAAACCAAGGAAGACATTGGTATCACTTGATGCCACACCCTATTACCATTGCGTTTCTCGTTGTGTTCGCCGCGCTTTTCTCTGCGGCGAAGATGCGCTTACCGGAAAAAGCTTCGAGCACCGCAGACAGTGGATTGAAGATCGCCTGCTGGCACTGGGCAGCATCTTTGCCATTGATGTGTGTGCCTATGCAGTCATGAGCAACCATTATCACGTGGTGTTGCATATTAACCAGCAACAGGCC
>JAJDNP010000068.1 GCA_022340645.1 Gammaproteobacteria bacterium | reverse complement strand
CCTGTAACCATAGCTATGGCTATGCTTTTCGGCGAATCAGCCAAACTGACTCGCTGAGATTTACCCAAAATTCTGTATTCCTATGAAATATCCGGGTTAACACCTCGGTGCTAAACCAAACGCCTCTCGGTAACTGCTCCCCGGTAACTGCTCCTGCGTTACCCTGATAAGTTACATCCATGTAACGATGCCGTTGCCCTAATACCATCCATCCATGGACATATTGCATTGCCAGAAACTCCTACGTCCTTGTAGGTATACCCCGGGGCCACAGTAAGGAAGCCCATGTTTCGCTACCTTGATGGTAAATAAACCGGGCTTGTATCCGGATTTTTTATTGCTGGCCCCTGGATTTGATCAGGATGAGATTGGTTGAGCGTTGGTGGGCGTTATGTGTACTTCAATATCAAGTCCTGGCTTGTTACGAAGGATGCCAATTATTTTTGTCAGATTATCCATGGTTGGGTTAGCCTGGCTCGATATTTTGTGTCCCTTGCCAGCCAGCTGCCGGATTACGCATTTGCTAATCCGACCTACAAAAACTTGACATGTACACCGATCGTACATACACTTGTTTTATGGATATTGAGTGGGACCAGAGGAAGGCCGCTATCAATCTGCAAAACCACGGAGTTGATTTTGCAGATGCTGTTATTGCATTACAGGATGAAAATGCCCTGACCATTGAAGACAATGACCATGAAGAGCAGCGCTTTAAAACACTTGGCCTCGATCCCCGCTTAAATGTTCTCTTTGTTGTATATGCTTATTGTGGCAAAGACTGTATTCGTATCATTCCGGCCCGCAAGGCAGATATTAACGAAACCCGGCAATACTATAAAGGCATCAAGTTATGAGTGAAGATTTCAGCAAGGGTAAACGTGGCGCCGTTATTAAACCAGATCAGGCAAAGGTCAGGATAACTATTCGGCTGGATGCTAATATTATTGAGCACTTTAAGGAGGCAGTTAACAAAGCCGGTGGTGGCAACTACCAGAGCCTGATCAACAATGCCCTGCAGGATTATATCCAGTCACATGACAAATCTATTGAGGACACTTTACGCAAAGTAATTCGTGAAGAATTGAAACTTGCAGGGTAACAGAATTCCCGGTACAAAGGGGTCAAGTCCTGTCTTTTGCCTGACAACATTCAAACATACTCCGTAAATTAACTGGGGTCAGAGCACAGTTTTCACTAATATTAGAAACAATTGTGATCTGACACCGCTTTTCCACGCCCTGCTTTTTGCTGTCGCAAGCGATAGAGGCAGCCGCCGATGGTTACAACACCGATGATGCCGATTAAACCGGCAACAGCCCCAGCTTCTACCGAGGTCTCGGTCCAGCGATGTGACATATTGATCATCAAAAACATCATCACCAGGTACCATATCCCCAGGACGATGCCAGGCCACAGTACCCAGCGCGGTGTGTTCGGGCCCCCGATGCCCATTGACCAGCCGATCGGGTACGGCACGAAGAATAATCCCCACCACATAGAGTACGCGGAAGACCCGCCAATGCCACCCAGCATAGTGGCCACCCATAAAGCGCCCACGCCGATAATGACCAGGAAGAATACCACAGCCGGTAAATGATTATCCATCGCTCTTCATCACTGAAAAAGGTGCCGAATGCAACCAGGCCGCTGCCGGGAAGGATTAGAAGCGAGCCTTCCATGGGGTCAATGGCGCCGATAAGCATGGCGATGTAGCCTGCGATGAGTAGAAAACGTGCCCGGGATTTAGTTACTTTCATGCGCGATTCAGCTTTATGTTAATTGTTAACTAATAATATTATATTATTGATTATATTGTTTTTATAAACCTTAATTATCTGCATCTTGTTGCCGCCTGTCCTGGCGCAGGCGCTCACGGTATTTTCCCCTGGCCAGTGCCTGCATGTCTTCGACGACATCACTCTCATCGACGATTTCTCTACCCAGCAGAGTCTCGATCGCATCTTCCAGTGTTACCACACCTGAGGTCTGACCGAACTCGTCCTCGACCAGGAACAGGTGTGCGTGATGTTTTATAAACATATCCAGCAGTTGCTGCACCGGCAGCTTCTCAGAAACCCGGACTATCTTCTTGATATATTTGCTGATGGGCTCTGAACCACGCCCGGCCCGTTCGGCTTCGAACAGGTCATGCTTGATAACCTTACCGGTAATATTATCGCTGCCCTTGCTATAGATCGGTATACGGGTGAACTGCGAGGTCTGAGGATTATCAAGCGCCTCGGTCACCGTCGTATTCTCATCCAGCATATGCACCACGCTGCGAGGCGAGAGTATTTGTTCGGTGAGCATCTCACGCAGGCCGAGCAGGTTTGTCAGGTACTGGTTCTCCTGTGTGAACAGGTTGCCGTCTTTATGGCCCAGTGAGGCCAGTGCGATGATCTCTTCCCGGGTGATCTCGTTTTCTTTATTACTACTAAACAGCCGGGTCAACCGCGTTGACAGCCAGACCAGCGGATACACCAGTTTCACTAACCAGGAGATGATATACGCCGCAGGTACCGCCAGTGTTCGCCAGAAGGTTGCCCCCAGGGTTTTCGGGATGATCTCGGAGAAATACAGGATGGCAAGGGTCAGCAATACCGCGATCAGGGTTTCCCATTTTTCGCCAAACATGAGTACTGCCTGGGAACCGACACCGGCGGCACCCATGGTATGGGCAAAGGTATTGAGGATTAATATACTGGAAAGCGACTGGTCGAGTTTGTCCCTGGATTTTGCCAGTATTTCACCTGAGCGAGGTTTGGCCGTGCTTACCTGTTCGACATAACCCGGGGTAATGGATAACAGCACCGCTTCGAGGATGGAACACAAAAAAGAAATGCCGATGGCGATGGCAAGATAAACAAAAAGCAGCGTCATGATTTAATCCGGGGACGATGAAAATACCAGAAACATAACATGATGAGTAAAACCTGACCATAAGCATCTGATGATAACTTCATGCTTTTTTAAAACTTTTAGCCTTGAAATCTATTCGTTAATCGCTATCAAAAAATATTAACAGTCTGCAATACATAATTTCCCATGGAATGGCATAAAGAACCTGTAGGGACAGGTCTTGCCTTTTGCCTAAAGAGCATATGCATTCTGACTCAATCATTTCTCCCCCACCGCAATTAGTACTTCTGTATTAAATCAAACTCCATCCTCACCGAGCACATCAGAAATCATTTGTATGTGCACCTTATCAAAATCTTTTTGCTCTTCCTCTGAAAACTGGTTTGGTAATGCTCGCCATGCCGCATTCCAGACAACGTCCCACCATGAAAAGACAATGAAAAATGAAAAGTGAAAAATGGGAAGATCAAAACTTTTCACCTACGGCGATCAGAACCTCGGTGTTGAACCACACACCATCGTTACCGAGTACATCAGCAATCTCTTTTATATGCTCGTCTTTAAATAACTCCTGTTCATCAACTGAAAGTTGGTTTAACAGGCTACGCCAGCCGGCGTTCCAGACTACATCCCACCACATCTGTGGGTCGGTCATGTGGTAGCCTAATGGTTCGTGATGAATTTCTACTTTTGTTATACCAACAGCATTGAAGTGTTGTTTTATTAATTCTTCCGTTGCCAGCCGCTTCCATGACAGCGGCGGCACTGTGCGGCCGGTGGACTCGAAACGATTAACGAAGATATCAGCCATGGGTGCGAAGGCATCGCCGGTAAAGGTGGTGATGGCGACTTTGCCGCCGGGTTTTACGGTGCCGGCAATGTTGGTGAGACCTTTAACCATATCTTCCAGGAAGAACAGGCCGAAGCTGCTGGTGGCAATATCAAATGGCCGGGTTCTATTGAGTTCAGCCAGGCACAGGTGATCCAGGTCCAGCTGTTTGAATTCGACGTTTGTCAGGCCTTTTTCTTCTGCCTTGTTGCTGGCCCGGCACAGCATGCCGGTTGAGAGATCGATGCCGGTGACTTTGCCTTCGGTTAGTTTTTCCGCGGCAGCCAGGGCAACGCAGCCGGTGCCGGAGCAGACGTCGAGCAGGTTGTCTGCCGGGTTTAGCTGCAGGTGTTCGATCAGCCGCTTTGCGGTTTCGGGGAAGAAGGACAAGGAGGGGTGATCGTAGCCGGCGGCCACGGTATCGAAGCCCTGCTGGATCATTTTTTTGCGGTCGGTTTTTTGCATCTGGCGCTCCCTGTTATTTTGTTCTTTCCTCCCTGAGCTGTGTTATGCGCGTCCTGCGATATTTTTTGTAGGTTCGAATTTATTCGGACGATTTTGGTATGTATTACGCCATTGTCCGAATGAATTCGAACCTACAGTAGCATGATGGTTAATCAGCTTCCATTGCTTCTTCATATACACCCAGCATCGCCAGGTGGTTTAACCTTGCGCGCTTGAGTAATGCCTGTTGTGCAGCCGGGATATTTTCTGTCTTGCCCTGCCAGGCCTGCAGCGAACTCTGCTGCAGGGCGCGGCCATAGGAGATAGTCAGGTTCCAGGGTGCATCAGGTGCCTGCCGGTTGATGGCATTGAGGTTGATGGTGGCTTCTTCCGGTCCCTGTCCGCCGGAGAGGAAATTTATGCTGGGCACGGCTGCCGGAACGGTGCGGCGCAGCACTTTCAATGTAGCCTGTGCGACTTCTTCCGGCGGGGCACGGCGTTTGTCCTTACCCGGCAGTACCATGTTGGGTTTGAGTATCATCAGTTCGAGCACGACATGGTGCCGGTTTAAGGCATTAAATACTTCGCGCTGTACTGCCTCGGTCACTTCGGCATGGCGGTCGATGTCATGGTTGCCGTCCATCAGTACTTCCGGTTCGACGATGGGCACCAGTCCTTCTTCCTGGCAAACCGCGGCATAACGCGCCAGCATTTCTGCATTGGCTTCGATGCCGTGCTGTGTCGGGTAATTATTGCCTATTTCGTAAACTTCACGCCACTTGGCAAAGCGTGCGCCCTGCTCTTTGTAACCGCGCAGGCGTTCGCCCAGACCGTCCAGCCCCTGGGTGATGAGATCACCGGGTGACAGTGCCAGCGGGATTTTGCCCTTGTCTACCTTGATGCCGGGTACGATGTTTTCTGCCCACGCTGCTTCAGGTATGGTTTTACCACCGTCTGTTTTCTGCGCCAGGGTTTCTTCGAACAGGATGATACCGCTGATGTATTCGCCAAGTCCTGCGGTCGTTACCAGTGTGCTGCGCCAGACCCGGCGGTTTTCTTCGGTGGATTCCACCTTGATCGCCTTAAAGCGTTTGGCGATGGTCGGGGCGCTTTCATCGGCGGCGAGTATGCCCCGCCCTTTTTGCACCATGTCATTAATGGTGGCTTCCAGTTCGCTTAAGTATTGCATTTCGTCACCTTTCCCGTTGTGTTTATATCGTCAGGTTCTTGTCTAATGTCTGTTCACCTGTTTGCCTTATTGATAACTATACATAGGATTAGTTCGTTAACACAATGATAATTGTTAACTGTCCCGTTTTACGACGTTAGATAATACGCCTGATTTTGACTTTGCTTAATTACGTTGTTGCTCGAGATTTTGACCATTAAAGAAATTCTAATTAGGTTGTCATGGAATATTGTCGCGGAATAAAGTTCCGCTCCTACCGATATCATAAACGTTTGCAGGAGCGGAACTTTATACCGCGATTCAGGTGTTCAAGCGCTAACTGCACATAATTATTCAAGATGCCAGGTATCTGAGAAACCACCGATTCCTGAACCACCAATTTCAATGCTAGACTTCATAGAATTTCAAAGAGATTTTACTGTTGGACAAATTACTGCTGCGGATATCACTGCTTGGCGCAATTACCGGCCTGATGGCGGGTATGCTGGTGACGCTGTTTCGGTTTTCTATCGAGCGGTTGCAGATTTATTTTTTACCAGACGGCCAGGTGGGTAATTATGAAGCCCTGCCCGGCTGGCTGCAGTTTCTGTTGCCTGTTTGCGGCGCGCTGGTGCTGGCGCTGATCTTTGAGCGTCTGCCATCCGGGCAGCAAACAGTAGGCATCGTGCACCTGCTGGATTACCTGCGTTTTCGTAAACAGCGGCTGCCTTTTTCCAATGCGCTGGTGCAGTTTTTTGGCGGGCTGCTGGTCATTGTTTCCGGCAACTCGGTTGATCGCGAAGGCCCCGGTGTGCATCTCGGCGCGGCGACAGCCAGCGTGCTCGGCTGGAAAATAAAACTGACTGATGATGACAGTTATCTGCTGGCCGCGGCCGGTGGTGCGGGTGCAATTGCGGCGGCATTTAATACCCCGCTTGCCGGGGTGATTTTTGTTATCGAGGTGCTGCGGGTACGTTACGCCATTAATAATATCGTGCCGGTAATCGTGGCCTCGGTTGCAGGTGCGATTATCGGGCGTATCGTCTATGGCCAGAGCCCGGCATTTGATGTGCCGGCGCTGTCGATCGGTTCGCTGGCTGAACTGCCGGTGATGCTGGTGATGGGGGTATTCATTGGTGTACTGGCAGCGGTCTTTATTTTTGCGGTGCAATACACCGCCCGGCAGACAATCAGCTGGCGTCCGCTTTATGGATTTGTACTGGCCGGCGTAATCACAGGTGTTCTGGCGCAATGGTCGCCTGAGATTATGGGGCTGAGTTACGACGCCTTAAGCCGCATTTTTGATAATGACCTGGGCCTGGAAACCCTGCTGCTGCTGCTGTTTGCCAAGCTGGCTGCCACCGCGGTTTCTATTGGTGTGCGCCTGCCCGGCGGACTGATCGGCCCGTCGCTGGTGATGGGTGGCGCACTGGGCGGTTTTATCGAGCTGCTGATATACAACTGGTACCCGTATTACGCAGGTTCCGCCGGCTTTTACGCCATGATCGGCATGGTGGCGATGATGGGTGCGGTGTTACGCGCACCGCTGGCCGCCCTGGTGGCGCTGATTGAACTCACCGGTAATTTGAATATTATTCTTCCAGGCATGATTGCAGTGGTATCAGGTGAAATTGCCACCCGTGCGCTGATTGGTGATGTTTCGGCATTTACCGCGATGCTCAAAGTGCAGCACGAACGCGAGGCAAGGCAGGAAGTTGTCGAGCCAGCAAGTGTTGTGGATGAGGATGATACCTCTGTTAAAGACAATGCCGAAACCGGTCAGAATAATTCTGCCTGAGTGAATAGCATTGTCCTCTTTTGCAGGGCGTAATAACTAAAAGCCATTGCGCCGTGTGCGAAAGGTGCAATGCGCTGCGCTTATTGCACCCTACGTTCTGCATCTGATAATTATAATAATGACCTGTAGGTTCGAATTTATTCGGACAAAGGCGTAAATTTCCCCTCAACCCGTTCCGATAATCCCCTTATACGAATAAATTATTCAGTATATCTATATACTCACCCCGCTGGGGCTTGCATTCAAATCGTCCGAATAAATTCGAACCTGCCTACAAACAAATTTATAATGCGCAAAAGGTGCAATGCGCTTCGCTTATTGCACCCTACGTTCTGCCGGTCCGACTAAATCGTTGCATACGATTTAGTCGAACCGGCATAAATAAACCACTAATTTTATGCGCACATAAATTCACAAACCCATATATTTTTAGTATTGAAATTTTATACTCTGGACATAATCTAAATGAAGGAACAGGCGTTTGACTGTTTGTTTCAGATGCACCTGTTAGACATGTAAATGAGTTGAATATATCAGGAGGTGAGCAAGATGCCATCTAACGAATCTATTACATTAACTGCTCCAGAGCATGACAAGCTGGGTATTATTCACTGTGGCGTAACCCGTGAAGGTTTTATCGCGGTTGCGGGCGAGCCGCGTGATATTGCTGATGGTGAGTCGATTTTTTTCGAACGCGCAGGTATTACTGCCAAACGCAATGGCGGTGAATATACCTTTAGCAAGTAGACAAGGTTGCTTACCGCGGCATGCTGAACATTTATGGGTGCCGGTGCCGGCTGTTTTTCGGGACCGGCACCTGCGCCCGGGCAGACCAGTCAGGCGGCAATTTGCAGTGTTTTTTCCATTTCCAGGATTTGCTGCCTGGAATCTTCAAGTATTTTTAGTGTTTGATCGGCGTTAAGTTCATCTTTCGGCAGTTTCTGTAATGCGGGGATGTCTTCGAATGGCGGACACTGTGAAAATGCTGGTGTTCCCATCATCGAATACCAGCGAGCGATAAGTACGATATCAGCTATATCCAGCTTTCCCTGTTTATTTCTATCCCATTGTTTACGTGCACGTATCGTATCGATAAATTTATCATCGAAACCCCATTGTTTCAGAATCAGTGCATTCACTTTCGGCGCCAGTTCATCAATACACTGCTGGCGTTTGATGGCATCATTAAAAATTTCTGGACGATCTGAAAGCTGAATCAGTATCGGCGGGATAGCAATATCCTGGAGCAGCCCGGCGAGCATCGCTTTGTCAGCATCATAACCTGGCAGCTTCTCTGCCAGTAACTGGCTCAAGATCGATATCCTGGTTGCGTTGCGATAGCTATCTATCATTAATTTTCTGATTTTTGAATTGTTACTGCGGAACATCGCCTTGATGGCATAGGCGGTTGCCAGGCTGGTGGTGCTGGCCAGGCCAATACGCATGACGGCAGCTTCCAGGTCGCGAGGCGGCGAGCCAAACAGATAACGTACGCTGTTAGAAATACGCATGATGTAAGCACTTAGCCCGGGGTCTGCCCTGAGCACGTCAGCGGCAATTTTTATCGTACAGTTTGGGTCGTTCAGTTTTTGCCGCAAGGAAACGATGATTTCAGGCAAGGCAGGCAGCATTGTCTCGTCGGATGCGAGTGCGATGTAAATCTTTGAATATATGCCAGAAGTGTTCATACGGGTTCCCTCATTTTTTTAAAAGTTTTCCGGCAACTACGGTACTGTACTTGCTGACAAATATAATACGCTCGGCCTGTTGTTATTTAATATCGGACGGTTTGCAACTGACTTTAATCGAATTTAAGTATTTAATATATCAGGCCCTCAATGCGCTAATAAACACTTGTCACTATGCCATTTTCTTTGTAATTTATAAGCATGTTTAAATTCGCCATAGAGGTTTCACTATGTCCGGTTCATGGGGCTGTCCGCACGAGATAAGAGGGCTTTGCTCAAAGGTGAAAAATCTGCCCTGTGATCCTGGAATGAAGGGATGCATCCTCTATGGCCGTTTTGCCTTTTCCATTCCAGAAAAGAACAGCCCTTCCATGATACGCAAGCTGAAAATCAGGGAAGCAGGAAAAGGCAGTGATGAAAAATGATTATCGGGACCCCACACTTTCAGTGATTTTCCCCGCGCGGGTGCGTCGGGTCCTGCAAGAATGAGAGGTAATGCACCGCAGGGCCGGCCCCCGGCCGGGAATGATGTCTATCCGGTTTCATGCACTTGATACTGTACCCAGAGATGATGCCCCTTTCCAGGAGCGATGGTTACCACGTCAGTGGCAGCATTGCAGCTTTCGACACAGAGCATTGTTTTATAGCCATCTTCACCCAGGTCACCCATTTTACTGGCAGTTTCCCGCCAGGGGTTCCAGACAACGGTTGAGTTGCTGCCGCATTTGATAATGACAATGTTCCGTTTCAGCGATCGGTCCTCGATGACACACTCATTCGCTGTGTCCAGGTATATTCGATCCACCTCTTCGCTGATGCTTAACGGGCCGATTTGCTGCTTGCGTTTAAAGCCTGCGAGTTTGTCGAGATAGTCGGTGTCTTCCAGGCCGAAGACCAGCACCTTGCTGATATCACCTACCCGGAAATAAGTATGCAGCGCCTGGCCGATAGTAATCGGTTGTGAACCGTTGTTGTGAGTGATGAGTTCCATTTCCAGTTTTTCACCAATGGTGACCTGTAGCTGCAGATTGGTATCGGCGGGCCACATGTGTTGATTCCCGGCCTGCGGTTCCGTGGTAAAGGTTATACGCGTCCTGTCTCCGTCCAGGTCTTCCGTACAGATAACATCCCAGTTTGAAGTGCGTACAAAACCGTGTGCGGGAAAGTTCGGGTTAGCATTTCCTGTAAACGAGCCGTGTGCGCCGAACCATGGCCAGCATACCGGTATGCCGCCGCGAATTGATTTACCGGGTTCGATTTTTGCGGCTGCGGAGAGCCAGATGACTTCTTTTTCACCCCTGGGAATCCAGCTCAGCAGATGGGCGCCGAGCAGGCTGATGGCAGCGCTGGCATGGTTGTTTCGAATTTCCACCAGGGGGATACCGCTCCTGCCTGTTTGAAAACGAACATAATTTTCACCTCGCTGTAAAGCAAATTCATCGTTTAGCTTTGCTATATCGGGAGTATTCATATTACCTTTCTACGCTTAACAGATTATAGCTGGCTCGCAAATATTGCAGATGAGATTGTTTCAAATCATTCTATCTGGATTCGATGGAACTCGGTTTTATTGCATTTAGGACACGGCGGAATATGGGCAGTCGCATGAAAATGCAGCTTTTCCCCGCACTCATCACATATAAGCGTGCCCGGCCCGGCAATTTCTCCGGTGTGATAGGTGCTGGGTTGGTGGACGTTATCTTTCATCCGCATCCATTCGAGCGTGGTTTTATCCGCGGTCTCCAGTAACAACCGGATCACCTCGTTCTTGATCAGCGCCGTTTCGAAACCAAGCCATTCCTTAACTTCATAATCCGTTTCCGAAAGGTTCTGGATGACGTCATCCAGGTCGCGTTTTAACCAGTCAGAGACTTTCTCGGCGTCTTCTTCCGCTACTTCTTCAAGTTTAATAATTTTATCTTTGGCTTCATCCACTATGTCATGAAGCAGCGGCCCGCTCCTGTCTTTTATTTTATGGATATTTTCTGCGGCATCTTCATACATGGTTTCATAAACCGCGCCAAGACTGTCGAGAGGGTCATCGATTTTGGGTTTTTTCATTACTATCTCCCATTTCTAAAATTTACTTATTTAGTCTACCCGAAACTTTCATGGGGTGGAGTTTTTTTCGCATCCAGGCTTATGAAATGGTATATTCAAAAAACCAACTTATAATCATATAGAAGATTTTCTTATTACGGATGGGGACTGCTAGTGGGTAAGAAAAAAAATATCAATAATGAAAGCGACAATACCGAGCCGAAAAAAAATAAGATAAGCAATAAAGTTTATGAACAAGAAATGTTTAAGCTTCAGCTTGAACTGGTAAAGCTTCAGGCATGGATCAATCACGCAGGCCTGAAAGTTGTGGTTTTGTTTGAAGGCCGTGATGCTGCCGGCAAGGGTGGTGTGATTAAACGAATTACCCAGCACCTGAACCCGCGCATCTGCCGTGTCGCCGCACTGCCGGCTCCCACGGAACGTGAAAAGACTCAATGGTATTTTCAGCGGTATGTCCCGCTGTTGCCCGCTGCCGGTGAAATGGTGCTGTTTGACCGCAGCTGGTATAACCGGGCCGGTGTAGAAAGGGTAATGGGTTTTTGTACCGAAGAAGAATACCAGGAGTTTATGCGTTCCTGCCCGGAATTTGAGCGCATGCTGGTGCGTTCCGGCATTATCCTGATTAAATACTGGTTTTCGGTTTCAGATGAAGAACAGGAACGACGCTTTCAGAGCCGACTGGTCGAACCTCACAAGCGCTGGAAACTGAGTCCGATGGACCTGGAGTCACGCAGGCGCTGGGTCGAATATTCCAAGGCAAAAGACCACATGTTCGCCCATACCGATATCAAGCAGGCGCCGTGGTACGTGGTGCATTCTGATATTAAAAAACACGCCCGGCTCAACTGCATCGCACACCTGCTCAGCATGATCGAGTACGAAGACCTGACGCCTGAGCCAATAGTGCTGCCTAAAAGAGAAGAAGGCATTGGGTATGTCAGGCCACCGATCACCGACCAGACTTTTGTACCGGATATCTATCCCTGATGACATTTATCCCTGATTTAGCGGCATTCATTTCATCAATGGGCGATTATTTAGCAGCAAGCGTACACCGCAGGCATACATGCAAACACAATCCCGCGCCGGTGCGGGACATATGATGCACTTTAATCCTTTAATTTAAATAACTTATTCCTGATCTTCGATAAAGAACCCAGCAACCCACAAATTAGCTACAACAGCATTATCCTGATTAACCTGCTCGCCAGCAGGCAGGTACAACGCCAGCGATTGCATAGAGATTATTAATAGTAGTATTGTCAGCAGGAATTTCATTGTATCCATGACAACCTCCGTTCTATTTCTGTTGTGATATATTTTCGACATTTACTAACTAATAAGCAAAATACATACCAGATTATTAATCCTTAATATTCAATAACATAGATATATTGCTAAAAAATAGTGTAAATTTTTAAGACAGCACTGTTGAGGAAATAACGAAAATATAGCTCAAAATATAAGCATTTTTGCGATACCGACGAATTTTATATTGTGTCAATTATTTTGACAGTAAGTCATGCAGGCCCTGATAAATGAGGCGTCAGGATATATTGAATAAATTTTGGCTTTCGTTATAGTTTCAATTTTTTTGCAATACCTGGTGGATGAGCATTATCTGCGATCCGTACCATAAAGCAGATGTCTGGATTGCCGGAAAATCTACATCAAGATACTGCAGCACCTGCTGTTTTAGTTTGTTGTCCTGCTGCCTGCTGGCAATGCTGTACAGGACGCTCAGCAAGGTTGCCGAAGGTGACGGCATGGTGTCGTCAGCCAGCACCAGTTCCCGGGCAGCATAGGGAATAATCAGTTCCTCGGATAACTGCCAGCCGCTGTCATTATGAAACCGCTGCAAACCGGCAAACGCGATTTTCCTTGCGGTATTCCATGCCTGCTCGTCGTCAGTTGCCCTTGCCCAGGCAGCAATGCCATGGCTTACATATGCGTAATCAGCCAGGCTGACGCGGCCGCCTGGTTTACCATTATGAATAAACCGGTGCAGCTGCTCACCATTCCACAGGCTGCTTGTTAATACCCGGTAAAGCCCTGCCCCGGTCTCGCGGCAGCGCCTGTCGCCGGTTTGCTGATAAGCCTTGCTAAGACTGGTCAGTAACAGGCCGTTCCAGGCCGCAAGCACCTTGCTGTCTAGCGGAATCTGCCGCTGCCTGCGCGCCTGCTGCAATTTATAACGGGCCTGCTCAAGTTTTTTGCTGACCTCGGCGGACGGCAGTTTCAGCTGCGCAGCGGCCTCTTCCACGGAGAGAACAAACCTGGCATGAAATCCCGCATCGAGATGAGGACTGCCATTAATACCCCAGATCAGGCTGACAATTTGCAGTTCATCTTTATCAAGCACAGAATTTAATTCGTCTATTTGCCAAAGATAATAACCGCCCTCGATGTTGTTGTTATCCACGGCAGACAGGCTGGCGACGTAAGCTCCTTTTGGAGCCCCATCCGGGGCGGACATGGTTTCAAGGACAAAATCAAGGGTGTCCAGGGCGACCTGACGATAGAATGGCTGGTGAAGGACTTCGGCGGCAGACAGGTAGACATCAACCAGTTGCGCATTGTCATACAGCATTTTTTCAAAATGCGGGGTGTCCCATGCCGGGTCGACGGTATAGCGAAAAAAACCGCCGCCAATATGATCGCGCAGTCCCAGCTGTGCCATCTGGTCAAGCGTCAGTTTAAGAAATGCGGCAAGTTTTTCATCCGGGAAACTGGCCTGAACTGCGAGCAGGTTCTTTAACAGAGGCGACATCGGGAACTTGCTTTGCTGGCCGAATCCTCCCGCAGTTTCATCGCCGATTTGTAACGCCTGTTCAACCAGTAATTGCGCCAGGTCTCTGTCCATACCGGTTTCCGGCTGTTTAGCAGAATGGGTCTGTGGTTCGGGCTTCGAGGTCTCAAAGGCTTTGCGCGCCATCTCCCTGAGTTCTTTTTCGTTGTTGTTCCAGAGATTTTGCAGGCGTTGCAGTAATTCGGAAAAGTCCTTTTTCGGACGGTAAGTCAGGGCGACCAGCGGGTAACCGTCAGGGGTCAGGAAAACATTGAGCGGCCAGCCGGCATAACCGTTAGTGCGCTGCGTATAGTCAATCAGCCAGCTGTCTAATGCGGGATGCAATTCACGATCAACTTTCACCGGTACGGCAAGCTGGTTGAGTAAATCAGCAACTTCCTTGTCGGCATAACTCTCGCGCTGCATGACATGGCACCAGTGGCAGGAAAAGTAACCGCTGGAGATAAATATCAGCTTGTTTTCCGCCCGGGCGCGCGCTACCACCGCCCCGCCCCAATCCTGCCAGTGAACCGGGTCGTTACCATGCAGCGCCAGGTAAGGTGAGGCATGATGTTTAAGCTGGTTGCTCAGCGGCTGCAGTTCAACACTTGCCCGCAACGGGATCATTGCCGAGAAAAATAACAACGCTGTTGCTAAATATCGCCGAAATGAACTGCGCTTGCTTTTCAGCTTACATCCGGGGGTGAATATATGGGAATTCATCATGCATACATTATCAAAAATCGCTAATGAAATAATCGTATAAACGATATAATATTCAGCCAGACAAACTTAAATTAATGCATTTATAATCAAGCGATATTATTTAAGTATTTACTTTAGATTAATATGATATCTTATTAATAATTATACATATATTAAACCTTATGAACTTTCTTAAATATAATATGCTTAAATCTGCGGCAGCAATAAAACTGCTGATTGCTGTCATTATCGCCGTGACAGCGTCCTGCGCAACCTCGCCCGAGGGAAGAACCCAGTTTAAACTGATCCCTGACGACCAGATGAATGCCATGGGTGTGCAAAGTTTTGAGCAGATAAAACAGCAGACGCCGATCACCAAAGATCAGAAGGTAACGCAATACGTCATATGTATTGCCAATTCAATCATTCCACAGGTAGCAGAGAACCCGAACCCTGAACTATGGGAAATTCAGGTATTTGAAGATGAACAGGCGAATGCGTTTGCACTGCCCGGTTACAAAATCGGTGTATATACGGGCCTGTTAAAATACGCGAAAAACCAGGACCAGGTCGCCACGGTGATAGGACACGAGGTAGCACATGTCATTGCCAAACATGGCAACGAACGCGTTTCCAGTCAAATGGCAACCCAGGCGGGTCTTGATGTTGCCGCTGTGCTGCTGGGCAACGAAGACAATTCAAATAACGCCATGATTCTTGCCGGCCTTGGGCTTGGTGTGCAATACGGTATCACGCTGCCCTTTAGCCGCAGTCATGAATCGGAGGCGGACCTGATCGGCCTTGACCTGATGGCAAAGTCAGGTTTTAACCCGGAAGAAAGTGTAACCTTATGGGAGAATATGTCGCAGGCAGGGTCATCACCGCCAGAATTCATGTCCACGCATCCGTCCGGCGACACACGCATAAAGCAGTTACGGGAACGCATACCTAAAGCCAGGCTTGAGTATCAACAGGCGATGAAAAACGGCCATCGGCCCGCGTGCAAGTTATAAAGGTATTATCGAGAAAGAAATGCGGGCACGGCATCAGATGTGAAGCTGGAGCCTGTGGTTGCTGCCATTGCCGGAGTGTGAGCAGACTTCCGCTGACAGAAAATAAAAAAACCCCGGACAAGACTGCCCGGGCGATATTCTGAGATGTGAATATAAAAATGCTACTAAATGGCCTGCTGGCCAATCTCTACAAAGAGACAATTACCGGCTCAACGAATATACGATCCAGGTAATCATGTTCCGTTACCGGGCGCCAACACGGAACAACGCTGGAAGTTGGGAGATCACTCCCCTGCCCTGATTATGAGCCCTTCAACCCATAACATCCTTCAACCCACTTACTACGGCTAACAGTACAGCAAAATTCAGGGTTTTTGAATCAGGCGAATGTCTGATAATCGGCTTTATGGTACATATGTTCGATATTTTGTAATCATTTTCAGGGGTGTTTCACTCAATATTCAGCTAACCCGGATATTTCATAGGAACGCTGAAAATATAACTTAACATTATGATTCCATTAATAAATATTAGTATATTAGCAAAACACACTATGTACCCGGCAACGCTGTGCAGTTTTTGCCATAAAATATTCTCTTTGGATATCAGCGGCCCCAGGATTAATTTATTTTGGGAACGATTCGCCTGTAACCATCGCTATGGCTATGCACATAAAGTTATACTGAAACGAATCGATCAAACTGACTCACTGACCAATAAAAAAAACATGGCCCCAAATCTTTGCATTCCTATGAAATATCTGGGCTAGATTGTTAAACTACCCGCATTAAAATATATGCATCAGGCATAATGTGGCTCAACCGCCCCACGATTGCATAAATGACTATATCCTATATTCAAATACACCCGGCCAATATTCAAATCCGCCGCGCAGACTGGGGAAAAGATCAGGCAGACCTGGCAAATATGCGCCGACGCGTGTTCATTGAAGA
>JAJDNP010000064.1 GCA_022340645.1 Gammaproteobacteria bacterium | reverse complement strand
TTCAGCCGCTCGGCCATTTCTCCGAATTAATAAATCTGTTTTGTTAAGTAACACTGCCCGCATTATACTGTGCCAAGGCACTCCCCAACTGGGATCGCGTTACTTCGGGCTCCTGCCCTCCACCCTTAGGGCCGTGCTTTGCACGTTCACTAAAACTGACTGGATCAGTTTTGAACATAATGTGCAGCATTATGGCCGTAGGCGAGTTACATGGATGTAACGAGTAAAATCGCTCCCGGCGATTTTGTTGGCCTGCCAGCCGTTATTTTGTTTTATTTCATTATCAATGTGAAATAACGCAAACTGGTGTTTATTTATACCAGGCGGACACATTGCTCTTGTATCTGATTTTGTTAATTAAAAAAACAGATATGCATCGTCACATCGGGTGCGAAGCATACCTGTCTTCTGATTACAGGTAAAGGGTTTTTAGCAAATGTATTAAGCAGAACCCTCTTCACTTTGTTCTGCTTTTATACGCTCGTAAATTTCTTCACGATGTACCGCAACCTCTTTGGGTGCATTTATGCCTATTCTTACCTGATTACCTTTCACACCAAGCACGGTAACGGTTACTTCATCGCCTATCATTAATGTTTCACCGACGCGACGCGTTAATATCAACATTTCCAATTCTCCATGTCGTATTAAAAAAAATAAGAAAACAAACAGCGCGAGAGCTCATCCTCTTATATATTGCCTTCAATTTATACACATAAGGCAATGTGTTTATTGCAACATCAAGTTTATACCAATGTTACGCAAAAAATTCAGCAATGTTACAGGTTTTTTAGCTTGCCATCACTATCCAGACCAAAAGCATCATGCAAAGCGCGTACACCCAGCTCAAGATACTTTTGATCAACGACTACTGATATCTTTATCTCGGATGTCGAAATCATGCGTATGTTGATGTTTTCTTTAGCTAATGTTTCAAACATCAGGTTTGCAATGCCGGCATGCGAGCGCATGCCGACACCAACCACTGATATCTTGGCGATGGCGTCATCGCCTTTCATTTTTTTAGCACCCAGTTTCTTGGCGACTTTTTCCATTAAAGCATAAACCGTATCATAATCGTTACGGTGCACGGTGAAGGTAAAGTCGGTGCAACCGTCTTCAGAGATATTCTGTACGATCATATCAATTTCGATATTGGCTTTGGTTACCGGACCCAGTATCTTTGAAGCCACACCCGGTTGATCGGGCACACCGTTGATGGTTAGCTGTGCTTCATCACGGTTAAAAGCAATACCTGAAATTAACGCCTGTTCCACGTCATTATTCTCCAGTGTTATAAGCGTACCCTCACCCTCTTCAAATGATGACAGCACACGTAATGGGACATTATATTTACCCGCAAATTCAACCGAGCGGATTTGTAGAACTTTTGAACCCAGACTGGCCATTTCCAGCATTTCCTCAAAAGTTATGGTGTCCAGTTTTCTTGCCTTGGGCTCGATACGCGGGTCGGTAGTATAAACACCATCGACATCAGTGTAAATCTGGCACTCATCAGCCTTTAATGCCGCTGCTATCGCCACCGCGGTAGTATCGGAGCCGCCACGGCCCAGCGTGGTAATATTGCCATTGTCATCAACACCCTGGAAACCGGCAACCACAACCACGCGGCCTGCCTTCAGGTCTGCCTTCATTTTTCTACTTTGAATTTTTTTAATGCGCGCCTTGCCGTGTGCATCATCCGTCACCATGCGAATTTGCCCGCCGGTATAAGAGCGCGCATCAATGTCCCTGTCCAGCAATGCCATGGTCAGCAGCGCGATAGTCATCTGCTCACCGGTAGAAATGAGCACATCCAGTTCACGTGGATTTGGCCTGGCACTCATCTCGTGCGCAAGTGCAATCAGACGATTTGTTTCACCGCTCATGGCCGATACGGTAACAATGAGTTTGTCGCCAGCTTTTGCGCGCGCAGCAACCTTATCCGCTACTTTGCCGATTTTTTCGATACTTCCAACGGAAGTACCACCGTATTTTTGAACAATCAAGGCCATGAAATGTATCGTCTGAATGTGCGCCGTTAAAAAAGCAGGAGAGTATATAAGGTTTAACTAAACCTGGCAATGAATCAAAGGCTTAGGGGAAAAAATAATGTATAAAAGAAGCTATCCGCAAATGAACGCGAATAAACGCAAATTAAACATTTTTAGTTCTTTCTTCCATCCTGAACAAAGTGAAGGATGACAATAAAATCAGCTTTGTTTTTATTTGCGTTTATTCGCGTTCATTTGCGGAAAATATATTTAAAGTTGACTTTGGAGCCATTTCTTCGCGGCATCCAGTGCCTGCGGAATGGCTGCCGGATTTGTGCCGCCGGCCTGCGCCATGTCGGGGCGGCCGCCGCCCTTGCCGCCGACTTCCGCCGCAGCGATATTGACCAGTTCACCGGCCTTAACTTTTGCAGTTAAGTCCTTGGTTACGCCGGCAATTAATTTCACTTTTCCGCCGTCCGCACTGGCAAGCACAATGGCGGCAGAGCCCAGTTTGTTTTTCAGCTGGTCCAGGGTATCACGCAGAGTATTGCTGTCCGCACCATCAAGATTTGCGGTAAGTACCTTAACGCCGCCGATGTCTTCCGCCTGGCTGGATAAATCACTGCCCGCCTGCGATGCCATTTTGCCTTTTAACCGGGTGAGCTGTTTTTCCTGCTCTTTCAGTTTTAAAATGAGCTGTTCAACCTTGGCGTTAACTTCATCACGGCTGCTCTTCAGCAGTTGCGCAAGTGCATCCAGCTGCTGGTCTTTCTCTTCCACCCAGTTAACTGCCGCTTCGCCGGTAACCGCTTCTATGCGGCGAACACCGGAGGCAATGCCGGATTCCGCGGTAATTTTAAAGAGGCCGATATCGCCGACACGACTGACATGCACACCGCCGCACAGCTCCGTTGAAAATGCTTTGCCCTCTGCCCGCTCACCCATGGTGACGACACGCACAACATCATCGTATTTCTCACCAAACAGCGCCATCGCGCCGGATGCTTTTGCCGCATCCAGCGCCATCAAATCCGCCATGGCCTCGCTGTTGCCGCGAATTTGCGCATTTACGATCTGTTCAACCTGTTGTAACTGCGCTTTAGACACCGGTTCAAAATGGGAAAAGTCAAACCGCAGTTTTTCAGCATCCACCAGCGAGCCTTTCTGTGACACATGCTCGCCAAGAACCTGGCGTAATGCGGCATGCATTAAATGCGTTGCCGAGTGGTTGCGGCTGATCGCCTTGCGCTTTTCAAAATCAATTTCCGCGCTGAGTTCATCGCCTTTCCTGACAGGGCCTTTTTCCACTTCACCAATATGCAAAATACTCTTACCCTGTTTCTGGGTATCCCTGACGTTAAAACGGGCGCCGCTGGCCGATGTCAGCATGCCGGTGTCACCCACCTGGCCGCCTGACTCACCATAAAACGGCGTTTCATCGAGCACGATAATACCCCGGTGGCCTTCGAGTAACTCTTCAACCGGCTCGGCGCCGGCAAACAGCTCCAGCACCTTGCTATGCTGTTTCACCTGTTCGTAACCCGTGAAAACCGAATCGCAGTCAACCTGTACATCACTGCCATAATCCACGTCGAACTGGCTGGCGCTGCGCGCACGCTCACGCTGTGCCTGCATGCAGGATTCAAATCCCTGTTCATCGATTTCCAGCCCGCGTTCACGGGCAATATCGGCGGTCAGGTCAACCGGGAAACCGTAGGTGTCATAGAGCTTGAACAGGGTTTCACCAGAAATTGTTTTATCTTTCCGGGTCTTACCCTGTAATTGCATGATGTCCTCTTCCAGGATTTTCATACCGTGGTCAAGCGTTTCAGCAAAACGCTGTTCTTCCATTTTCAATACACGCTCGACATTCTGCTGCGCCCTGGCCAGCTCAGGATAAGCATCCCCCATGACTTCCACCAGCGGCTGCACCAGCCGGTAAAAGAATGGCTCGGTCATCTTCAGTTTATGTCCATGACGGCAGGCACGTCGGATAATTCTGCGCAGCACATAGCCGCGGCCTTCATTTGAGGGCAGCACCCCGTCAACGACTAAAAACGCGCAGGAGCGGATATGATCCGCGATCACGCGCAATGATTTGCTTTCCAGGTCGTCGGTATTGGTCACAGCTGCAGCAGCTTTAATTAGATGCTGGAACAGGTCGATATCGTAATTGTTATGCACACCCTGCAGGATAGCGGCCAGGCGCTCCAGCCCCATGCCGGTATCCACCGAAGGCGCCGGCAGGTTTTTCAGCTCACCATCCGCGGCGCGGTTATACTGCATGAACACCAGGTTCCAGATTTCGATATAGCGGTCGCCGTCTTCTTCCGGTGAGCCCGGGGGACCGCCCCAGATGTCTTCGCCGTGATCGTAAAAAATCTCGGTACAGGGGCCGCAGGGGCCGGTGTCCCCCATTGCCCAGAAATTATCGCTGTCGTATTTTTTATCCGACTTGTCGCCGATACGGCTGAAGCTGTCCGCACTGACACCAACGGTATTCAGCCAGATATCCGCAGCTTCATCATCATCTTCGTAGACCGTTACCCAGAGTCTCTCGGCCGGCAGTCCAACAACCTCGGTCAGAAACTCCCAGGCGTATTTGATGGCATCTTCCTTGAAATAATCGCCAAAACTGAAGTTGCCCAGCATTTCAAAAAAAGTGTGATGGCGAGCGGTATAGCCAACATTTTCCAGGTCATTGTGTTTACCTCCGGCGCGCACGCAGCGCTGACTGCTTGTTGCCCGTGTATAACCGCGTTTCTCACGCCCCAGGAAAACATCCTTGAACTGTACCATGCCGGCATTAGTGAACAGTAACGTTGGATCATTTCCAGGTACCAGGGAACTGCTGGCTACCACCTCATGCCCCTTGCCTTCGAAGAACGAAAGGAAAGCCTGTCTCAATTTTGCACTGCTGGCGACACTTTTTTTCATGTTATTTAACTTTAATAAATGTTATTAAATACTTGTTTTAATTATCTTTGATAACCTGATAAATCATATCAAGCGGAAACCCGCGATATTGCAAAAAACGAATTCGTCTGGACTTGTCGTTATAATCCGCGATGGGCCTGTCATGGTATTTTTTCAGGTATTGCTGTTTTAATATTTGCAGCCAGACTTCATTATCCGCCCGCAGATAGTCATTAACAATATTCTCCGTTACACCGCGCTCATTCAATTCTATCGAGATGCGAAGCGGGCCGTAGCCTTTATTTTGCCGCATTCGCACATAGGCCTCGGCGAAGCGCTCATCTGATAACCAGCCCCCTTGCTGCAATTCAGCAATCGCCAGTTCGATCTCGTTTTCATCAAAATCACGCTGCGACAGTTTATGGCGGATTTCAAATGCCGAATGCTCACGGCGTGACAGTAGCTTTACCGCAACAGTTTTCGCACTCAAGGTTTATCCCTGAAACTTATCTCTAATATGTAGTGTAGATGAAATAAAAGCTCCCGCCGGGCGGGAGCTTTTATTATTATGCAGCAAACAGTACCCTGTAGGTGCTAATTTATTCGCACGATACACGCAATTAAACATAGGCATGCGAATAAATTCGCACCTACAGTCATTTACGCTTCTTCCAGGATACTTTCATCTAGCGCCTCAACCAGCTCTACTTCTTCATTTCTGGCTTTGGGTTTGATTAATAATGTATCGCGTAATGTCTTCTCTATGGCAGACGCCACATCCGGATTTTCTTTCAGAAAAGTACGAACCTTTTCCTTGCCCTGTCCAATCTTTTCACCATTGTAGCTGTACCAGGCGCCTGCTTTTTCAATCAGCTTGTGCTCAACACCCAGGTCGATCAGCTCACCTTCCCGTGAAATACCGCTGCCGTAGAGTATTTCAAAGTTGGCAATCTTGAATGGCGGCGAGACCTTGTTTTTAACCACTTTAACCTTGGTCTCGTTACCGACAATTTCATCACCCTGCTTGATCGAACCGATACGGCGAATATCCAGGCGTACTGATGAATAGAATTTAAGCGCATTTCCGCCGGTGGTGGTTTCCGGGCTGCCGAACATAACGCCGATCTTCATACGGATCTGGTTAATAAAGATAACCAGCGTATTTGAACGCTTGATATTCGCGGTTAACTTGCGCAGCGCCTGGGACATTAAACGCGCCTGCAGACCCATATGGGAATCACCCATATCACCTTCAATTTCAGCTTTTGGCGTTAATGCCGCCACTGAGTCGATAACCACGATATCAACCGCACCGGAACGCACCAGCATATCGGTAATTTCCAGCGCCTGCTCACCATTGTCCGGTTGTGAAACCAGCAGTTCATCGATATTGACACCCAGTTTTTCCGCATACACCGGGTCAAGCGCGTGCTCCGCATCAACAAATGCTGCGGTACCGCCTTTCTTCTGCATTTCGGCGATAACGTGCAGGGTCAGTGTTGTTTTACCGGAAGATTCCGGGCCGTAAATCTCGACAACGCGGCCCCTGGGCAGGCCCCCGATACCTAAAGCGATATCGAGATTTAAAGAACCGGTTGATACCGCATCGACATTGGGTACGGCGCCCTCGTCGCCCATACGCATGACAGATCCTTTGCCGAATTGACGTTCAATTTGTGATAAAGCAGCAGCAAGCGCCTTTTTACGATTGTCGTCCATTAATAACTCCTCTGAGTGTGTTTGGTGTTGAAATAATACGCATGATTATCACATAGAAAATTGTCATCATATAGTCCCCAGTTGTCGAAAATAGATATTTTTTATTACCCAGCGGTATTACGCAGATAAATGGTACGGCATATAAGTTGCAGGTTCGACTAAATCGTCTGGAACGATTTAGTCGAACCTGTATCAGCGAACAGGATAAACTATGCAATATTCAACTGAACAGCTGGTTAACACAGCTCATTTATTATGCCAAAAAACCTGTTTTCAATTATTGAATCCGCCACTCACCCCAATTTCAGCGAGTTATATTCATCACTCGGCATCAGGGAAACCAGAATTAATTCGATGAGAAAAGCCATTGCCGCATTAAAACAGCAGCAGCCGGACTTCCTGGTTGCAGAATTCTTTTACGGCTATGGAAACAACTACGCAGGAGTGAATATCAGCAACCTGGATGTTTTACTATATAGCCTGCAAAAGTATTCCACGGCTACGAAAGTCATTGTACTGGTTGACAAAAGCGAATTTGAGCACGTAGATAAACTCAATAATATCATTAAATTATATGATATTCTTAAACATCCTGTTAGCAAGAAGCAGATGCAGGACTCACTAACCCGGAATAACTGATTTTCACCACAGAGACACAGAGAGCACAGAGGTTTTATTAGAAAAACACGTAAGCTGTTATACGCAGATGTAAAAATATCTTCTGCAACATTTTCACGCCAGCCTTAATGAGGCGAGGCATAAGGACATGCCGAATAATTTATTCGCACGATTCGGGTAAACATTGGGGCGTTGTGCGAATTAATTCGCACCTACAATATAATTAATCTCTGTGCTCTCTGCGTCTCTGTGGTGATAAAAATATCTAACAAGCCAGCAAATCCAGCAAGTTTTCCAGGGCCTGTTTAACAGACTGCCTGCGCACATCTTCACGCCCGCCGTCGAAATGAAAGGGATTAGCAAACACAGCTTTGCCGCGCTTACCCCAGCTCAACCATACCAGCCCGACCGGCTTGCTTTCACTGCCACCTTCCGGTCCGGCAATACCGCTGATACTGACAGCGACATCTGCATCGGTATGAGAAAACAGGCCTTCTGTCATCTCCAGCACGGTTTCACCACTCACTGCCCCATACTCTGACAAGGTCTCAGCACTGACACCTAATAAACTCTGCTTGGCATCATTGCTGTAACTCACCACGGATGCAGTAAACCAGGCGGAACTGCCGGGAATATCGGTGATAATTTTTGCCAGCCAGCCACCGCTACACGATTCGGCAGAAGCCAGCTTACTGCCTCTTGCAGTTATACACTCACCCAGCTGCGCAGCCAGATCTCTTAATTCCTCTTCCGATGGCGCCATTCAAGCCTCTCATTCATTTTTTTATTCGCTGCTAAAAATACCAGGCGTACATTATAAGACAATTGGTCGGCTGTCAGAGATACTGGTTAATAAATGTTTTAAGACCGTTAATGTAGGCTTCGCCGCTGACAATATAACCATCATTATGGCCGCCGGACATCTCTAAAAACTGCTTCGGTTCTGCGGCGGCGGCAAAAATTTCACGGCCCTCATCGTAGGGGATGATTTCATCATCCCTGCTGTGCGCAACCAGGACGGGGCAGGAAATATTGCTTACATAGCTCCTGGTATCATACTTGAAGTGACTGAGCCAGCGGACGGGTAAAAACGGATAAAGACGCTGGCCCATTGATGGTATCGAAGTAAATCCCGACTCGACAATCAATGCGGCAGGTGTATGTTTGCTTGCCAGCCAGCTGGCAACAGACGCCCCAAGCGACCGGCCGAAAATGACGATGCGCTCATTACTGATACCCCTGTTCCGGGTCAGATAATGCCAGGCGGCTTCCGCATCACGGTATGTTCCCTTTTCTGTTACCTTGCCTTCGCTTTGGCCGTAACCGCGGTAATCTATAATTAAAACATTCAATTCAAGGCGGTGAAAAATAGCAATCGAATCCAGGCGGTGGGATATGTTGCCGGCATTACCATGAAAGAATATAAGTGTTGCAATTGCGTTTTTATGCGGAATGAACCAGCCATGTAAGCGGATATTATCTTCCGTAACAAGCGCTACATTTTGATAACTCAGGCCAATATCTGCAGGGGTGGAATCAACATCACGCCCGGGCATATCCGGGAAAAAAATGAGGCCGGACTGCATAAAATATACATAGAAACTGAATGCAGCATATACACCGATTCCTGCTAGCAGCAGTTTCCAGATACTAATCATTTCAGTCCTTGTTAAATTTCAGGCCCTTATTGAACTTAAGGCATGGCGCTGCTCGGTAGTGCTGTCCTGCCGATTTCTGTTTCAGCAAAATCAGCTTAATCTGGATAGCTTACAGGTCGGGGCGCGGACCCGGGGCATTCCATTTATCAATTTTGACCTTGTCGCCATCGAGCTTCATGGTGTAATCGAGACCAGCACACAGGTCAGGATATTTTTCACGGATCTTCTTGCAGATTTCCCTGGCTTCATCATGTGATGCCAGCATCGACAGATTCCTGGAAAGACTGCGCAATTTGAACTCGGTTGCCGCCCTGTTTTTGCCAACAAGTACAACGACGAAAATGACGAATATAATGATCATCACTGCGGATATTGTAAGCGCATCATAAGACATGACAGTTGCCCTCTTTGTTATTATTGTAAACCTGTTATACGCCGTTACAACGGCATCTTCCCTTCGCATGCAGGCTCATAAAATTCAGATATGCAAGCATAACAATTTTATTGTGCCATGAAAACTGCCTGTGTATACCCCGTCGTGTACACCGTTTTATAGAATTAATGCTCTGTAATCAGCCTTTACGGCGCAGATAGCATTACCTGTTTCGTTCAGCATATTTGAATGTCAGGCGAATAATAATAAATAAACCCACTGCGAGAATGATTAACATAATAACCACTTCCCGCCATAATCCACCGACATACTTTTCCTCGAACTTGGGATCAGGCAAATTAATCAGCCGCCAGTCACTCTCTGGAATATTCTCGAAAACAAGGCTTCTTGCCTGTTCGTCAATCGTCAGTCTCGGATCCCGCTCCAGCTTGTCCCTTGCACCCCGCCTGCTGACCTCGATTAGACTTGGATCCGACTGCCTGACCAGCAGCAGCTGCTGACCGGGAATCTCATGCGTTTTTAAAATATTGGCGATTTCATCCAGGTAGAAGCTGGCGAAAAAAATACGTTTATTGCCTTTCTGGCTGGGTAACGGCGCCATGATATCGTAATGGTAATGAAAAGGCTGCGGATGAAGGAATACTTCGTTATGCATTACATTATCATTTTGATGTCTTTTTACCTTGCCTGAATAATTCTGCAGATCTTTCTGACAGGCTTCGCCAACCAGCTCTTCAATGTCCATTAGAACGGGCACCCCTTCAGCATCGGTGATGGTAAAGGTGAAAAAATCCTTAAACCTTTGCTGCAGGCGGTGAGTAATTTTATTTACGTTGACCTCATCTTCCGGATAACGCTCGAGCCGCGAAAACAGCATGCTGTACTCATCAAGAAACAGTTCCACGTGCTGGCGCTTGTTCTGCAATTGAACGTCAATCGCATCGGCGGCACTTTCGACGATTACTTTCTGGATATTCGTGGTGTATGATTTGAACTCCTGTTCCCGCTCCATCGTGTAGACGATAAGGATAACCCCGGTAAGCAGCACTAACACAGATGCAATGAAAAATGCCTGTATTTGTCTCATCAACAAAACCTCTTTTTTTTCTTATCCGGTTATTTTACAGGAAATAGGGATACCGTGATTAATTAAGAAGGGATCTGGTTTATTTCAATGACTTTAAAAATAATTTTACCCTGGGTCGGTTGATTGTTGTCACCCGGGTTGCAGCCGCCTGGACACGCCCGGCCCGTAATTATATCTCTATATACGCTCCAGCAGCCTCGCGTAATTGTTCTTTGGATAGTTCACTTCACGTGATACCGGGTACATTTCAATATCGCTACCCGTATAAGGTTGCAGCAAAGCCTGCATGGAAGCCGAGTCATCACTTCGCAGCCAGTCGTCAAACACTTCCGCATTCAGAATGACCGGCATACGTTCATGAATCGGCCGCATGAGTTTATTCGCTTCACAGACGATAACGGTGCAGGACTCGATCTGATCACCCTCGCCATCATCCCAGTGGTCCCATAAACCGGCAAACGCCAGCGGTATGTCATCGGCACGATGGATATAATACGGCTGTTTACCGTTTTCCTGGTGCCACTCATAAAAACCATCGGCAGGAATTAAACAGCGATGATGGCGAAAAGGCGCCCGATATGCCGGTTTAACGGCAACGGTTTCCGCCCGCGCATTAATCATGCTGAAGCGTTTATCCGGCCCCTTCGACCAGGATGGCACCAGGCCCCAGTGCAGTGGCACAAGCTCCTTCCTGCCCTCGGG
>JAJDNP010000063.1 GCA_022340645.1 Gammaproteobacteria bacterium | reverse complement strand
TAAATCATTGATGTGTATGTAAGTGCCTGTATTTAAACCATTCGAGTTTACTGGGCAGCAATGTATTTGACTATATTTTTTTGAAATGCAGGATACGGTTATTCGCCGGCATTTCATAATCAGTGACAAGCTGCATTCCGTTTTCATTCGCTAAACGGTCAATGTCTTCAAAATGTTTTATGCCGCTTAATGGGTCCCTGTCTTTCAACCAGCGGTCGAAGGACGCGTTGCTTGCACTGGTATATCTCCCACTATAATTAAACGGTCCGTAAATGATTAAACTGCCGCCGGCTTTCAGTAATTTACCAGCACCGGTGAAAAAATTAACCACATCCTGCTGATTCATTATATGCATGGTATTCGCGGTAAATACCGCATCGACATTTAGATCAGGCCATTGCGAAGCTGAAACATCGAGTTCAATCGGCGGCACAACATTATCGAGCCCGGCATCGGTCAGCCACAAATTGATGCCTTCAAGCTGTGACCGGCAGTCGCTGCAATGCCATTTCAAATGTGGCATGTTTTCAGCAAAGTAGATGGCATGCTGGCCGGTGCCGCTGCCTATTTCAAGTATATTCGAATACCTTGAAAATAGCGGTGCAATAACCGAAAGTATCGGAGCATTATTCTGATCACATGATGCTGAATATGGCTTCTTCATACGAGTACTCTGTTAAAATAAATCTTCAACAATTTTGCTCATAATAAATGTGCTTATCAAAAACAAGCTAACATATCTTGCCGCGCTTTCCACGCTTATTCTGCTACTATGGTTGATTAATAAAAACGTAGTTGCAGGCAACGAGCAAACAGCCTTAAGTCTGACAAACTTTTCTTTCGCCAGTTATATCGGCACCGGTTTTTACACTGTTTCTGGACAGGACGTTTATGTTATCCAGCTGCCTTTTCACTATACCATTAAAGAAAAGAGCGATACTGAAACAGGCTGGGTACTCAATTTACCATTAACCATCGGCATTATAAACTTTGATAATTTTCGTGACCTGGACTTTGAAAACCTGCCAAAGCCGGATGACATTACAACTCTTACTTTTATACCGGGGATAGAATACCAATATCCAGTGACTGCGGACTGGACGCTCATACCATTTGCCGATTATGGCTTTGCACGGGATTTGAACCACAATGCAAATGTATTAATAACCGCCTGCGGCATTAAAAGTTATGCTAATTTTCATCTGACAAATGGCATGCTTACCCTGGGCAATCGATTTTTATATGCACGGGAGCACATCGGGGGCACAGATGAAGATTCAGACTTTTCACTTATCGAAACCGGGCTTAATTATCGAATAGCAGCCAACTATTCTTTTAGCAATGGACCCCTGTATACCAATTTTTATTACATAAATTTTTATTATCCAAATGAGCTGGTGTTTTTTGAACGCACAAATAATCCGGTACACGTCGACATAGAAAATGAGGTAGGATTTACCCTCAGCAATTTGCCTGATTTCCTGTTCTTCGAAAAGCCACAAATAGGTTTAGGTATACGTACGGGAGATAAAGTTAACGTTTATCGATTATTATTTTCTGCGCCATTTTAGACACAGTTCAATATTATTAGAGGAAATTCATTCATTTAATCTCTTTGGGTGTAATTCCCCGCTGCTTGCAGCGTTCACAGTGTAGGAGCGGGCTTGCCCGCGAAAGATGGAGCCAGGATTTTTCGCGGGCAAGCCCGCTCCTACGGACTGATACCCCGTAGCTTGCTGCGGGTAGTTTATTTTCAACAGTGATTTAATTTAATTAATATGACATTTTAATGTATTTGCCAGGTGATTTTTTTTTAGTACAATGCAACTAAATGTTTTATAAACGCTGATAGCATACCTGTAGATATTAATTTCCGCTACGAGAGGAATCCGGCATAATGGTTTCACAGGCACCCAAAGAACGTCGCGAACGCACACGAAAAGAAATTAAACAGCTCATTGATAACCGCAGCTCTATGCTTGCACAGTTTTATCATCTCGCCAGGCTGGCTGAAGACAATAACACCGACACCAGTGAGACACTCGATCTCGTTGAAGAATTCTGTCAGAACCTGGTCGATTACCTTGCAGCCGGCCATTTTGAAATATATCGCCGAATTGAGGAAGGTAATGAACGCCGCAATGAGATGATACGACTTGCCGAAAAAATCATGCCCCGTATCAACAATACTACGCAGGTCGCCATTGCCTTTAATGACCTTTATGACAGCTCATCTAAGATCTGCGACGAGGCTGTAGAAAAACTCCCTGTCCATCTATCTAAACTGGGTGAGGAGCTGGCAACCCGTATCGACCTGGAAGATCAGTTTATTAGTTTATTGCTTACTGCAGGCAGTAAACCGATATTGACGACGGTCAGTGCCTGATTTTTATTGGTTATTAGTCTTTAGTCATAGGTTATTGGTCATTTGTCTTTGGTCTTTTGACTAACAACCAGAGACTCAAGACCGATATTAACCAATGACTCCTGCTTTGCCAGGCACCAGCAGCGGTGTTGCGGTTTTCGCCTGAAATCCTCCGTTGTTGTTTTTGCCGTTATTTCTTTTATGTAGCAAATCTCGCTGATAGTGCTGTCCAGCTCGAACTTTCTGGCGTTAGTAGAAAAAATAATTTGCCCGTCATCAGCCAGCAGCGCCAGGCAGCCACTCAAAAGTGCGGCATGATCGCGCCTGATGTCCAGAGAGGTAGACATTTTTTTAGAATTAGAAAAGGTGGGCGGATCGACAAATATCAGCTGGTATTTCTGTTTCTCCTTGATGGCCTGTTCGATCCATAGCAAACAGTCTTCGCGGATGAAGCGGTGCCGCTGTTGTGAATAGATGTTGCCGTAATAACCATTGATCGTTAAATTATCCTGCGCCCATTGCAGGTAGGTATTCGACATATCGACTGTTGTGGTTGTACTGGCGCCGCCGGCTGCAGCATACACTGTTACGCTGCCGGTATAGGCAAACAGGTTAAGAAAGCTTCGGCCGTTTGCCAGCTGCCTGATCAGTTGCCGGGTGAGCCTGTGATCCAGAAACAGCCCCGTATCGATATAATCATAAACATTAACAAGAAACTTCAGGCCATTTTCAGATACTGTTATTTTCTGCCTTGTCTGGTCCTGTTTCTGATACTGTGAAATCCCCTGTTGTTTTTTACGCACCTTTAATACCACGTTTTCCTGTTTTGTTTCCAGGATATCGGCAACTACATCGATAACATCATTGATTCGTTGAAACGCCCTGTTTTTGTCCACCGTTTTAGGCGCCTGGTATTCCTGTACAAGTATCCAGTCTTCATATTTATCAATAGCAACAGCGTACTGCGGGATATCCGCATCATAGACACGGTAACAGCTGATATTGTTTTTCCTCGCCCATTTTCCAAGATGTTTATAATTTTTCTTCAGCCGGTTTATAAACATTAAGGCATGTTCTGAAACGTGGCTATCGGTAATGGTTTTATCTTTGAGCCTGGCAGTATCAGGCAAAAACTCCGAAGCCGGTTCCGCCCGGGCATTATCGCCGGATGTTTGCTTTAGCTCAGCGTTGATATGATACTGGTAAAAAACAGACCTGATGGCGCCATTGAACAGGGTGTTTTTACGAAATGCACGCAATCCCAGGCTTTTCGCCAGTTCCTGTTCCGAGGTAATGATTGCGGCTGTCCAGCCATTAAAATGGCTTTTCAACTGTATTCCAAATCGATGGTACAGGGTTCGCAGCTGCTGGATTTGTCCTATACGTTTTCCATAGGGTGGGTTTGTTACTATCAGTCCAGGTTTAGCATCCTCACACTCAGTGCATGGTTTGAGATTTTGTGTCGCATCCTGCACATAAACTTTTATATGGGACGAAAATCCCGCGGCTTTGATGTTTTGCCTGCACAGGCCAAGCAGTTTTTCATTAATGTCGCTGCCGCAGATGACCGGCAGCGACAACATGCCTGCCTGGCGTTTATTTTCGGCATCTTCTCTTATTTCCTGCCATTGTAGCGGTTGAAACCGCTTCCAGTGTTCGAAACCAAAACGTTCGCGCAACAGGCCGGGCGCCATGTGTGCCGCCATCATCGCCGCTTCAACCAGCAGGGTGCCACTGCCGCACATCGGATCATAAAAGGGTAACCCTTCTTCATAGAACGACTGCCACCTGGCACGGTAGAGCATTGCGGCAGCCAGGGTTTCACGTAACGGCGCCTCGCCCGCCTGCTGGCGATAACCGCGTTTATGTAACGCCTCCCCGGAGAGGTCAAGATACAGGAGACACTGTTGATCAGACAGATAAACGTTGATTCGTATATCCGGCCTGTCCTTGCTTATCGATGGCCGCTGATTTGTCTGCTGCATAAACTGATCAACTATCGCATCCTTGACACGCAAGGTGGCATAGTGGCTGTTGGTCACTGCCGAATGTGAGCTAAAACAGTCAATCGCCAGCGTGTTGTTTTCTGAAAAATGGGCCGACCAGTCGATAGTAATGATCTCGTTGTAGAGATCATCGTCTGAACCGATTTCAAATGTCTTTAGCTGCAGCAGGATACGGCTGGCAGTTCGCGACCATAAACAGGCCCTGTATGCATGCTGCAGTTCACCGCTAAAGGATACGCCGCCTTTATGAAGCATGGGCTGCGGGATCGCCAGTGACTCGAGCTCCTGTTGCAGCAAATCTTCAACCCCTTTTGAGCATGTGGCAAAAAAATAATTTGTTGAAGTTGAACCCACGTTATTCATTTACCCGTTTTCTTCCTGATTGACTATTTTTAACCCGGCAACAATATATATCGCATTCAGCCGGAGTATGCCTGTTTACGCAAGGCGTCAGCACGCCGTTGTAGCCATTCTACAGCAAGTGCTGATAACGCCGTCCATGGACAGGCATAATCCGGCCTTTCTTGTTCAATATCAAATACATAGGGGTTACAGGAAAAGGCCGGCTCCGCGTTGCGGCTTTTGTCAATGGAATAACCATTACCTGCAAGCCGCGCCTTGATCCGGTATTTTCCTGTAACCCTGAATGTGACATATATTGTCGCCGGGTTAATAAGCTTCGATTTTTCGGGCGTCGGCATTGAGTAATACAGGTATGCCATTGCGCACCGGATAAGCAAGCTTATCTGTTTCGCATATCAGTTCTTGTTGCCTTGATTTATACAGCAGCGGGCCTTTGCATAATGGACATACCAGTATTGATTGCAGTTTTTTCTTCATATCAGTTCTCTCACAGCAGAGATACCAAAGTAAATCGATTTCCGCGAATGAACGCACTAAAATGCCGGGAGCATTTTGAACGTACGCCAGTACGGTCCGAAGGACATAGCGCAGGAGGCGCGTAGTAAATAAACGTAAATTTATAGATATCCGGAAGCAATAGCTATTATCTGTTTGTCATCCTGAGCATTAGCGAATGATCTTGTACATCAATACTGTTATGAAGCACTATCATAAATCTTTTTCATTATCATTCATCGTAAAAGTGAAAAGAATATTCGCGTTCATTTGCGGAAGAATATAAAAAGTTTATCTCTGTGCCTCCGTGCCTCCGCGGTCAATACGCATTAAATCGTTTCAACAATGGTAATAACTCGGTAGAGAGCCGTGCTTCAAGAGCGTCTGAAAAAACGGCTTTTACACTTACCACCCATGCGTCGGCCAGGGAGAGATGACGGCACTTAACTGCATCTTTTTCCGTCATTATAATACATTCATTATTCCAGCCCGAAAAATCGTGCTGCCGGTATTCATGATGGTCAGCATAGGCGTGCTCGATAACTTCCAGACCGTTCTGCCGCAGCTGTTCAAAAAATCGTTGCGGATGCCCGATGCCTGCTACAGCGTGAACTGGTTTTCCGCAAAAGGATGACAGTTGGGATGACAGCTGGCTGCTGTTTTCACCAGCCAGCTTATTTACGCCAGCGATTTCAAGCAGGTAATAACATTGCCCGGATGTTATTGATTCGCGGCCATTGTAAACCACCATGTCAACTTCATTTAAACGTGAAACGCGCTCGCGAAGCGGCCCGGCAGGCAAACAGAAGTTATTGCCAAAACGCCTGGCGGAATCAACCACTGCAATTTCAAAATCCCTTTTCATACGGTAATGCTGCAGACCGTCATCCGAAAGCACAACGTCGCAATGATTATGTTCGAGCAGGTAATTCACGGCCGCTACCCTGTCCGCAGCAACAACAACCGGAACATTTGTTTTCCTGAAAATCATCAGCGGCTCATCGCCAACCACATCAGCCGAGTCAGTTTCAGTTACCTGTTTTACACCGCTAACACTGCCGCCGTAACCCCGGCTTACCACACCCGGTTTGAAGCCTTTATTCCGTAGATACTCACAAAGTCCAATCAGTAAAGGCGTCTTGCCGCTGCCGCCGGCAACAATATTACCGACGACAACAACGGGCACCTGGCTGCTGTAACTTTTTTTTATATTTAATTGATAAAGTTTGCGCCGCATCACCGATATAAAACAGTACAGCCATGATAGCGGCAATAACAACCAGACCAGTACGTTAGGCTGATACCAGAGTTGCAGTAACGACTTCATCATACATCTTCGAAGTTCATTCGATGCAAAGCGGCATAATGCTGGTTCATCGCAAGCAGCTCGTGGTGCGTTCCTTTTTCTACAATCTTTCCATTGTCCATCACCACGATGACGTCGGCATTTTCAATCGTTGACAGGCGGTGCGCAATCACCAGCGTGGTACGGTTGTTCATTAACCGTTCCAGCGATTGCTGGATATAACGTTCTGATTCCGTATCGAGCGCTGAGGTGGCCTCATCAAGAATCAATACCGGCGCATCATTCAATAACGCGCGTGCGATGGCGATTCTTTGCCGCTGGCCGCCGGACAACATCACGCCTCTTTCACCCACCATGGTCTGAAAACCGTCACTGGATTCATTAATAAAATCGTATGCATAGGCTGCCTTCGCCGCCTCGGCGATTTCGTCAAAACTGCGATTTTTCATATCGCCGTAAGCAATATTGTGTTCGATGGTATCGTTAAATAAAACGACATCCTGCCCGACATAAGCGATGTGACTTCGTAAATTATCCAGAGAATAATCCTGCACATTGACGCCATCGAGCCGGATTTCACCCTTAGCAAGATCATAAAACCGCGGGATTAAATTCAGCAAAGTTGACTTGCCGCTGCCTGAGCGTCCAACAAAAGCGACCGTCTGGCCAGCCATAATCGTTAGATTAATATCATTTAAAGCCACAGCCTCATGACCTTGATAGCTGAAATTAACCTGATCAAATTCAATTACGCCGGCAACGCTCTCAACCTGGTAATCACCGGCATCATGCTCAGGCTCTAAATCCAGAAACCTGAACACGCTATCCGCCGCCGCGATGCCGCGTTGCAGTTCGTTTACAATCGAAGTCAGTGACCGCACCGGCGGCAATAGCATGGACATGGCTGTAATAAACGAAACAAATGTACCGGCACTGATGTCGCCGGTAATACTCTGATGCGTCGCCATATAGATGATTAATGCCAGTGAACAGGCAACAAGTAACTGCACAATGGGCGAACTTAAGGCCGACGTCATCTGCATGCGCAGGTTCTGGCGCCGGTTCTTATCATTGGCGTCGGAAAACTGGGCTTCCTCGTAATGCCGGCCACCGAAAACCTTTACCACCAGCTGCCCTTTAATCGCTTCTTCAATAATCCTTGATACGCTTCCCATACTGGTTTGAATATGATGACTGAAAGCACGAAATCGTTTTGAAACAGCAACGATCAGAAATGCAACCATCGGTGCAACGATAATAAAAACCAGCGCCAGTTTTGCACTCAAATAAAACATCCAGCCAACCAGTGCGATAACAGTCAGCGCATCTCTGATGAACACGGTAATGGCTTTGGTTGTTGAATTAGCGACCTGCTCAACATCAAAAGTGAATTTTGAAATCAGTTCACCCGTGGTGGCCCTGTCATAAAATGATTTTGGCAAGCAAACCAGGCGGCTAAACATCTGATTCCGCAGTTCACGAATCACGTTACGTCCGATCACGCTCATGCCATAGTCAGCAGCAAAGGCGCCAATGACGCGCACAAAGAAAATAGCAATTAGCGCTAGCGGCACCCATTTGATGGTTTCAGGGTCCCGTTCCACGAAACCGGAATCCATCATCGGCTGCATCAGGGCGGGAAAAGCCGTTGACGCACCGGCGACTATGACCATACCGATAATCGCAGCAATAAATATTTTCCAGTAGACCAGGGCATATGACAGCAAACGACGATACAGGTAATAACTGCTTAATTCATCTGCGGCATTGCTGTTTGAGGTTTTACTATCTGACATAAAATGAGCGGATTGCAGCCTATTTCGCTTCAACAGTTGCTATCGATAACCTGGATAAACCTAACTGTGAAGCGGCATCCATTGCCCTGACAACAGCCTGATGCGGTGTATTAGCATCTGCTCGGAGTACCAGCGAAACGTCCTTCATGACCTTGTCTTCACCTATCGATTTTGTTATTGCCTGCTTTAAGGTATCCAGCGACTGATTAATCACCTGCCGGTCGTTGATAAAATAATTGCCCTTGGCATCTATTGTTAAAACCAGTGATTCTTTCTGCTGCAAGCTTGTCTTTGCTGACGCTTCAGGCAAGGAAACTTTCAACCTGGCATGTCGATCGAAAGTGGTTGAAACCATAAAAAAGATTAACAGCAGAAACACCACGTCAATCAATGGTGTCAGGTTAATCTCTACGCGTTCATCGCTACGTTCGGGTCGTAAGTTCATTGGCCTTCACTATCTGTGGCACTATCTGCTGCGCTTTTACCATCAAAGCCTGATTTGGCGGCAGAACTCAGAATATGCGTGCGGTTCTTATGTAAAACATCAACCATTTTGATCGCTTCACGCTCCATCACGACGACGATGCTGTCCACCTTGCGGCGAAAATAGCGATAAAAGATCAAACTGATGATGGCTACCGTTAAACCGGCGGCAGTGGTAATCATCGCCTGGGAAATACCACCTGCCAGTACCGATGGGTCGCCGACACCATGCCTGGTTATCGCGGCAAACACGTTAATCATGCCAACGACGGTACCCAGCAGCCCCAGCAGCGGTGATATCGAGGCAATTGTACCCAGGGTATTCAGAAATCGTTCCATATCATGCACCACTTCACGGCCTCTTTCTTCGATACATTCCTTGATGCGTTCGCGGCTTTCGTTACGATTTAACAAACCAACACTTAAAATGGTGCCAAGCGCCGACTGTTTGCCCAGGGCTTCGATTTCCTTGCGCGTCATATTACCCTGCTTGATTGCATTCCACACGTTTGCTACCAGGTGCTGAGGCAGCACCTTTTCGCGGCGCAGACTCCAGAAACGTTCAGCAATGATAGAGATTGAAAGCACAGAACACAAAATGATGGGGATCATTAACCAGCCACCGGATTTTACTAACTCAAACACATGTCACCCTTACCTTAAAAAGCCAGGCCGTTGCAAGCCTTTGTTATTGATATTTTCAAAACTGTTAATATTACTTTATTTATCATCAAGCCAATAGTGCCGATTTCATTAGTTGTCGTAACATTGAAAAAAAAGCGAAAGGCTCTGTCCGCAAAACACGCGAATTAATGACAAAAACGAACAAATTGATTTGTTTTTATTGCGTCTTTTACTACGCGCCTCCTGCGCTACGTGCTTCTTAGCGTACTGGTGTACGTTCAAAATTCTCCCGGCATTTTAGTGCGTTATTTGCGGACTATTTTTTAGCTCTGATAAGATTTCGCCCCACTTTAATGGTGCCAGTACTTTCGTGCTTTTTCCCGGTATTTTTCCACAACAATACCATCATCTTTAGCAACAGTGATAATAATCGCCCCCGATTTATCAGTTCGCAGCAGACGGCTGCTCAATGACCTGTATCGCTGCATTACCTGGCTATCAGGAAACCCGTAGCGATTATTATAGCCTACTGAAAACAATGCAATTTCTGGATCAACCGCAGCCAGGAAAGCCGCGCTCGATGAGGTTTTGCTGCCATGATGCGGCACCAGTAAAATATCGGATGCCAGCTTCTCACCATACTTTTGCAGCAAACGACTTTCTACGCTTTCTTCGATATCGCCAGCTAACAATACCGCGCCGGCTGTTGAGCTCACGCGCAGAACACAGGAATGATTGTTGTGCCTGCCGGACGAAAATAAACTTATATCATCCCTGAACGGTGATAAAAACTCAAAATCCACACCATCCCACTGCCATTGAATGCCTGCAAAACAGCCAGATTTATTTTTCGCGGCGAGATTTTCGATATCCTGCCCAATTACTGTTGTCGCTGGATATTCATCCAGAATTGCCTGCGCTCCCCCAATATGGTCGGCATCCCCATGACTGATGACCAGATAATCCACGGCGTCATGGCCTGCGGAACGAATGCAGGGAATAACCACATTGCTGCCGGCATCCAGTCTGTCACTAAATTTTGCGCCTGCATCGAATACCATCAGGTGGTTTTGCGTTACAAGCACTGCCGCTGAACCCTGCCCGACATCGAGCATCGTAAGCTGGTATTCACCTCGTTCCAGATGGGGCGACGTAGTGATAAAAATCGGGGCTACCATCAAACCCGCTATAATTAACAGCGACGAATAAACCGCGATTAACTGCTGCCTGTTAAATGTCCCTGTTGCAGCAATCCTTGCTGCAGCCATAGAAATTATTCTTTTCGAAAAAAATATCAGCAACATGCCCAGGGTCGCGCCTGATAAGCTGACAACATCAACATTCCCGTTTATCCACAGGGCATGGGGCAAAGCAGAAAGCAAGGATAACACCGGCCATACAAAATCCAGCAGTGATGCAGCCAGCACGAAGAGCATTTCTGCAATACCCGGAAATAGAAAATTACAGGCCAGGGCGAGCAGCACCAGCGGAACAACAAGAAAACTCACATAAGGAATAAGCAGAAAGTTCGCGATCGGGGATACCAGCGAAACCTGCTGAAACATAAACAATGACAGCGGCAGCAAAAAAACGCTGATAAGCAGCTGTAACCGTACCCATTGTTTTACGGTAATAATTGCCCTGCTGCATATTGAAGCAGTCGACGAATTTTGCTGCTGTGCATTTGCATCGCTGGCTGGCTTCAGCACACTTGAATCAAACTTGCCTGCGACCGGGCGATCCGAATTCAGGCTAATAAAAATTACCGCAACCGCGGAAAAAGAAAACCAGAATCCCGCCGACAGGACTGCAAGCGGATCGAACAGTAAAACGATCAACAATGCAAAACCCAGGGCATCAACCGGCCGGTGATTGCGGCGTACCAACATCATCATAGATAAAACAGACAGCATAATGATGGCGCGCTGTGTTGATACAGACAGGCCTGCTATCAGGGCATAGATCAATGCCGCTATCATGCCGCCGGTAACAGCGATATGCTGTGCTGGAACCCATTTCATAATAAAAGCAGGAACTGCCCGGCGAATGAATACAAAGGCGAATAGTGAGGCCAGGCCAATATGCAGCCCGGAAATTGCCATCAGGTGACTGGTCCCCGTGTTTATGAGGACCTGCCAATGCCTGTTCGAAATGGACGACTTGTGGCCAATGGCCAGTGCCTTTACCAGGGCAAAAGAGCCTGTTTCATCTGTTGCCTTATCGGTGTTGCGCAGGTGCCTGTTAGCGATAATATCTATCTGCTGACTGATAGCTTGCCTGATGCTGTTAACTTTCCCGATAAATGTAATTGAAGACAGGTTGTCACTCAGCGGCCGATTGAGTGCTGATTGCCGTACATAACCCGTGGCATGGATACCATGCTGAAATAACCAGGCCTCATAGTCAAAACCACCCGGATTCATAAAACCGTGCGGCGGTTTCAGGCGTACTTCAAATTGCCAGGTCTCTCCCGCATAAACAACCTGCTCAGCGTAATACCAGCTCAATCTAAGTTTCTGCGGAAACTGGCGCATTGTTTGACCGTGATTAATGCCATTATTATTGGTAGTTAATATCCGGTAACTTTTAATATTAAAATCGAAACGCTGGATATGCCCGTCTGTTACCGGAACGCCCGACACATCACCGCTGACGAGCAGGTTGCTGCCAATATAATTTTCATCAAGCCGAAAACTTAAGCGCTGATTTGCATATAAAACAGCATACATATATCCTATTATAAACAATAGGATATAGTATTTAATTAATGTATATTCTCTTTTTTGCGCGAGGTTTTTATTGCTGTTTGCAAGCCTGGAAACAAGCCAGAGCAGACTGCTGGATAACAATAAGGTAATTAACGAAGAAAGCTCGGGAAGAACAGCAAGCTGCTGCACAAAAACAACACCAGACAGAAAAGCCAGTGCATACCCAAACATCCCTGCTCGATACCTCATTATTCACCATCCATGTGCCGTGTAATGAAACCATTATATCTAAACGGGGCCGTAAAAATCCAAAATAAAAAGGTTATAATAACACGCTAATTTTTTGTCCAGACCGCAAAACAACTCAGAAGGCCAAGTTTCACATTGAGCATGCCACGCAAATTTTTTCAACGTTTTCTTCCCCACCACCGCACAATAAAAGAAAACAAAACCTTGCAGATATTTGGCAAATGGTTACATGAACCCAATTTATGGCATTTAAGCCGCCGCTCTGTTGCAGGCGCTTTTGCAGTTGGTCTGTTTTGTGCCTGGGTGCCGGTGCCCTTCCAGATGGTACTGGGGGCAGGTGGTGCAATCATATTTGGCACAAACCTGCCGCTGTCAGTTGCCCTGGTCTGGATTACCAACCCGGTGACGGTGCCACCGATGTTCTACTTTGCCTATCTTGTCGGCACCTGGATTGTCGGTGCGCCAGTGACCGATTTCAGCTTTGAACTTACTTTTGACTGGTTACTGAATGAATTATCAGCCATCTGGAAGCCGTTTTTAGTCGGCTGCTTCACCATGGCGTCAGCCAGTAGTCTGCTTGGTTATCTATCTATTCAGGCTATCTGGCGTTATATGGTATTAAAAAGACGCGCATTAAAACCTCACCTCAGAAAAAAATATTGATAATGCCGACATGGAAATCTGATGATTTATCCACAAGCTTTATTATCAACCTGATCTCATGAACGGGCAGAAAATCATCGTTGGCATGTCTGGTGGCGTGGATTCATCTGTGGCCGCCTTGTTGCTGCTCGAACGGGGCTACCAGGTAGAAGGACTGTTCATGAAAAACTGGGAAGAAGACGATGACGAGGACTACTGTGCAGCCGCCGCTGACCTGAAGGACGCCAGATCGGTATGTGATGTCCTTGATATCAAATTACACACCATCAATTTTTCCAGCGAATACTGGGACCGGGTATTCAGGCATTTTCTCGATGAATATAGCGCCGGCCGCACTCCCAACCCCGATATCCTGTGCAACAGGGAAATAAAATTTCGTGCTTTCCTGGAACACGCTTTATCACTTGGTGCAGACAGGATTGCCACTGGCCATTATGTACGCAGCAGACAAAACAGTAATAGAATGCAGTTGTTACGCGGCGTCGACGTTAACAAGGATCAAAGTTACTTTTTGCACGCCCTGGACCAGTATCAGCTGTCACACGCACTGTTTCCGGTGGGTGATTTCACCAAGCCCCGGATTCGTGAATTTGCACACAAAAGTGATTTAATGACGTTTAATAAAAAAGACAGCACCGGCATCTGTTTTATCGGCGAACGGCGTTTCAGTACTTTCCTGGAAAGGTACCTGCCGGCAAAACCCGGTGAAATACATAGTGTTGATGGAAAATGTATCGGCAAACATAATGGCCTGATGTACTACACACTTGGACAAAGAAAAGGTCTGGGCATCGGTGGTTTAAAAGAAAGCGATGAGCAGCCCTGGTACGTGGTTGAAAAGGACCTGGACAACAATATATTAAAGGTAGCACAGGGACACAATCATCCTGCAATGTTTCATAACAGCCTGGAAAGCAGCCATATCCACTGGATTGCAGGCGTTGAGCCTGATATTGAAGCCATGACCTATGGCCTTACTGCAAAAATTCGATATCGGCAGAACGATCAAAAATGCAGTTTGGCTAAAATTGACCAGCACAGATATAAAGTTACTTTTGATAAAGCACAACGTGCCATAACCCCGGGCCAGTCAGTCGTTTTCTACCAGGATGAAATCTGCCTTGGCGGAGGCGTCATTGAAACAATGTACAATGAATAGTGAATAGTGAATAGTGAATAGTGAATAGTGAATAGTGAATAGTGAATAGTGAATAGTGAATAGTGAATAGTGAATAGTGAATAGTGAATAGTGAATAGTGAATAGTGAATA
>JAJDNP010000055.1 GCA_022340645.1 Gammaproteobacteria bacterium | reverse complement strand
GCATCGAGTGCCAGCCGTGTATCGATGACTGTATCGCCGGCGCCGGTGTCGAGCACCATGTTCGCCTTGCGGCCGTTGATCTCTACTTCGATAACCGGCAGCGGCGCTGCTGCCAGCCAGGGGATTTCGAGCGATACGTCTGAATGGCTAAGCTGGTAAACCTCGATATCCTGCATCACGGCCAGTGTTCCGGCCAGTCCTTCTCGACCAAGACGCTGATAACAATAGGCGGCTGAACCGAGGCGGCCCTGGCGGTAGTAGGCTTCAGCCAGCTGCGTCAGTGTTCGCTGTGAGCGTTCTCCAAGGTTAATAGCCTGCGACAGGTGTTTGACTGCAGCGTCCAGGTCATTCGCCAGCAACGCCAGGTAGCCTAGCCGTGCCCGTATGTCGAGACGCTCGGGTAAGTTGCTGCATAGCTGCGCATAGATTGCGGCGGATTCACCGAACCTGCCTGCTATAAAGTGTTGCTGAGCGGTGGGCTCGTCAGATGTTGAGTTTGCCCGATTTTGTTCTTCGTAACTATTACGCTGGTCGTTTTCAGCACCCATTCACTGGCAGCCTGCAGGATTAAAGAGCATGCTAGTATATTGCTATGTGAGGCGAGTGGCCAGTGATCTCCACATAGACCCACCTGACTAGTGCTGAAATATTTGGGGTCAGAGTAAAAATTAACTTAAATAACACGATATTTTGGGTCAGAGTGAAAACTAAAGTGGAATCAGGGGGGCTTTCGAATATTTTTTCTCTGACCCTGAATATATTTAAAATGCTGAATATATTACCAAAACAACATTAATAAGCCTGTCGCAAATCAACAGAATAAAGTTACCGCATCAGGAGCCAGGTATGCAAAGTCATTTCTATGCTTACATCAGTAAAATTCGCTGGCTGCAACGCTGGGGTTTAAAGCGTAATACCGTGCAGGAGAATGTTATGGAGCATAGCTGGGAAGTCGCGACTATTTCACATGCACTGGGGCTGATAAAAAACCGTTACTTTGGTGGTCAGCTGGATGTTAATGCTATCGTTGTGGCCGCTATGTATCACGATTGCAGTGAGGTTATTACGGGTGATATGCCTTCACCGATAAAATATCATTCGAGTGAGATTACCCGGGCTTACAAATCGATAGAAAGACAGGCCGAGCGCGAACTTTTGTGCCTGCTGCCGGAAGACCTGCAGGATGATTATGCGCCGGTGATCATCGACAGTGAAATTCCTGAAGACCACCGGGTGATCATCAAGTCGGCGGATACGATATCTGCGTACATTAAATGCCGCATGGAAATGGCCGCAGGTAATCATGAATTTGCCAAAGCGGCGGAAACAATCAAGGCCAAACTGGATGCGATCGAGCATCCGGAAGTGCAGTATTTTCTTGCAACTTTTTCACACAGCTATGCCCTGACGCTGGATGAACTGTTAACGAAGTAACACGAAATTTAACACAGTGTTCAGCCCCGGCTTGCCGAGATAACTGATTTTATTTATGAAACTATTCCACATACTCTCCATTTTAATTTCTCTGTCTGCTGTTTTCAGTTTTATCAATTACCGTGTGCTTAAATTACCCACGGCGATCGGTTTGATGCTGATTGCGATGCTCGCATCGATGGCCCTGTTATTACTCGGGCCGTATTCGTTAGGCCTGAAGGGAGAAGTGGCTGCTTTACTTGCGTCGGTCGATTTTGACGAGACCCTGTTGCATGGCATGTTGAGTTTATTGCTGTTTGCCGGTGCGCTGCATGTCAACCTGGAAGACCTTGCCAGGCAACGCTGGGTGATCACTATCCTGGCGACGGCAGGTGTGTTGAGCGCTACTTTTATGATTGGTTATATGGCTTACTGGGTGTTTGCCCTGTTCGGCTTCGAGGTGCCGTTGATCTATTGTCTTTTATTTGGCGCCCTGATCTCGCCGACTGATCCTGTCGCGGTGCTGGGTATTCTTAAACAGGCGGGCGCAGCTAAAACCCTGGAGACCAAGATTACCGGTGAATCGTTATTTAACGATGGTGTTGCTGTTGTTGTGTTCCTGGTGCTGTTGCGAGTTGCTGCGGGTGAGGGCGATGTTACGGTATTATCGATTGCCGGTTTATTTGCCCGGGAAGTTGTCGGCGGTGTGATTTTCGGGCTTGGCATAGGTGGCCTGGCTTACTGGATGTTGAAGCAGGTAGAAGACTATACGGTGGAAGTACTCATCACGCTGGCGCTAACCATGGGCGGTTACGCCCTGGCTGAGTGGTTGCACATTTCAGCACCGATTGCGATTGTTGTCGCTGGCTTGCTGATCGGTAATCACGGGCGGTCGTTTGCGATGTCTGATAAAACCCGTCTACATCTGGATAACTTCTGGTTACTGGTGGATGAAGTTTTAAACGCGGTTTTGTTTGTGTTGATTGGCATGGAGGTACTGGTGCTCAGCTATCTGCAGGCTTATCTATGGGCCGGTTTGTTGATGATACCGTTAATTCTTCTTGCCAGGCTGGTCGCTGTCTGGGTACCTGTCAGTATTATGCGTCGCTACCGCGAGTTTAGCCCGCTGGCTGTGTCGATAATGACCTGGGGTGGTTTGCGTGGCGGTATTTCTGTGGCATTAGCCCTGTCGCTGGCACCCGGTGAGGTGCGCAATGTTTTGCTCACGGTGACTTATATCGTGGTGGCGTTTTCGATTATTGTGCAGGGGCTTACGATTGGCCCGTTGGTGAAATTTGCCAGTAAGAAAAATTAAAGGGATTGGTGACAAATGAGAATTATTTACGATTATAAAAACAGGTGCTGTTTTTAGTAAAACTTGAGCCCTGGACGTATTAGCAACTGAGGTTCAAAAACCGGGTCAGGGAGCAAAATTCTCTAATATTAGAAACAACTGCTCTCTGACCCGGTTTTTATTTTTATGGGACCCACGAAATTCAATCATGATTTACCGGTGTTAGCACTTGATGCCGCTGATATTGTGGCTGCGGTGATGCAGCATGGTCGGCGTGTATTACTGGTCTGACCGCTGGCGCCTGCTAAGCTGGCTATGTCTATCAGGTATTTGAATGTTAATATATTTTGATCTGAGTATGGACAAATAATATGGACAACAAACAAAAAGCCCAGCAACGGGCTGACCAGGTGCAGGCTTTTTACGATGAAGTAAAACAGCTTGAGGCGGACCGGGTACTGCAACTCGAGGACGGGCAGCGCGAGGCTATAGCCCGGTATCACGCCAGCCTGCTGAAGTCGTTGACCGAAAAGTTCGATATCGATACATCTAGCCGGCAGAAGCAGTTATCGAGCGGGATGAAAATCGCTTCTTTCATCGGTGCGCTGGCGCTGGCCGCCAGTGTGTTTTTTCTTTTTTATCAGTTCTGGGGCTATTTCAGCACGCCGGTCCAGGTTTCGATATTGATCAGTGCGCCTTTGCTTACGCTGTTTGCGACCTGGCGTGTTGCACAGCGCGAGGTCACCGGTTATTTCGCCAAACTGCTTAGCATGGTGAGCTTCGCCTGTTTTGTGCTTAACCTGGTTATGCTTGGGCAGATTTTCAATATCACGCCCTCGGACAAAGCCCTGCTGTTGTGGGCGGCTTATGGTTTTTTACTGGCTTATGCCTTTGATGTGCGGCTACTGCTCGCCATGGGCATTCTCTCGCTCAGCGGGTTTATCGCCGCACGCACCGGCAGCTGGTCTGGTATGTACTGGCTGTCCTTTGGCGAAAGGCCGGAAAACTTTATTCTGCCTGCGTTGCTTATATTTTGCATGCCGCTGTGGTTCAAACAACAGCGCTACAGCGGCTTTGCCCCGATATACCGTGTGTTCGGCTGTTTATTGCTGCTGCTACCCATTCTGGTTTTATGCAACTGGGGTGAGGGCAGTTATCTGTACTGGGATACCACGGTCATTGAAGGCGCTTATCAGCTGCTCGGTTTTCTCATCAGCGCCGGTTTGGTATCGCTTGGAATCCGCATGCACTGGCCCGATGTTATCAACACCGGTAATGTGTTTTTTGTGCTGTTCCTGTATACCAAGATGTTTGACTGGTGGTGGGAGATCATGCCCAAATATCTGTTCTTCCTGCTGATTGCATTAACCTCTTTATTACTGTTGTTTGTATATAAGCGTATTCGTTTTCACAGTCAGTTAACGGGGGGTGATCATGCGTAAGCTGTTAATCGCTGCCGTGGTATTGCTGCTGCTGGCTAATGTCGTGGTGCTGACGGGCGTTGCTTACAACCGGTCTGGCGAACCTTTATTTAGTATCGAACTGACAGAGCGTGAACTGCCACTGATGCAATCAATCGGTTACGAAGAAGAAAATAGTGGCACAACCCTGTTATTGAGATGGCAAATACCTGTTTCAGACGAAAACACCGAGTATGTTTATACAACATATAATACGCCTGCCTGGTTAGATGATGTCAAATTGACCGGACTTGGTTTTGATATGGAAAGATTCAAAAGCGATCCAGATAAATATCAATACCGAACCGGTAATCTAAGCCGTGAAGTCGTGCTGGTGCTGGAATACCAGGGGGAGTCTTATCGTAATTCGGTTGCAGTGGCGAAGGAACGGGTCGGTCTTTTGGCTCAGGATATTGCTGATTTGCCGGCTGGTGACGATAGACGAAAAAAACTTAACGATGCTGAAGAACGGCTGGCACAATTGCAAACATCCAGGACTCGTCTGTATGTCATTGATGCCGGTGTGGATAAGGAGACGCTGATACAAAAATATGCAGATAAAGATAACTACCTGCTGGCGCGTGGTGAAATCGGGCTTAAATGGAATCAGGGTGTTGTCAGCGGACGTATACGCCAACTATATCTCAGCTATGTGCATGTGCCATTACCAATGTCTGAGCAGCTTGTATCATATGCTAACGGGGAAACATATTCGGAATATGGCCAACATACGCCGCCACGATACGGGCTGCGGCTAAACATTGGAAAACGCCTTGAGCCATGGATTGAGTCAGTATCGAAAATTGAATGATGGCACACAAAAGCACTGATGGTTGAACCTGTATTGTAATGTTCAATTAACAGAAACTGAAGAATAATTATGACCAAACACCAGGAATACATAAGCGACGAAGACCTCGATTTTCTGGATAATTTCCTGCTCTATCGCATTGATGAAGATGCAGTAAAAGAAGGTGATGATGAAGGCATTCTGTGCGTTTCGGAACTCGATGGTCTGTTGACCGCTGTTGTCAGTGGCCCGGGCCTTATTCCGCCATCTCAATGGCTGCCCGAGGTATGGGGCGATTTTGAACCGGTATGGGAGAGTGAGGCGGAACTCCGGAAAGTTATGACACTGATGATGAGTATGATGAATTCTGCGGCTGCGACATTAATGGAATCGCCGGAAGAGTTTGAACCCATATTTGAATATCGTGAAATTGATGGAAAAGAATACCCGATTGTCGATGAGTGGTGCGAAGGCTATATGCGCGGTGTTGCGCTTGCCCAGGAGTTATGGAATTCAGCCGGACAGGAAATGGAAAAATTATTAAATCCAATAAAGGGCTTTACCGAATCATCAAACTGGTGGGCGCATGAATTAGCGACAGAGACTGAGGTAGCAAACGTCCGAAATGCAATCACGCCGAATGCACGCGCAATTCATGCTTTCTGGCTGAAACGAAGGGAACATTTAAGACCTGGCAATTCTACTGTACGGCGGGATTCGCCGCGCATTGGCCGGAATGATCCCTGTCCCTGCGGCAGCGGTAAAAAATATAAAAAGTGCTGTTTGCATTAAGGAAACCCTGACCGTGTTTTTCCCGGCGAGGCGCCGGTCCTACCTGAGATAGCTAGTGATGCCGGCAACGCTATCGTTTATGCCGGCCTACTGCAAGGCATTTTATTTGCGTACTTTCCAGTATCCGGGTTTTCTGCTGTTGTGCATTACAGCAACAACAAAGATTTCATCGCCGCTTACACGATAAATTATTGAGAAAGGAAATTTGCTGAGGAAGAATCGTCGATAATTATGTTTAAACTTTGGCCACGTATTTGGAAGTTCGGCTATTGTTTCACAGGCTGCTTCTAATTCAGATAACAGGTCGTCACCAAGTCCTTCAGCCTGTTTTGGTACCAGTCATATGATGCTTTAACTTCAATTGCAACATCTGGATGAAATTATATTTCAGGCATCCTGCCCGGTTACCTCATTTTTTATCTGTTGCCATGATTTGCCGCTGACTGAACCCGATTCAAGTTCTAAATAGCGCTTTTCCACCAGTTCTGCCCACGCATCATCAGTTCCATCATCCTGTTTTGTCTCCAGTGAAGTAATAAGGCAATGTGCTACCAAAGCTTTTTCATCTGCGGAAAGTTCCTTGATGCTTTCAATAATTTGTTTGAACACCGGTGTCATGTAACCTCCATGACTATTGAATTTTGTTAAATATTAGCATGTAAGCAGAGTATCGACATACAAATATGTAATTAGTTTTTTCGGACGAGTTTATTCAAACGCTTCATTCAGCCATTTAATGAAATTTCGTTTGGCGCGATATTTCTCTCGTAACAGTGCAAGCAATTCGGTGTGACACTGTTGCTGTTGTCTGCTTTGCAATTTGTTCGCCATATCCTGCATTAGCTGTATTGCTTCACCATAGGCATTGTTATTTGTTCGGCTGAGCAGGCTTTCAATCACCCGTTGAAAGAGAGGGAAGGCCCTGTCCGGCTGATTACTGATATTCCATGCCAGCTCGAGCAGGAGAGCGTGCCTGGCGTTTTCTTTTGCTACCAGTTTATATCCGTCTTCGTAAGCTTCATGGTAAAGATAAATTTCCAGAAGCGTGTCCGTAACTGGGCCTGCCCAACGGGTTACAGGTTTTGCGTCCTTTTGCAGAAAATGGATCACTTTTTCACGCCAGTTTTTATTGTCTCTCGCTTTAGCGGATAATTCAAGAAGGGTAAGGTAGTCCCTGAAATCGTGACTTTTCTTATACAGGCTCCATTGCTGCTCAAGCGCTTCGGTCCATAATTCTCTGGCGACGCACAGGCTGACCTGAATACGCGCGGTGTTTTGCCGGTAATCCTGTTCACTGGCATGACGACATTTTTCCAGCCATGACTCGACAGCGACATAGTCCCCCATTTCCAGGCAGCGCCCGGCAAGTTCCTGGTAATCGTGCAGGCTGGTTGCGGTTTTCTCCCTGAGCCTGATAATCGCCTGACTGTCATCAGACAGCTTTGCAATATCCTCCATCATACGTTGTAACTGCAGGTATGGCCATTTCTCGTCGAAGCTTGCACCCTGTCTCAGCGGTGGTAGTGTGTCCCACCTGGCCTGCAGGCCGTTGTTAAATATCGTCAGGCCGTCATCGCCCAGCGCCTCTGCATAACTTGCCGGAATTTCGGGATAGAGATCATTGTGCTCACCGAAAACGATGTCTGACAGGTAGTC
>JAJDNP010000052.1 GCA_022340645.1 Gammaproteobacteria bacterium | reverse complement strand
TTTCGGGCCATGCGCGGGTGATTCACTACAGGCGCTGCCATTATCCATTAAAAATGACGAAATTCACATTCATATCCAGTCGCTTGTGATGAAGAGCTAAACATGGAGCGCATTATACGGCTGTTCCCTCTATGGGCCTGTGCCCTGTCTGCTGTTGCTTATTTCATCCCTGCACCATTTGCCGAGATGAAAGCCGCTATCGTCCCCCTGCTCGCAATTATCATGTTCAGTATGGGATTAACCTTAAGTCTGGATGATTTTAAGCGTGTTTTATACATGCCCAAACTCGTAATCAGCGGCCTGCTTTTACAGTACACCGTGATGCCGCTTGCTGCGTTGGCAGTAGCCAGGCTGCTGCAGCTTAATCCTGCTTTGCTGGTTGGCCTGATTCTAGTTGGCGCCTGCCCTGGCGGAACCGCTTCTAATGTCATCACCTATCTCGCCAGAGGCAATGTTGCCTTATCCATCAGTTTGACAAGTCTTTCGACCGTTCTGGCGGTGGTGCTGACGCCGGCTATCACCCTGTTTATAGCTGGCGCGTCTATTGAGGTGCCCGCCGCTAAAATGCTGGTCAGTATTTTATATATCGTGATTTTTCCTGTCGTATCAGGTCTGGTTCTTCGGCATTTATTTTCTCACATCATTACAAAATTTGAGGCTTATCTGCCGTTTATCGCGGTCTCTGCTATCGTGGTCATTATCGCTGTTATAACAGCGCTAAATGTTGCTCAGTTCTCCCGGTTTGGTGTCGCCGTATTGCTGGCGGTGATGTTACATAATGCGATCGGTATGCTGGCGGGTTATGGTGCGGCCTGGCTGCTGGGTTACCGTGCCAGGGAATGCCGAACGCTGGCAATCGAGGTTGGCATGCAAAACTCGGGTTTGGCTGTTGCGCTTGCAATCAAGCACTTTTCTGCAGCGGCAGCCCTGCCTGGCGCCATGTTTAGTATCTGGCACAATATAAGTGGTTCCGTGATGGCGTATTTCTGGTCAAGAGAAGACTGACCTGTGTCAAGTAAGTGGTATTTTCCTGATATTGATACTTGACAATAATATAAGCTTATCGTAAGTTAGTAAACGTTTACTTATTAACTGATAATTAAACATTTAAATAACTATTACCAGAAACGAGGTGAATCATGAGCGACTTTGACTCAGAATTAGATGCTAGCGGTTTAAACTGTCCATTACCAATCCTGCGTGCTAAAAAAGCAATTTCAGCTATGGAAGCAGGACAAACACTTAGAATTATTGCGACCGATCCGGGCTCTGTAAAAGACTTCGAAGCATTCTGCAAACAGACTGGTAATGAGCTGAAATCAAGTGGTGAAGAAAACGGCAAGTTCGTTTTTCTGATTCAGAAAGCCGCCTAGGGGGCATCGCTGAACAAAAAGTTGCAACATCGACTTTCAGGCCCTGAACGTAGAGAATCAATCCTCTCCGCTGCTCAGGGCCTTTTTGCAAGTAAAGGCTTTCACGGTGTTTCAGTTGATGAAATTGCGCGTGCAGTCGATGTAAGCCCCGCAATCCTGTACCGGCATTTCGACTCTAAACAAACACTTTATAATGCGGTACTGGAAAAGTTCTCCTGCCAGCGCCAAAGCTACGTTGACACCATTGTTAATCACGGCACGCGGTTTGAAGATGCGCTTGCCGGCATGACACAGGTTTATATCTCCGGTATCGCGGAAAATCCCGATATTCTAAAAATAGAACTGCACAGTCTGCTGGAAGGCAACCCGGCAACACAGGCCTTCTTTCAGAATCGCTGGAAAAGTTTCACCGATTATATCGAGTTTGGCCTGAATGAATACCTGCCTTACGACATTCCAAATCGTGAAAAAATTATATTAAGCGCCGGCCTTATGTTCCAGGGCATGATACGTGAAGTGCTGATACAGAAATGCCTGCAGCCACAGGACCGGCTGGTTGATCTCAGTCTTTATGAGCTTAGTCATGAGCTGGTGACACTGTTCCTGCATTCCATTGGTATCAACAAAACACAGCTGTCCCGCAAAGCCAGGATATCGGGTTAGCCTTTAGTTACCTGCCTACCACTTATTAATATCAATTTCACAGGGTGAGGCACGAACCGCATCGGTCGTGATGAAGTCTACCTTTGTATCTTATGGAAGCTGAAGCATGAGTCCGCGAAGCACGTAAAAAAAACACAAATATAAGCTTTTTGTATTTTTTGTCATTGCGAGGAACGAAGCAATCTCTTAACCATTTATACCGTATCACCAGATTGTTCGATCCTCGCAATGACCTAGCCCGATATTGATCTTTTTTTGTGTTATTTGCGTGCTTCGCGGAATGCGTTTTGTTTGTTCTTTTAGTATTCCCGCGACCAAAAAGCTGACAAAAACAGTTGATTACGTTAAATTCCAGTAACTTTGACAACAACCAGTAAAAAATCAGCCATGAAACTCAAAAAACTATTACTTGCAATTGCTGCTTTAGCTATGCTGCTGACGCTTCAACTGGCGAACGCAGCGAATCCAAAAGTGAAAATGGAAACCAGCAAGGGGACCATTATTATTGAACTGTATCCTGACAAAGCGCCAAATACGGTTGCTAATTTTCTGGATTATGTGAATTCTGGCGCATATGACGGTACGATTTTCCACCGTGTTATTAAAGGTTTTATGAACCAGGGGGGTGGTTTTACAGTAGATTATAAGAAGGTTGAAACCAAAGCACCCATTACAAACGAAGCCGACAACGGTTTAAAAAACCTGAAAAACACCATTGCCATGGCACGCACCAACGAGCCGCATTCAGCAACCAACCAGTTTTTTATCAATACCGCAGACAATGTATTTCTGGACCACACAGCAAAGTCCATGCGTGGCTGGGGTTATACGGTTTTTGGCAAGGTAATTGAAGGTGAAAATATAGTTGGAGCTATTTCGCGGGTACCAACGGGTCCGGGCGGGCCTTTTGCATCAGATGTGCCACGTACCCCGGTTGTGATAACAAAAGTCACGGAAATAAAAGACTAAAAACTTATAAGTATTGACCGCAGAGAAATTTGTTGTTCGAAATGGTTTGTTAAACTGTAGGTTCGAATTTATTCGGACAAATCAGCAAACATTGGCGTCAATGTCGGAATGAATATGAATCTACAGATAAAACTCTGCGTTTCTGCGGTGAATCTTAATCGTACAGTAAGTGGGCTACCGCCTCGCCATAAAAGGTTTTGGCCACGTCCCAGTTTCCCGGATTGATGGAGTCGACAATGTCAGCATACATGATCATCGGACTGATCTCGGCGTTGGTTTGTGTCTGCTGGGGCCAGAATGTTTTATACACACAGATTTCGCCGTTGTCATCCATTTTCAGGTCATAATGGTCAGCAAAATTCCGGTGTTTTTCATCGGATGAAAAATACAGAGTAACTGTTTCAGGCATCATGAAGGGGGTTGATTTTGCTACCGTCACCTCGCCACCCCACATGCCATCAAATTCGGCAGGCCTGGCATTTTTCCACCAGTTCTCATTATCCGATGTGTAACAGGCCAGAATTTGCTGTGGACGTAATTTTTCCAGGTAACCGTCGACCCAGCGTTCAAACAGGCGTTTTTTGTTAACCAGGCGTCGTTGCCCATCGTCCAAAATATAACCAGACGCATGCAAATCGTCGATCACGGGACCGATGCTGCCTAATGCAATCTTCACTATTTTAGAGATATCGCGATACGTGGCATGAAGCAGTTTTGGATGATTAAAAATTGCGTAAATCAACTTTAAGCCGGCGGTATTGAACGCCCGGCCCCGCACACGCCTGGCACGCAAACATGATGGCTTTTTTCCTTTAACGTAATAATTGCTGTTATTGTCTTTTATAAACAGGTTGCCGGCACAATCGACAAATGAAATTGAACGGCGTCGAAATTTTTCAGCCATAACCGGATTAACGAAATCAGCAATCAATAACACATTTGATGACAATGATTTTATCTGCGTTATTAATGCGTTGATATCTTTTTGTGGCGCCCACGGTTGAAGCAAAGCAGTGTAAGATAGCCCTGAGTCATTGTTATTGATAGTGATTGCGCCATGATCATCAATATCATCCACTACCTGTATAAACAGGTTCTCATTCAAAGGCAGATTCTTTTCAGTTCTGACGAAATCATTTAACTGCTTTAAACCTTGCTGCAATATCTGACTCTTTTCCACCAAACGCTCCTGCACACCAGTAACGGGCGCCGAATATCAATTGTTCAAAAATACTGAACGAATATTATCATGTTGCCGGATACATTTTAAACAATGAAATTAATAAGGATAGAGAAGATATTGATGCTTATTGGTGTATGTATTTTTTACAGTGGGGATATTCCGGTGATTTCGAAATGTGAAATAACTTATTGATGTTCCTGCATAAAAAAATTTTAGCATGATAGTTGCATAATAAGTTGATGACAATGATGACATCATGAACCTGAGTAAATAAACTCACTGACCTGAAATCTGGGTATGGATTGATGGTGTTGTTATTATCAATAGTTGCCAGGCATTGGGCCCACGAAAAATGTAACAAAATAAGAACTAGCTAAAAATGAATAAAAAAGCAAAACAAATTCTGCAAAAAGCGGATATCGATAAACTGCCCAGTTTACCGCATGTTTTGCTTAATCTACTGGATGCCTGTAATGGCGAAAGCCCGCCCTTCACAGAACTTGCAGTTTTGCTGAAACAGGACCCCTGTTTATATGCGATGATTTTATCAGCATGTTCCCGCAACCAATCTATCAATGAACGCTCAATAATTGAACCTGGGGCATTTGAGGATTCATTTGAACAGGATCTTCAGCAACTGGGCGTTAACGCAATAAAAAGCATTATTGTTACCTCAGCTGTACGGCAGTTTTTTTCCAGCACCAGACCGGAACGCACCAGGTTTCTAAAACAGCACTGGCATCATTCACTTTATTGCGCAATTGTTGCTGAATCAATAGCCAGACTTATTAACTACAAAAACCCAAACGAAGCCTATAGTGCAGGACTGCTGCATGATATTGGCCAGCTGGTTTTAGAAACTGCCTATCCTGATAAATATATCAGCATGATTGCGCAGCTCAGTGAAGATGAAAATATTAATATCCTGGAGCAGAGCGAATTTGGCACGACACACCAGGAGGTTGGCGCTTTACTGTTAACTGAACACGGAGCTAACGGATTCATCTGTGATGCGGTGTTGTATCATCACGAAAGTATTGAAAGCATTATTGATGCTCACCCGCTGGTAAAAATTGTTAGCCTGGCAAATAAACTAACCAGCATTTATACAGGCGAATACCAGCAGTTTTATGATGACGCGGAACGGCTGCTTGGTATCAGTGCAGAGTTGCCTCAATTGCTTGAGAAAGCAAAGCAGCGTATTGCTGGCATTTCGAAAAAACTGGAAATCGGCATGATTTATAATGGTGCAGATGTTAAAGCCATAAAACAGCAAGATGCCGGTGACGAACTCAAGCAGGCCCAGCTGGCGGAACAGGTAAGAAATATTGCACTGTTAGATGGGATTCATCAACAACTGTCGAGAAGCAGTGGCCGGAGTGAAGGGAAAGATACGCTGATAAATATAATTTTGCAGAATGTTGCTGTTCTGTTCGGCGTCAGCCAGAGTATACTGTTTATATACGATACTGCCAGCGATCGGGTGAATGCTGTCTCGGCAGATAATCAACCGCCGCAACTGGCTGATATTTCGATTGCATTAACTGCTGGCCGCAGTCTGGTAACGGATGCGCTGCTAAAGCAGGAAGTCTGCCATTCATTTAATACCGAGTCTTTTGAGCATAATTTGAATAAAAAGATTTCCATTGTCGATCAACAGCTAATTGGTATAATGCGGCAAGAAGGAATTTTATGCTTGCCAATGATAATGAATAATGTAGCCATCGGTACACTAGTTTTAGGCGTAAACCAGATACAGTACAATAACCTGTGGAAACAGCTTCCATTATTATCGCGATTTGCCAATGAAATTGGCCAGATTATCAGCATTCATAATTTAACAGGTATACCTGCTGCCAGTGCCAGGCAGCAAAGAACCCAGCTGGAACAGAGAATTCATGAGGTATTACATGAGGTTCGCAACCCGCTGAGCATTATGAACAATTACCTTGGCATACTGAGCTACAAACTGGAAAATGACAAAACCGTACAGGAAGATGTACAAACCATCAAATCGGAAATTGAGCGCGTTAGCCAGATTCTGAGCCGTCTTATCCAAAGCGAAAGCTCAAAGGATGAAACATCAGCGGTTGATATCAACGCTATTATTATGGATCTTACCCGTATTTTTCAGACATCATTATTTGCCAGTAAAAATATACAGATTTCACTTGATCTTGACGAACGAATCAAAAGCCTGCAATGTAATGCCAACTCTATCAAGCAAATTTATACTAATTTAATTAAAAATGCAGTTGAAGCACTTGATGCAAACGGGCAGATAATGGTCTACACTCAGGATTACGTTAATGTTGACGGCGAAGACCACATTGAAATATCTGTCGCCGACAATGGACCGGGGATCAGTGTTGACATCCTGCCGCGCTTATTTTCGCCGATTGAAACCACAAAAGGTGAAAATCATGCCGGACTCGGGCTTACCATCGTCAAGAATCTGGTTAATGAATTACACGGGTCGATCAGCTGCAGAAGCAGTGATAAGGGCACTGGTTTTTATATTTTATTGCCCAAGCATCCGAAAAAAACAATAACTGCACACGCTGCAAACAGTCGTGCTGTAAGATAATAATAAAGTAAAAGTTGGGCTACTTTTACGCAGAAGAGTGAAATAATGAGCATAAATGAGCAGAAAATACTCATAGTTGATGATGATCCCGTCGCATTAAAAAGTTTACAGGATTTACTCGCCACCAGGGGCTACAACCCGAAAACAGCTATCGGTGGACAGGAAGCGATATGCCAGCTTGAGCAGAATGACTATGATCTGGTGCTGCTTGACTTACAAATGCCTTATGTCAGTGGCCATGATGTTATGGCGCATATTCGCGCCAGTAATATTAGCACCTCGGTAATTGTCGTTAGTGGTGAAACTTCGTTTGAAGCCGCCAAGGACGCCTGCACACAGGGTGCTTACGATTTTTTATGCAAACCCTACGCGACGGATGAGCTAATCATCACAGTCAATAATGCGCTCCTGGAAAAGCGCCTGCAGAAACAGAATAGCTATATGCAGAAGCAGCTGGCAGATTCGGAGCGTCTGCATCGTTACATCGTTAACACCTCGCCAGATATTATTTATATCCTGAACCAGGAAGGTATTTTTACATTCATCAATGAACGTATTGAAAGCCTGCTCGGTTACACAAAAGATGAAATTGTTGGTAAACATTATTCTTTCCTGGTGCACCATGACGATATGGAGCAGGCAAAATATGTATTTAACGAGCGCCGAATAGGTGCCCGTGCTGCTAAAAATATTGAATTGCGTTTGAAGTGCAAAGATGATGGCAACACCAGACACTTCAAGAACCGCACTATACCAATTGAGCTCAGCGCGACCGGTATGTACACTGGTAAGGTTATATCAAGAAAAAATTACGCCGGTACATATGGTGTCGCACGCGATGTTACTGAACGTAAAATTGCTGAAGAAACCATTAATTTCCAGGCCTATCATGACCTGTTGACCAAACTACCAAACCGTGCACTATTGCGTGACCGTTTACAGCTTGCCATTAACCAGGCCAAGCGTGAAGAAGAAAGCCTTGCAGTAATGTTTCTGGATCTTGACCGCTTCAAAAACATCAATGACACACTGGGGCACATGATCGGCGACGAGCTATTGCAACAGGTTAGCAACCGGCTGCAGGACTGCATACGTGCAGGCGACACACTGGCTCGTTTCGGCGGTGATGAATTCACCCTGATGTTGCCAAAACTTCATAATAGCCGCAGTGATGCCAGCAAACTTGCCGAAAAAATTACTGACGCCTTAAAAAAACCTTTTTATATTGATAGTCACGAACTGTATGTCAGTACCAGTATTGGCATAGCGCTGTACCCGCAAGATGGAACGAATATTGACAGCCTCATCAAACATGCCGATGTTGCCATGTATCATGTAAAAGGCCAGGGCAAAAATGGTTACCAGTTCTATTCAAATGAAATGAACGTACCATATATTAAAAAGCTGTCTATGGATACGGGTATTCACAGGGCGCTGGAGAACAATGAGTTTAGCCTGGTTTATCAACCACAGATCAATCTGCGCTCGGGTGAGATTGTTGGTGTTGAAGCGCTGGTTCGCTGGGATCATCCGGAGCATGGCAGTATATCACCGGCAGAATTTGTGCCATTTGCTGAGGAAAGCGGACTGGTTGTTGATATTGGCCACTGGGTTATAACAACCGCCTGTGCTGACCTCAGTCGTTGGCGGCTTGCCGGCTTGCCAGAAATAAAACTTGCGGTAAACATTTCCGCTCGCCAGTTGATGGAAGATAAATTTGTAAAATTCCTGATAAATATATTAAAAAATTATAACATTCCCGGCCATTGTCTGGAGCTTGAAATAACTGAAAATACTATCATGGAAGACATGGACAGCATTGTTCGCAAGCTTAAAGAATTGAGTAATCACAATATAAGCATTGCCATCGATGATTTTGGCACAGGTTACTCGTCGCTGAGTTATTTGCACAAACTGCCAATACAAACACTCAAAATTGACCGCACTTTCCTCAAGGAAAACCGTATTAACAAGGGTGATAACACCATCATCAATACGATTGTGGTAATGGCGAAAGGGCTAAAATTAAATGTCATCGCTGAAGGCGTTGAAACACAGGCGCAGCTGGATTACCTGTGCGGCATAGATTGCCGCGAAGCGCAGGGATTCCTGTTTGGCAAACCATTACCTGCGGACGTGATTTCACAATTACTGGTGCAGGAGCCTTACACCATGTCCGGCAGCATAAGCGGCTCGACCAAGGGTACGCACTGGCGGCATTAAAAATATTTTGTCCACAGATGAACGCAGATAAACACGGATAAAAGCTTATAAATTTAGTTTTGCCTACGGCGAAAACTAATATTATCTGTGTTCATCTGTGGACATTTTTGACAGATTCTTCCAGCTTTCATGCTTTGCCAGCAAATTCAGTGCCTGTTTAAGCAGTTCTTTACCTGGTGACATGCGGTGCCAGGTGGAGGCGCCTGACGGATGCGGTAATGGAATAATATCAACTGCCAAACCATTGATATTGAGTTGAAATTTCCTGCCGATCACCTCTGCCAGTTTATTCACTGGCATGAACCGGGAAATCGCCAGTTTACCCACGGGTAGTATTAAATTTGGTTGTAACAGTTCAATTTCCCTGTTTAACCATGGTGAGCAGGTATCAACCTCTTTTTTATTCGGTACGCGATCACCGCCTTTTGGATTTTTTCCCGGAAAACATCGGCACACGGCAGCCATATAGACCTGTTTTCTGAAGTCGCATTCTGTAACACCAATCGATTCAAACCATTTAAACAGAGTCTTGCCTGCGGTCCAGGCGAATGGCCGCCCCAGTTCGCCTTCTTTGTCACCCGGGGCCTGACCAATCAGTAATATTTCAGAATACACCGGTTGACCGATTATGACAGGCGGGATCATTTTCGGACATGATTTACAGCCACGCAGCCTATTTTGATGCTCTTTTATGGACTCTATATTACTCATTGAATACTCCGGCCATGAGGTAAGTCATTATAAAATAATCCTGTTAGTGTTAACTTATACAGGTGAATTAACCGCCTGAGAATTATGAAAGTCCGCAGATTATTTTTCTTGCTACTGATATTTATAAGCGCACCCGCGCAAGCCGATATCATGTTACTGATTCACGGATTTCTGGGGCATGCATTCTCATGGGAAAAGTCAGGCATTAATATTGAGCTACAACGGCTGGGCTGGCAGCGCGCCGGTACATTTGAAGGCGGCCCATATGGCCCCCAGCTTCTTGTTACCCCACAAAATGGTGCCAAAAATCTCGTCTATACGGCCACACTGCCCTTTGAAGCTCCGGTGATGGTGCAGGCAGATATTTTAAAAAATATTATCGACATTATTCAACAGCAGCATCCTGACGAACAACTGATTCTGGTTGGCCATTCTGCCGGTGGTGTTGTGGCTCGCATGTTATTAGTACGCTATCAGTCTAAAAATATAAAAGGCCTGATAACGATTGCTTCACCGCATGTCGGTACCGCCAAGGCCGACCAGGCGCTGGATATTACCGCCAATCACGGACCATTCAATATAGTAAAACATGTTATTGGTGGTGATGATTACGACGCGCTTAAACATTCGCGTGGACTGATGCATGATTTAATGTATCCCAAACCCGGTAATTTGCTTTACTGGCTGAATAGCCAGCCTCATCCAGATATACATTATGCGTCCATCATTCGACTGGACAAGGATCGTGAAAATGGTGATAAATATGTACCTGCCTTTAGCCAGAACATGAACAACGTGCCCGCTTTATTCGGCAGATCATCGGTGCTTATAACACCGGCATCGCATTCTTTGGCGCCGCAGGATGCAAGTACCATCGTTTCAATTATTGCACACTGGTAGTATTCAGGCGAGTAGCTTTCTTACTGAAGCAGGTTCAGCAGCAAAATTAAATCTGGAATATCAATAACACCATCCGGATTGCCTGCAGGGTATAAATAACAACGTGCCAGTGCAAGTGGGCTTGCAGTAACTTCTCCCAGAACAACCGGAAGCATTAACATCAATCTTGATACGCTCTGTGAAAACAGCGGCTGTGCTTGTAATACAGGGGTTTTTAACAATGAAAACATGCACAAGAGAGCTGATACACAGGTTTTCAGTTTACACTGATGCACAAATATTGTGTTTTGCTTATATTCATGCGCACTATGATGCTGGCGAGTTCACTGGTTTGACGATGAGGAAAGTTAAAAAATAAATCCCTGACACTTTGATTGATTTGTGCTTCATTTTTTACGTTTTCAATTGTGTATAACCTGACCCTGTGTATATACTCCGCTCACGTTAAACATTTGTCAGCACAGGGGCAATTCTGCAATTTCTAATTATGTTGGCGCATCTGTGGTTTGTTTTTTTTGCTGTTTCATTTGCCAGTGCCTGTTACCAATGGCTAATCAATGGCCAGACTGAGATTTTTTCAATACTGGTTCAGTCCAGTTTTGATATGGCTGCATTGAGTGTAAAGATTGCCATTGGATTAATTGGCGTATTAGCGCTGTGGTTAGGTTTCTTTAAAGTCGCAGAAAGGGCGGGCATGGTTAACATGCTGTCACGCATGCTTGAGCCACTGTTTTTGAAACTCATGCCGGAGGTGCCCAGAAATCACCCGTCACACGGCAGCATCACCATGAACATCGCTGCCAATATTCTGGGACTGGATAATGCGGCCACACCGATGGGGTTAAAAGCCATGCAGGACCTGCAAAGTTTAAATCCGGATAAGGATAGCGCAAGCAATGCACAGATATTGTTCCTGGTGCTTAATACCTCTTCATTGACCTTGTTACCCGTCACGATATTCATGTATCGCGCACAACAGGGCGCAGCCGACGCTACAGCTGTTTTTATACCCATCTTAATGGCGACCAGTGCATCAACACTTACCGGCTTACTGTCAGTAGCGTATGTACAAAAAATCAACCTGCTAGACAAAACAATCATACTGTATTTTTCCGCGCTTGCATTAATCCTGGCCACACTGGCCAGCTTTCTGGTCTCGCTGCCCGCACAACAAATGGCAGCTACCTCCAGCCTGCTGGGAAACTTTATTTTGTTCAGTGTAATTATGTTATTTCTGGGCGCAGGCTGGGTTAAAAAGATTGATGTTTATGATGCGTTTATCGCAGGCGCCAAACAGGGTTTTGGTATAGCCGTTAACTTAATTCCTTATTTACTCGCTATGCTGGTTGCAATTGGACTATTGCGCAGCAGTGGCGTACTGGACGGTCTGCTGTCGGTAATCGACTACCTGTTTACATTAATGGGAATCAATACAGATTTTATTCCGGCGCTGCCCACAGCCTTTATGAAACCGTTGAGCGGCAGCGGTGCTCGTGCCATGATGCTGGAAACCATGAACAGCTATGGTGTGGATTCTTTCGCGGCGACAGCTGCAGCTATTATGCAGGGCAGTACTGAAACCACCTTTTATGTGCTCGCGGTTTATTTCGGCAGCGTCGGCATCAAGCATGTACGCCACGCACTTGGCTGCGCCTTGCTTGCCGACTTTGCCGGTATTACAACAGCAATTTTAGCCGCTTACTGGTTTTTTCATTAGTCCGCGAAAACGCAATAGATGCAAAACAAAAACTTTATTAATCCGCAGATGAACGCAGATAAACACCGCGGATTCAAAAAACAAAAATTAATATTTTTGTTTTTTTGGTGTCTTTTGCTACGCACCTCCTGCGCTACGTCCTTCGGAGCGTACTAGCGTACGTTCAAAATGCTCCCGGCATTTCAGTGCGTTATGCGCGGACTAATGCTTTTAGTTTTTCCCGGTTAGTTGTTTAACGCACCCTGGTCGACCCATAATTTGAAATACTCTATTTCCTTAGCGGTCAGTTTCTTTGCATCACCATGCGGCATTCTCATTGCTTCCCCCGCCCGCCCCTCGACCAGTTTATTTAACACGCTGCGCTTGCTGTCACCCGGAATAATCACATTGCCATATATATCACCATCCATCAGGGTGTCATAAGATTCCATGTTTAACCCGGTTTCAACATAGCCTTCTCCATCAGGTGGCAAGTGGCATTTTTGGCATTTGTTTTTCAAAATGGGGGATATATCGCTGTTAAATCGAATCACACGCTCGGTAGCACAGCCGCTGAGAATAAAAAGAAGTGCTATAAAAAGGTGCGTTAATTTATTCGTCAATTTCATAAGCCCCATTAGGAGAACTTTCTGCATAATTAATACAGGGATCATTAGCCGCAAATTCAATACGCTCAGGCTGGTAATTCTCCTGCCACTCCTTTTCGGCCACTATATTGGAAATCTTTTCCAGGCTTGCCAGGATGATTTGCATCTCCTCCCTGATGGATTTTTTGATTAGAAATTCGCCCACAATCGGCGGGATAAAAATGTCCGGTTCCATATTGGCAGAATAGCTAACTTCAGATTGTTCATCCAGTGGCGAAATGCGCCAGAGTGTCCGGCCTGATTTAAACTGGCTAAGTTCCGGAACAATTTCAGCAAGCAGGTCACCCGAAGGCAATACGCGCACTCTTTCAACTCTGTCGAGTTCTTCGCAGAAATAGGCGGCGCAGCCGATGACTCTGGTCTTTACACTCACGGAGGAGTCATCGTGCCTTTTTATTATATCGCTTTCAATAATTGACGGATTTAAACGATAGATATGTATGAAATCAGTAAGTACATGACGCACATGTCTGGCATTCGCATTTATAGTAGCAAGCAAACTGATATGGTAAACACCATTGTGCTCGGTAATTTCTATTTCGGGCGGTTTTGCTTTATTCTGAGGAGGTGATGAGTAGATTTCCGCTGCTTGCTCTAGCCGTAGCGTGATTTGTGCTATGTCTGACGGCGCGTCTGCCTGAAGAATGGGTGAAGCAAAAAATGTTCCACAAATTAGCGCCCGGGTCAAAAAGCTGTGGACGCACAAATATTTGCAAAGCAGATGTTGATCCAGGTTACATTTATGCATCCTTTTTACCTCGCGCCATCCAGGTACGATTACAATATATATAGCAGCCGCGGTTACTATATACACCTTTTGCTACATCCACCCCCTCTGTATTCCTTTGTCCTGAAGTCAGTATAATCCTTGTTATTTTCTGTTACTGCAATATTAATACACATGCAACCTGATTTGATGCATGCGTAGAATCTCGCCCTTAAAAATAAGAATTGATATAACTATCATCAATCATGTATTTATTTAAATTTTATATCCGCTTCTTTGCAGGAGTCAATGATTATCATTAAAACACCATATAGGGAAAAACTTATCTTCTAGAATAATAATTTTTTGTCCTGCGCCCACTGTTTAATCAGCTTGCTTCGCTCGGGCAGGACCAGTTTCCAGCTTGAGTGCAAGCCCTGTCAGGCAGAACGATTTTGAATGTTACACATGGCTAATGCGCAATGCTTTGAATGGTGTGCGGCATTTACTTTGGCAGAACTGGTAGTGAACAAAGCATTGAGCTAGTTACAAATGGAGCTTTTTTCGGCTTCTGCACCCTGGCCGCTGCATAGATTACTGGAAAGTTTTTCCAGGTTTGCGAAACTGATCACTGCTTCCTGCTTGATGGCTTTTTTAACCAGAAACTTGCTCACAACCGGCGGAATGTAAATATCCGGTTCCATGCTGGCGAGATAGCTGACTTCGCTGCGCTCACCCAGTGATTTGATGTTCCAGTGTGTCTGGCCAGATTTAAACTGGCCGTGTCTGGGAATAATTTCCGCATAAATCTCTCCCGAAGGCAATTGTTTTACTGTTTCCACGCGGTTGAGTTCCTCGCAAAAATAGGATGCACAGCCATTTATTTTGGTTCTAACGCTCACCGAGCCATCCTCCTCCTGTTTGAGCACCTCACTTTCTGAAATAGCAGGATTTAACCTGTATAGATGCGAATAGTCTGTAAGTACATATCGTACAGATTGGGCAGGGGCATCTATTACCGCGACTATTTTGATCGTGTAAGTGCCGCTTTTTTCTGTAATTTCTATGTCAGGCAGAGCTGATGTCCGCTGTGATGTGAGGTCATCCTCAGGTGTCCTTTCTCTCTGCAGGGTGAAGCGGCTTATTCCTGGTGAGGTTTCTGCCTGAAGCGTTGCTGGAAAAAAAAGTCCGGAATAGAACAAAACAGGGCATAACAATCCGATGCTGAATACTACGGCAGAGTTAACATTCCTAAACATACCGCCCCCTCCGGACCATGTTTTTTCAGAGCGTATACCCAGCTGGCGTTGAGGGCACATTTATTCACAAACCCGTGAAAATTCAACAAATTTAGTCCAGCTTGTTATGACAAATGTCTATATAATGCGCCTTGACTTTTCAAAATGTACATGTCATAAAATGAAACAGCGATTTGACAAAATCAAAAACAGTTTTCAATCATATCGTTGCACAATATTTAATGTCAATAAATATTGAAATACAAAAAAAATAAAAAAAACAGATAAATAGACAATATTTTGGGCCGGCTAATATGAAACTAGCGCTTCTGCTTTTCACCATAATGTTGATGACTGGGTGCTCAGTCGACCAGATGGTGGTGCGTACATCAATACCAATGATTGAAGGCGGTGTTGAGGCGCTTAATCATGAAACGGATCTTGAACTTGCTGAAGAATCCATCCCTGCCAATCTCAACATGCTGATGGGCATGATCAACATTGATCCGGAAAATACTCAGCTGCATACCTTCGCAGCACAGGCCTATTACGGGCTGGCCTATGGATTCAATGAAGATTATCGGCCCGAGCGAGCATCAGTTTTTTACCTGCGAGGAAGACAACATGGTTTACAGGCGCTTGAAATTAGCGGCGCAAGTAACTTACTCGACAGCACGATAGCTGACTTTGATAAACAGGTAAGCGAAATGGGAAAAGATGATGTTGCCGCTATGTTCTGGGCAGCCAGTTGCTGGGCCAAATGGATAGATCTGCATCGCAACGACCCAGAAGCCATTGCACAGCTCGCCAGAGCGACCGCATTGATGCAGCGAGTCATTGAGCTCGAAGATACGTTTTATTACGGCGGGGCTCACATGTATTTTGGCGTGTATTATGGCAGCCGGGCACCACTGCTTGGCGGAAATTTCGAGAAGTCACGCCAGCATTTTGACCGCGCGCGTAAGATTACTGGCAGCAGGTTGTTAATCCCGGATCTGCTGCAGGCGCAGTATCTTGCCAGGCAGCAGCAGGATCGGCAGGATTTTCATAACAGGTTAACAAAAATTGTTAATGCCCCAGATGACCTGATGCCGGAACTCGGGCTGCAAAACGAAATTGCAAAACGCAAGGCGCGCTTATTGCTTACAAAGGAAAGTGAATGGTTTTAAGAATATTTTACCTTGTACTGCTGCTTGCATTCAGTTGCAACAGCAATGCTTCAAGCTACACATTAAAATTTGCTACTTTAATGCCGGCGGGAACAGCCTGGTCAAAAATTCTTGATGACTGGGTCAATGAGATTGAGGAAAAAAGCCACGGTCGGATCAAGGTTAAAATGTTTGCCGGCGGTGTCATGGGAGATGAGCCGGATGTTTTGCGAAAAATTCGCAAGGGGCAGCTGCACGGAGGCTTGTTTACTGGCTATGGAATTGGTCGCATTTATTCTCCTGCCCGTGTCCTTGAAATGCCCTTCCTGTTTAAAAATATTGACGAGTCGGACTATGTTCGTGATCAGATGATGCCTGAAATTGAAGCCGGATTTCGGGAAAGCGGGTTTGAACTGCTCGGCTGGCCTGAAGTTGGCTTTATTCACTTCTTCTCAACACAGCCCATGACTTCGATTGACGACATAAAAAAACTGCAAATCTGGCTGTGGCAGGGCGACCCGCTGGGCGAAGCATTTTTTAAAGCTGCCAATGTTGATCCTATCCCGCTTTCCATTATGGATGTATATACCCAGCTTTCTGCCCAACACGGCAGCATTAACACCGTGTACACTTCCACTTTTGGCGCGATTGCACTGCAATGGTATACCAAACTTAAGTATGCAACCCGCATCCCGCTAACCAATGCTATCGGCGGTATCGTGGTCAGCAACCGCTTTTATAAGAAATTACCTGCAGATTTGCAGCAATTACTGAAAACAACCAGCGCCGCGCTGAGCATTAAAATTCGAGCTAATGCACGCGAAGAAAACAGAAAAAGCATAGATATTCTTGAAAGAAACGGTATTAAATTTATGCTCAACTGGGAAGATGTCAATATGGCCGAGATACTGGCTATCCGAGACAATGCTGCCGCCTATCTCGAAGAAACCAACTACATTCCTGCCAGCACCTTTGACAGAGCTGAGAAAATCCTGACAGAATACCGAAGCAGGCACGACAAACAGTCAGCCAGTAAAACCGAGCAGAAGCTCTAGGGTCTGTGCAAAAGGCATCGTGATACACAGCTCCAGTTAAGAACAATAACTGAAAGTTCAGCCAACTTAATGTGATTAGAAAATTTGAACAGGCCCTGGTTAAACTCGAAAGCATAATTGGTGCTTTAAGCCTGTTTTTAATGCTCGCTCTTTCTTTATTACAGATCATAACTCGCAACTTTTTTGATTTTGGCTATGCCGAAATTGAAATCATTAACCGTAACCTGCTCTTGATATGCGGCTTGATGGGTACAGTCCTCGCGACATCCAAACTGCGCCATATAAAGATCGATGCTTTAACCATATTTATCAATAAACGGTGGCTAAAGAATATATGCTGCCCACTGGCGCTTTTTTCAGCAGTTGTTTGTGCGTTTATGTGTTATTACGCCTGCATATTTGTGCTGGATGAATGGGAGTATGCACCCGCGAATGAACGCTGGGCACTGCCATTTAACCTCATCTATCCTTTCGGCTTTGGCCTGCTGAGTTTGCATTTCGCATTGAACTGCGCGCAAAAGAAACAATAATGGTTATTGCGGCTTTCCTGCTGATTATTCTCGCCCTGATTGGCGCCCCGCTGTTTACTGTTATTGCCGCCGGCGGAATAGTTGCCAGTTTCAGTGCTGATATAAGCCCGGATATTTTAATCATTGAAATGCACCGTCTGTCAGCCTCGCCAAATATGCTGGCTATACCCCTGTTTACCTTTGCCGGTGTCATGATGTCCAGCGGCGGCGCACCGCAACGGCTGGTTAGTTTTTACCGTGCGGCCTTTGGCTGGATGCCGGGCGGGTTTGCCATTGTTGCGATTGGTTCCTGTGCTTTTTTTACTACTTTTTCCGGCGCCTCAGGTGTGACTATCCTGGCGCTTGGCGGCTTGCTTTACCCGATACTGAAAAACGAGGGTTATAAAGAAAAATTTACCCTCGGCCTGCTCACTACCTCTGGTTCGCTGGGGCTGCTATTCCCGCCCAGCCTGGCAATAATTATTTACGCTATTATCTCCGGTGTCAGCATCGAACAAATATTTCTTGCCGGTATTGTCCCTGGTGTTTTATTAATGGTGATGCTTGCAATATACAGCATGGTTCATGGAACTAAAAACCACATCGTCAGGCACGGCTTTGATCTTAAAATATTATTCACTGCCATAAAGGATTCTATATGGGATTTATTTCTGCCATTTGGCGTTGTTATCGGCATCTTCGGCGGTTTTGTGTCCATCATGGAGGCAGCCACGGTAACCGCAGCCTACATTATTATTCTCGAGGTTCTCGTCTATAAAACCATTAACCTGAAAAAGCAGTTTGTTTTCCTGCTGGTTGAAACCTGTGTGCTTTTCGGCAGCCTGCTGGCAATATTGATGGTAGCGCTCGGCCTGACTAACCTGATGATCGATGCCGAACTGCCGATGAAAATGCTGCAGGCCATAGAAAAACACATAAGCAGCCCATTGCAGTTTCTGATGCTGCTAAACCTGTTCCTGCTACTGGTGGGCGCGATGATGGATATTTTCTCGGCCATTATCGTTGTTGTGCCGCTAATACTTCCTATCGCGCTGCTTTACGGGATTGACCCGGTGCACCTCGGTATTATATTCCTCGCCAATCTTGAGATAGGCTATTCAACGCCACCGGTTGGCATTAACCTTTTTATCGCCAGCCAGCGTTTTGGTAAAAATGTTGTCACCCTGTTCAAATCAACGCTGCCGTACCTGTTGATTATGTTCCTCTGGTTATTAATGGTTACCTACATTCCGGAACTTTCTCTTTGGTGGAAGCAGGATAGTTAAAAATGCCGTGCATTTTTCAAGAAATGTAAAATATAAGCTTGAAGATCAGATTTATAATGAATTTGAACTGACAATTACATTGTTATTTTATATATTGTAGCGCTGCAATACGGAGAAACGCTATGCAAAAGCCGTGGTTGAAAAGTTATCCTGCCGGTATTCCGGAAGAAATCGATATTAATGAATACTCTTCGGTTGCGGACATTTTTGATTCCAGCATCGCTAAGTATGCTGATCTGCCCGCTTATATTAATTTCGGCAAAGCAATCACCTACCGCGAGCTTGATACTTATTCAGCGCAATTAGCGGCCTACCTGAAAAATGAACTGGTGCTGGACAAAAGCGACCGCGTTGCGGTGATGATGCCGAATCTTCTGCAAAATGCAGTTGCAATATTCGCTATTCTCCGTGCCGGCCTGGTAGTTGTTAACACCAACCCCCTGTACACGCAGCGTGAATTAAAACACCAGCTGATTGATTCCGGCGCAAAGGCCATTATTATTGTTGATAACTTTGCCCATGTGCTGCAGGATGTTGTCAACGAAACATCAGTCAAACATATTATTACCACCAGAATGGGGGATATGCTGTCGCCGCTTAAAGGCTTCATTATCAATACCGTTGTAAAACATGTTAAAAAAATGGTGCCAGCGTTTAAACTGGATAATGCGGTAAGCTTTGATCGTGCATTAAAACTCGGTTCACAGCATCGTTTTCAAACGGTACCGAGCAAGCATGAGGACATTGCTTTCCTGCAGTATACCGGCGGCACGACCGGCATATCCAAGGGTGCGGTGTTGACTAACAAAAACATGGTTGCCAATATGCTTCAGGCATCTGCCTGGATCAAGGATTTTATAGGTATTGAAAAAGGCATCATCATTACCGCATTGCCGCTTTATCACATATTTTCTCTTACGGCTAACTGCCTGGTTTTTATGCGCTTTGGCTGGTGCAATTACCTGATCACCAATCCGCGGGATATAAACGGCTTTGTCAGGGAGCTGAAAAAGACCGACTTCCGAGTGCTTACCGGTGTGAATACATTATTCAACGGCCTGTTAAACCACCCCGATTTCAAAACCCTGAACTGGTCCAGATTTTCATTTGCACTTGGCGGAGGCATGGCAGTACAGCGTGGCGTTGCCGAACGCTGGAAAGAAGTTACCGGCACTACCCTGATTGAAGCATATGGGTTGACGGAAACATCGCCAGCCGCCTGCATGAATCCAATGAATTTAAAGGAATTTAACGGCAAAATTGGCCTGCCGATTTCTTCGACGGAAGTTACCATACAGGATGACGAGTGGAATGAGTTGCCTTTGGGCGAGACAGGCGAAATCTGTATTCGCGGCCCGCAGGTCATGCGGGGTTACTGGAAACGGCCAAAGGAAACCTCTGAAGTTTTGAGCAATGAAGGCTGGCTGCATACCGGAGATATTGGGTTTATGGATGAAAACGGCTATGTCCAGATTGTTGACCGTAAAAAAGATATGATACTGGTTTCAGGATTCAACGTATTTCCCAACGAAGTTGAAGAGGTGATTGCATCACATCCCGGCGTCATTGAAGTCGGTGTTATTGGCAAGCCAGATGAACGCAGTGGCGAAGTGGTGATGGCTATCGTCGTTAAAAAAGATGCAGGTTTAACCGAAGATGCCCTGAGAGAATTTTGTCGTGAAGGTTTGACCAGTTATAAAGTTCCAAAGTTAATTGTATTTACAGATGAATTGCCGAAAACCAATGTCGGTAAAATTCTCCGACGGGAATTACGTAATAAGTACATTACCGGAACATAATTCAAAGTATAAAGCCCGCAAATGGAAGCACCATATGCTGTGAGCATTTTGAACGTACGCCAGTACGGTCCGAAGGATGTAGCGCAGGAGGCGCGTAGTAAATAAAAAATCATAATAATATTTGCGTTAAATAACTGTAGGCCTGCATAAGGTATGTTGCAGGCTTTTTCCTTATCAACTGCCGGGAACAGGAAAGCCCAATCTCTGCCTGCTGACTAATATTCATTAGAATATTGCGATAGCGGACTTTCGCAAAATACAGCTGATCGGGAAAAGACGCCCCTGTGCGGACACTGAGAAAACCGAAAAGCATATGTCCACAGATGAACACAGATAAACACAGATGTTAATAAAGACTATAAACGTTTTTATCTGTGTATATCTGCGTTCATCTGTGGACAATTTATTTTTTTTATTTTGATGATTTTCGTTCATTCGCGTTCATTCGCGTTCATTTGCGGAAAAAATAGTTTTTTCTGGCCGTCTGCTCATGGCCGATTGTTCTCTGATGCGTTAAATTGACGAAGGTCGGATTACAGGGATGCAATCCGTACAGAAAAGTAACTCGCCGTCAGGGCAAAATCCGCAATATCAAAAAAACCAGGGTATTGAGCCAATAAAAGACAACTTATTGACTAAAACTGGCAAAAGTCAGGCTGGCAAGAAAATTCAAAATACACCAAAATAGACTGCAATGTATTTACTCGATAAAAAACAAACATCCTGATGGCACGCCTTGTTATTTTATTTGCGATTATTGCTATCGCGTTGATTTTGTGGCACAAAATCAGCAAGGCTAGCGGCGATGAGCGTAAAAAACTTGTTTTCTGGAGCATAGCTGGCACCATCCTCGCTATTCTTGCGGTGCTGGCGATCACCGGTCGTCTCAATGTTATCACCGCGGTGATTGCCGGCCTGGTGGCGTTGCTGCCGCGAGCATTGCAGCTGCTGAAATACCTGCCTTTTCTCAGCAGCCTGTATCAACGAGGCAGACAGGGACAGCAAAGTACGCAATCGCCTCCGTCACGCGATAATAAGACCATGAGTACCGAAGAAGCCATGGAAATCCTGGGCCTGAAACCGGGGTGCAGCAAAGAGGATATTATACTGGCACATCGTCGAATGATGCAGAAGGTTCACCCGGACCGCGGTGGTTCCGATTATCTGGCGGCGCAAATAAATCAGGCAAAGGAAACTTTACTGGGTTAGTTGACTTCCTAAACGCTGAGCCTTGTCTAATGCCGTGGCTGTCAGGTGAAAAACACCGATACCTAAGTCTATGATTTTTTATAGACCTGCCTTGTTGTTTTATTGTTCACGCAGAGGCGCAGGGCGCTGAGAAATATTTTTTCATTTAGATGCTCGTATTTTCACCTCAGCTTTCTATAATTGCGAATCGTTATTCATAGGCCGGGGTTTCATTAGCGGACTTTGCGTCCCGGCGAGAACCTGTTACCTGTTTTTGAAATTATCTGCTTTTTTCAAAATAGCCAAATGCCAATTTTCGGGTAAAATGAACAAAGTTTAATAACACCAGTTAACGAGTGATGGATTTTTATCTCTTAACTGGCCGTGCTATTTAAAAAAGACGAATTTGATAACATTATGCCTTTATCAGACGAAAAAAAAATTGAAACCCGTAAAAGACTTAATCGTGATCCTGATTTTCGAGAGGCGTTTTTAATCCAGGCACGAAATATGTATAAAAAAGCGTTAGAGTTTAATCGGAACCTTGAAGACGAAATCAATCGCTTTGAACAGATACTGGGGGCCGATCCAGATACCTATGAATTTATGGAAGGCGAGCTCGATGAAATAGATATCTTCGAGCTAATACTTGATGCCTATGACAGTCAGATGCTGGAAGACGAAAAAGACAGCAGTACGATAAATTGAGCGTGTAACATATCTACAGCCTTTACCGGGCCAAATGGATTAAACTGAATACCTGCGCTTTATTTTTTCATACCTTATCAAGAACAGTTTTGTAGAATAATACACCCTTATCATTCAATTATCACAGGCGACCTAATAGCAATGAATCAGTCCAAATGCACAATTCTATTATTCATCCTGTTCGGTTACAGTTTGCTTGCCTGCTCACCGCCTGCACAGGACCCGAAAACTGTTGCTGATAAATACTGGCAAAATATGCAGGTTGGCAACACCGTCGAAGCAGAGAAACAGGTTTCCTTAAACAGCCGCTATACTTTATCTGAATCAAAAGATAGCATCGCAACCATAACGCAAGTTTCAAACAGTGATGCGGTAACCACAGTCAACACAACAATTACAACGATTGGAGCGGACAACAAACCCCACACGCAGAGCTTTGATACCGTTCTGGTACTGGAGAATGGCCAATGGAAAGTTGATGTTAATCGCTCACAAATTCCGCCTTTGCCGGCAACGGATGAACTTGATGAATCCATGCAGAAAAGCATCGAATCGATAGATGAAACCATGACACAGGGCATGAAAATGCTAAATGATGCTTTGCGCGAAGGCTCAAAGGATATGGGCGATTCATTGATGAACCTGCTGAACCAGCTCAACAGTTCAATGCAGGAGTCTATTGATAAACTAAAGCAACGCCGGCAGCAACAGGAGCTGGAGCAGCAACAACAGCAAAAAAATCAGTCAGCTCCCGGTAGCGGCGAAGGTATGATATAGGGCGCATAGTCACTGCTCCACTGCAGGTTCATCATGGGATGATTTCCAATGGATTATTGAATTCGCATAATAATTCATAATATCGAACTCGGCTGCATTCATCCGGTATAAATTATCTTTTTCTTCTACCAGGCCGCGTCCGATCAAGGCCGACATCGCGGTGCCTAGAACGCTTTCAACCGCACTGGATGAGATATTGATTGGCGCGCCCATGGTTTTAAGCTGCGTTATTCTTTTAGCGCATTGCGCTTTGATGTCTAACTCACTTTTCCACTCAGAGCCGTTTTTAACCAGTACTTCACTCACCAATGCTACGGGCAGCACAGGAATAATGGTTGCAATATGCCTCATGACTGATTTTGCCAGTGATGTTACGTGCCTGAAACGTTCCTCTTTGTGCAGAACGCTAAAATCAATACGATGATCTTCGCAATATTGTTTTACGGAAACGGGTTCACCAAAATTAACGCTGGCGTAACCGAAACGCAGCCAGCGATTTTTTCTTGTTAACAAGGCGGTTTTAAATATAAATGTGACGGTGGTTTTAATTACAAACCAGGTGCTTCTTTTTTCTGACGCTTTAGCCAGCCGGCGAATAAGGCTGCGGTCTTCGATGACGCGATCATAATTAATGCCCACCGGTATAAAAATAATATCCCTGTCACTATGCGGATGGTAATCACGCAGCATGTAGTCAAGGAAGCCCAGGCGGGGTTCACGCAGGCTGCCATCCCTGGTCAGGCCGCCCTCGGGAAATACCGCCTGGCACACACCGGCGCGTGTAGACATGTTTACATAGCGTTCCAGCACTTTTCTGTATAAAGCGTTAGCCGAATTTCTGCGCACAAAATACGCGCCCATGGCCCTGATTAAGGTTTGCAGCGGCCAGATTCTCGCCCACTCACCGACGGCATAAGATAAAGCGGTTTTTTCGGCGACTAAAAATGAAACCAGAACATAATCCATATTGCTGCGGTGGTTCATGACGAAAACGATGCTGGCATTTGTATTGCTTTCACTGATTTTATTGTTATCGTAAAAACCAACACGGACACGATAAAGCAGACGAGCCAGTTTTTTTGCCAGCCAGTAACCTGTGCGAAAATATATGTAGGCATTAAATGCCGGAACAATTTCAGCCGCATATTTGCGCGCTTTTTGCTGTGCAATCTCATGCGGCATGTTGTGTTCATCGGCATAATGCCTGATTGCGTCGATAACTTTTTCATCAAAAACCAGCTGGTCGATCAATGCCTGGCGGCGGGTAACCTGGATGGGGCGTATTTCAATATCAAGGCGTGTATTAATTTCATCAATAACACGATTGACCCGCCGTTTTAGATACCAGCGCATACTGGGCAATAAAATCCGGTCCAGCAGCAGAATGGCGGAGAAAACCACCAGTACGATGAATACCCAGTAAGGCAGGGTTATTGTTTCCATGGTTCGGTGTTATTAATTTTCAGTAGTACGGTATCGTTAATATAAAACTCATTGTTTATTCCAGGTATGAATCGTTAGCATCGAGCAATGGCCATCAGCCGCATGGACGCGGGTGCTGAGCCACCATGGATGGTTTCACGGCGTGCCATTGCTCGATGCTAAGGATTTATGCTTTCCGGTTAATGCGATTATGGTGAAGTTACATATATTACGCAATCAGCCGCCATAATTGCTAAAATTCACCCCATTTTAAAATTCATAAAAGGTTCAAGCATGAGTAAATACGATGTCTATGGTCTGGGCAATGCACTGGTTGATATGGAATTCGAGGTACATGAGGAGTTTTTGCAGGAAAACAGTATTGAGAAAGGCGTCATGACGCTGGTAGATGAGAACCAGCAACATCTGTTAATTGAGCAACTGGACGTGTTCGTAGGCAACAAGTCCAGCGGCGGCTCGGCAGCGAACACGCTGATTGCGGTCAGTTCAATGGGCGGTTCAGCCTACTATTCCTGCAAGGTGGCCGATGACGAACTTGGCCATTTTTACCTGGATGACCTGAAAGCGGCGGGCGTTGACTGCAACATGGATGGCAAACATCAAGGCGGCATTACCGGTAAATGCCTGGTGATGGTAACACCCGATGCCGAGCGCACCATGCACACCTTTCTTGGCGTTTCGTCCGAGTTATCACCCTATGAAGTCAGCGAAGAGGCAATAAAGAATTCCAGCTTCTGTTACCTTGAAGGCTATCTCACCACCTCGGAATCGGGCAAGGCCGCGAATATCGAAGCACGAAAAATTGCGCAAAGAAGCAATATCAAAACAGCACTGACATTTTCAGATCCCGCTGTGGTGCAACATTTTCGCGACGGCTTTAGCGAAACCATCGGTGATGGCATAGATTTACTGTTCTGCAATGAAGCAGAAGCGTTGCGTTATACCCAGAAGGAATCCGTTGATGAAGCGTTAGCAGTCATCAAAACTTTTTCCCGAACATTTGCAGTCACCCTGGGCGCAAGCGGCGCCGTGGTTTTTGATGGCAAAAACCTGATCAATATTGATCCTTATCCCGTGACAGCGGTTGATACCAATGGTGCAGGCGACCTGTTCGCCGGTGCCTTTCTGTACGGTCTAACCCATGGCTTAACATTTGAACAGGCCGGGAATCTTGCCAGCAAGGCATCTTCACAGATTGTCAGCCAGTTTGGTCCGCGACTCAGGCTGGAGCAATATCAGGAGCTGATTTAGCATTATAGCTGCCATTAACTGGTTATCTCGCAAAGGCGCAAAGCTCGCCAGGATTAGTGTTTGTTAGCAACCATTAAATATTTATGGTATCGGAACCTAAAAAAGCCAGCGCCGACACACAAATACTTCGCGTGCTTTGCGCCTTTGCGAGAGTTGATGTAATTAGCACGGTGTAAATTTTTCTAAAAACAGCCTAATTTTTGAGCCTTGCTATACTTATGGCATGTCAGGCTTTAATCAGATTTTTTGTTTACCTGTTGTTAATAACCACCTCGTGAAAATGCTCGCATTAGTAATATGTGGCGTGGTTATGTTCTATGCAAACAGTGTTGAAGCACAGCAGCAAAAATCCCGGCGGATTGAGGTTTACGTGTTAAGCCAGAATTACTGGGATACGAAGTATGGCGATACACTGGATGAAATCGTCATGCAGCTGCTGCCAAACAATCCGTCCAAACGCGAGGCACTGAAACAGGATATTATCCAGCTTAACCCGGATGCGTTTATCAACAATGACCCGGCGCAGCTGCTGGCCAATAAACGACTGTGGATGCCGGGGTATATGAAACAGGCCGATTCCAGGGTCGATCCTGAAACCACGATTGTTGAACGGTATTCATGGGGCAATATCAAACGCCCGAAAGAGAAAAAGTCCACAGATGAACGCAGATAAACACAGATAAACACAGATAAAAATCATTTAATTGTTGCTTAAGAATGAAAACCAATCTGGTTTTGTGTACTAAAATTAATTGCGGGAAAAAACTATAATGCTTCTATCTGTGTTTATCTGCGTTCATCTGTGGAAAAAACTACAATAACCCGCGCTCAGCGAAAGAAACTACGTTATCTCCCACCACAAAATGATCCAGCACACGGATATCAACCAGGGCGAGTGCATCCTTTAACCGCCTGGTAATCTGCTCATCTGCCTGGCTCGGTTCCGCCACGCCTGAGGGATGGTTATGGGCAAAAATAACCGCCGCTGCATTTTGCTTTAAGGCTAATCGAACCACTTCACGCGGATAGACGCTGGCGCCATCGATGGTGCCATGAAACATTTTCTCGAAGGCAATCACGCGGTTACGGTTATCCAGAAACAGGCAGGCAAAAACTTCGTGCGGATAGTTTGCCAGCTGTGCTGTCAGATACTGCCTGGTTTGCGCGGGGCTGCACAGGGCATCGCCGCGAGATAACTGTTCATGCAAATGACGCTTTGCCATTTCCAGCACTGCCTGCAATTGTGCATACTTGGCGCTGGCCAGACCTTTATGCTGGCAAAATTCTGTATGGCTCGCCTGCAACAGGGGTCTGAGACCGCCAAAGCTTTCGAGCAACTGCCTTGCCAGGTCAACAGCGGTAACGCCCTTGCAGCCGGTTCTTAGAAATATCGCCAGTAATTCGGCATCTGATAGTGCTTCAGCACCTTTGTCGAGCAGTTTTTCGCGCGGCCGCTCATCCTTTGGCCATTGTGGTATTGTCATGCTTCATCCCTGTTTTGAGTTCCTTCAAGCTGAATACTAGCGTTATCAACCATCCAGCGCAAACAGACATAACTGAAGATGCCTTATTATGCGTGGCAATGCCTGGTTCTGTTAAACTACAGGCATGAACAGGCTAGCGGGTAAACATATTGTACTAGGTATCACCGGCGGTATCGCTGCCTACAAAAGCGCCGACCTTACCCGCCGGCTCAAGGAAGCGGGCGCGGAAGTGCGTGTTGTCATGACCCGGGCAGCTACCGAGTTCGTCACCCCGCTGACATTTCAGGCGTTATCCGGCCACCCGGTGTTTTCTGACAACAGTGAAAACATGGCATTATCGATTGACGCCTCTGGTATGAATCACATTGAACTGGCGCGCTGGGCGGATTTAATACTGGTTGCCCCGGCCAGTGCCAATACCATTGCCAGGCTCGCCCATGGCCGGGCGGATAATTTACTTACCACTCTGTGCCTGGCCAGCGAAGCAGTTAAGTGTTTCGCCCCGGCGATGAACCGGGTGATGTGGGATGATCTCAGCACTCAGGCCAATTGCCGAGCGCTGCTAGAGAAAAGCTGGATTCAGTTCGGACCTGCCAGCGGCTCACAGGCCTGTGGTGAAACAGGTCCGGGCCGCATGCTGGAAGTCAGCGACATCCTGACAGAAATTGAACACTGCTTTGAAACCGGTGAGTTGCAGGGACTGAATGTCGTTGTTACAGCAGGCCCGACCTATGAAGCGATCGATCCGGTTCGTTATATTGGCAACCGCAGTTCCGGGCGCATGGGTTATGCGATTGCCAGCGCGGCGCAGGAGGCTGGCGCCAATGTCACTTTAATCAGCGGGCCCAGCCATTTGCCGGAACCGGCACGGTTAACATTTGTTGCAGTCGAATCCGCAGCAGAAATGCAGCAGGCGGTATTATCCACGCTCAAGACCTGTGATATCTATATCTCTGCAGCGGCTGTTGCTGACTATCGTGTCGCACAGCCTGCCGCACAGAAAATCAAAAAAACGGCAGACAGACTGACCCTGGAGCTGGTTAAAAATAATGACATTATCGCCAGTGTCGCCAGTCATCCTTTACGGCCTTACGTCGTCGGCTTTGCCGCGGAAACGGAAAATGTGATTGCAAACGCCAAAGACAAGTTAATACGTAAAAGCCTGGATATGGTCGTGGCAAACGATGTCAGTGAATCAGCCGCGGACCAGCCCGACATAGGCTTTAACAGCGAATACAATGCGCTGCATGTATTCTGGACCCTGAATAAGCAAAACGGCAATCTAACAATAAACCAGCAGTATTTCGATACAGCACGCAAATCACAGCTGGCAAAAAAATTAGTCTCACTCATCTCAAAACAATATAAAAACAGCAAGCAACAAA
>JAJDNP010000048.1 GCA_022340645.1 Gammaproteobacteria bacterium | reverse complement strand
ATCCGAAACATGAACTGGCAACGGTCGCCCGAGACACGCTGTGAATACTTCCTTGTACGCTTGAATGCCGCATCCATGCGGCATACGGTCTCGCACAACAGTTCCCAATCCATGTTTCTAACATTAAGTGGGACAGCAATGCCTGTATAGTGAAGATAACTTTCAGTCCATGCTTGTTGAGTCGTCGTTACATTTTACAGATCAATTCCCCAAAACTATCTACCTGAATCCAGTCTGTGCATTCAATATTTGTTTGTGGATTTGTCGGGCCGTTAGTAATCCACATAATCAGTCGTATCAGACAACGCCCCCAGATTTTGTTTTTTTGATAGTCTATTTTGTCTGCAAAGACAGCCAGTTCTTTTGGCTGCCAGGGTGTTTGCCTGAGAAATGTTTTTTAAATAGGGATTAGTCTCAGGCTGGTTTTTACCTGGCTTACGGGTAACGACATTGACTGAAAAAAAGCACCGGGTTTGTTATCTAAAATTTGTGTGTTTTTGTTTCTGAAACCATAAACCTTTGCGTTGTGCTTTCAATAATGAATACTGGCACCAATGACTATTTTATCGAATGTATTCAGCTCTATTTCAATAACTTTATCTATAGAAATCGTTGTTGCTGCGTTATTCTTTTTTTCAATTATGTTATGCAGACGAAAGCGGATTTTCTGGTATGCCCGTCAATAGTAGAATAAATGATAACGATATTGTTTATATCTTGTGGGAGTTGTCAGGTGATTTTAACCAGAGCATAAGTAACAGGCATGTGATAAAACACAAAAAAAACAGCTGAAACCAGCCCGGTACAATTCGCGACCAAACATCAGCCAGAGTGGAGTAGTGCAATAAAGCCTCAATTTTACCGATATCCAGACCTTCCTTTGCCAGTTGCCCCTGGAAACTGCTTGTTGAGGTATACAGGGTATACAAACCTGTTGTCAGAGCACATATAAAGAATGCTTTTATTATATTAAATAGACTAATCATTTTAGCACCTGATGTTGATGTATAGGATTTCAAAGTGAGTTGAAATAATGCACATATGTGGCGACTTGTAATGTTGCGTTATTATTCCATAAAACGAAAGTATAAATATATGTTCAGCAAAAAATCGGGGTGGAGTGATTTGTCTGTAAGATAAGCTTTACTGGCTTGATGCAGGGTGCGTTGATACATTGTATTGGTCGGGTATGGCCAGGGTTGGAAAAGGTTTTTATATTTTCTTACGTTAGCATTATGGATAGATCTGAGTATAATTAAATTGTATGACTGTAACCTCAGTTATAAAGAGAGGTATGCCATGAAAGATGAATTTGCACCCCGTGATACGATTCCGCTTTCACTGGGTACTGTAGTTACTCATCCCGAGAAACTGCCTGAACTGGTACATTTGAATGATCCGGCGGCAACGGTATTCACCGATTTCACCAAAGAGCACCCGATCACCATCGGTCCCGATGTCAGTATCCAGCGAGCCATGGAGAAAATGAAAAATTCGGGTATATGCGTATTGCTGGTGACAGATGAAGAACAGCATCTGCTGGGAGAAATCACTGCTGATGAAATCATGGGAGACAAACCGGTTCGCCTGACGAAATCAAATGGTATGAGTCATAGCGATATCACGGTCAGCATGATCATGACACCGGCGCACAAGGTCCGGGTGCTGGAAATCGAACACCTGCGCGATGCCCGTGTTGGCCATATTATCGAGACTTTGAAAGCGCTCGAAAGCCGGCATGTGCTCGTAATCGAAAATGGCAGCATTCGCGGCCTGTATCGGGCAGGCCAGATCAGTCAGCAGCTAGGCCACAATATCATGGACGATGAAATGCCAGCGCATACCCTCGCTGAAATAGTGCACAGCCTGGGCTGATCAATCCCTGTTGCCCTATGATGCTGCTTTGCCGCTTAACATATGGGGTTGTTCAGCAAGGCGCTTATCTATTCATGCCTGAGGCTAAACCTGCATGTTTTGCACCAACACTGGGCGATCAGTATAAAGCAGTGCGTTTATCTAGTGCATCCTGATGTTCAAGATATTAAGTAATTTGTTGATATGGCGTTGTTTCAGCTGTTTGTGCAAATTGGCACGGAACCTGCAATGAAAATTATGTCGGCATATAGCGGTCGGCACTATGATTACATATATTGCGCATAAGCAACGGCGCTCACCATAACCGGCAGACTCCGCCAGTCATGATGAGCGCCATTTTTTTATTTTCATTGTAAGAATTTTTTAGAACCTGTACAGAACGCAATGTAAGTTTTACAGCATAAAGATTGCATTAATCTATTCCAGATAAATGATGAAAATGGTATGGTTTATAAGTTTTAAACTTTAAACTGGCCGCAACAGCTAAAAACAATATTTACTGCAGAGACTCTGTGTTTATCTCACTTTTAACTTTAAAAGATAGTCATTGTGATGCGTCTCATGCTAAACATCATTATTCAAATACAACGAGGATACAGGTATGAAGGTTCAAGATATAATGACAACCAATGTGCGCACCGTCACATCAGATAAAAAACTGGGTGAAGTCGTTTCACTTATGTGTATTTATCGATACAGCGGCATACCTGTAGTCGATGACGGCAGGCTGGTTGGCACCGTATCTGAAAGTGATGTACTGGGAAAGATGTTTCCAAAACTGGAAGATTTGATGGGTGGCATGTCTGGTGTTGATTACGATGCGCAGATGAATCAGTATAGCCATGTTGTAGATATCACAGTTAAGGACGTGATGACAAGGGTGGTTATTACAGTAAAACCGGACATGCACATTTTACAGGCCGCTTCGATCATGGTTGGCCGGAAATTCCGCCGTATACCGGTTGCGGTTGGCGACGAGCTGGTTGGCATGGTGAGTATGGGGGACGTACACAAGGCAATCTATCAGTCCACCCTGGCAACGAAATTATCATCATTAAAATAAAGCTTTGGGCGCAACGATACGGCATAGGGCATGAGCCTTATGTGTTTATATAAATAAATAGAAGGAGAAGCTTAACTACTTGCTGGCCAGAGTATTCTCCTGTGTTTCATCGTACTGGATAGCAGATATTTCTTTCTGGCTGGTTTAATTTTTGCCAGTTGCTATGTCTCATGAGTAATTTCAAGATGAGGCTGAATCAATAAATATAAAATCTCGGGGGGGATTGTTACATTCAGGCCAGGTCTGGAGAAAATAATTCATGGCAAAACAAAAGAATGAAAATGATGGGCTGATGCGCTTCCCCAAACCCGTATTAGGTTTTTACGCATTGCCTGGCGCAGGAAAATCAACTTTGATTATTGCGTTATTAACCTTGCTCAAATCGCAGGGTCTGCGCATTGCCGTGATTAATCAAACACAAAATTACAGTGATCGTGAACAGGCAGAAAAAGGCCGCCTTGAATTGACCAGGGCGGGTGCTGAACAGGTGCTGACCGTATCTGATCAGACACCGGCAGAGGTGGAATTCGGGAATCTGGTTGACCGGCTTGATCTGCAAAAGATTGACCTGATTCTGGTTGACGGTTTTGGCCATTTGCCATTTGCCAGGATTGAACTGTATCGACCGTCACAGGGAAACAAACTGTTATTTACTGAGGACGCATCGGTAATTGCAGTTGCGTCTGATGAATATCTGGAAACAGGCGGGATACCCTTGCTTAATATCAACCTGCCGCAAGAAGTTGCCGGTTATATCAGCCGCTGGCTGCGAAATCATCCACTAACAGCGAAATCCACGGCAACAGTATAGTCTTCGTCAGTGTTGAGATAATCCGTAGCATATTCTATATAAGTTCATACTAATATGCTATAGTTATCAGTCTTCCAATGGGTTGCTGTGTTTTTGCCCATACCTTTAAATTTGTGAGAAATCAAATGAATACTGAAAACGTACAGGCCAAAACAGTAATTAATGCTGATGATATTACAGCTGAAAGTAGTGATTCCAGGCTGCTGATATTTGATGAAAATAATACGGTAACAACCGGCAAGGATATTAATCAAAAAATATCCTCCCTGGACGAGGATCTCAGGCAATTACGTGCTGAACTGGGAAGTATCAACGACAGCGTTGAAGAGGGGCTTGACCGCCTAAGCGATAAAGATACGGATTTAACCGCCAAGGTTTCTGAAACCTATAAACGGCTGGGTGAAATTGACAAAGCCTATAAGGCGTTGCTGGAAATATCATCGCGTATCGATAATGATATTCAAAAGTTGAACGGTGATGTCAGCAATGTTGCCCACCAGTCAGCATCAGGCATAAAAAATCTGGAGCAGTCAACACTATCGCAGTCAAAAGAATTTGCCGCTAAAAATCAGCAGGTTGTATCGAAAGTTAACCATCTGGTTGAAACCTCAAAAATGACCAGTGAAAGGATGAACCAGAGTATTCAGTCTGCCACTGAGAAAATGCTGCAAATTGAGAAGCATGTTATCAATCAAATTGAAAGTCTCACCAATGCAACAAAAGATAAAACAAGGGCAATCGAAAAAACGGTTGATCATAACAGTGCCAATATCTTGAAGCTGCAGTCTGTTGATGAGGCCATCTCCAGGCGTGCCAGCGCACTTGAAATTACTGCCGCTGAATTAACAGTTAAAGGTCAGTACCTGGATTCATCTGTTGAACAATTACAGATAAGTGCAGATCTGCTATCAGGCAGTGTCAAGGAATTGAAACAGCGCACCACTGCACTTGAAGAATTAACGCAGCACCACGGTTCACTGATTGATGGTCTGCAAAAAGCGGGTGCTGATATTGCCAGTAAACTGACAGCGCTTTCTGCTCGTGAGAGCAAACATTTTATGTTTGCTACAGCCGGGTTAATTTTGCTGTTTGTTGCAGCCGCAGTCATTTATTTGTTGCAGCAAAATCAGTTCAGCATTAATGACACAAGACTTGCTGATAATAGCGAAAAAATAACCAATCTGCAGCAGCTGCAGGCGGATAGCGAGGCAGGTACAAATAACTCTCTGGCCAGCCTGGAAAAGCAGATTCAACAGGCAAACAGTAAAATTGTAACAGTACAGGATCAGGTGCAAAGTGTTGCAGGCCGTTTAAACCAGTCATTACCATTCAGTCAGCTCGGTGACGACAATATTATCCATGGCCCGCAATGGATAGCAGATTTACCGCAGAACAACCTGACAGTACAGCTGGCTTATGTGGATAATAAAGAGACGTTGTACAAGATTGCTCACCGTTATCGTTTTCAGCTGAAAGATTCGCTGTCCTATTTCACGGTTAAGCAACAGGATGGCGATAAATATGTATTGCTGTCAGGCAGTTATCCAACACGGAAACAGGCACAGTTTGCGCTTGAATCATTGCCCGGCCATATCGACAGGCAGGCGCCGGTTATCAGAACAATCAAAGTCGTACAACAATACATCGCCGTGGAATAATATATTGATACTCTCGCCAGGGCGCGCAAATTCCGTCAGGAAAGTTTAAAGATACCTGAACTTTCTTTGCATACTTTGCGCCTTAGCGAGAAACTTATGTTTTGCACAATTAAGCTGACTTTAAATACTGAGATCAGACAATAGGCTTTCCCTCAATGATTGTTATGTTATGTCACCTTCCTCAGGCATTTACCTGAATAATGATAATAACGTCATCACCGCTTACATAGGACTTTTTCACGAGATGACCATTGATACGGCACCAGGCGGGTATGTCATTCAAGGCGCCCGGATCGGTACAGGTTACTTCAAGCATGTCGCCGACCTGTAATTCAGCAATTTTATTTTGCGTTTTGATCACCGGCATGGGACATAAAGAATTTCGCGCGTCTAAAGTATATTGGCCCATTGGTTAGTAATTATACGGAATGAAAAGGTAAAGCGAGTTTAATCCACAGATGAACACAGAAAAAGCTTTTTGGTTTTTAAATATCGGTGTCCATCTGCGTTAATCTGTGGACAATAAGTATTATGATCTTTTTAAATATACCATTCCTGCTTGATTTCAGAAACCGGCAGCGGCGGGATATCAAACTGCTGTTCTTCACCATTCTTACGGATAATTTTTACCGTTACACTATCAGTGTCACGGCCCTGGCTGAAACGGGCAGCAATACGTGAAGCAAATATGAAATCATTATCCGTTAATTCGCCATCAACCAGTGTCAGCGGGCCCGGGTGGCTTATAATCTCGATGCTGGCAAACTGCTTTTTATAGCCATTAAGGAATTTATTCTCACCGTCTTCACGGCTGACGATTAATTTGTAATGCGCTTGCGGACGTATGTGTCTGCCCACCTTGAGCAGCATAATGTCATCAAGATCGTACTCTTTCCTGTTTCTCGCCTGCCATAAATCGACCAGTTTGTCGGAATAGTTTTTATCGGTAAGAAAACAGCAGCCGCCGGCAGGAGAGGCATAATCCTCAAACCCAAATTCTGCGGCCAATGCCATTTGGGGCTTACGGTTGCGTCCGCTGAAGTTTTTTAGCTTGTCGCGATCTATCCAGCCTTCACGTTCGGGCAGCGTTGGGGCGAGATTTTTCGCGCACAGCGGTCTTAGCAGGCGATCATTGGCGCCTGATTCACGTACCACAACGGGCAGCAGCTCTTTGCGCTGAGACATCGGACGCTGCCCAATGACCTCACCGCTAACAATAAAATCGAAATCGTTTTCCTGCATCCATTGTTTGGCTTTTTTAACCATGAAAATTTTGCAGTCAAGACATGGATTCATATTGGCACCGTAGCCATGTTTTGGATTGATTAATACATCCTTGTATTCGTCGATAATGTCGATGATGTGTAATTTGATGCCTAGCTGTTCGGCACTCCATAGAGCATTGTTGCGTTTGGGTTTTGCCTTGTCTTTTTTGCGTATGGCGTGAGTATGCCCTTCAACACAAAAACCGGTATAAAAATTAATGCCTTCGACATGAATGCCCTGCTCCAGCATCAGTTTGGCGGCAAGTAGCGAGTCAAGACCACCGGAAATCAGGGCAATAGCTTTATACTGAGCGGACATATTATAAGAAGAATTAGATTAAACCAAATTGCAATTATATCAATTGTTTACATCTAGGTAAAAAAGAGTGGTTTGAGCCATGAAAAGGGCATAGCTGGAATGACACATCGTGAAACCAGCCATGGTGGCTCAGCACCCGCGTCCATGCGGGTGATGGCCATTCCAGCTATGCCCTTTTCATGGCTAAGTATCGTAGGATGCGGTATGGAATGAACCGCAGCAACCGCGTTTTAATCTGTGTTTATCTGTGGATTAAAAAAGCATTTATTTGCGTGATTTACTACGCGCCTCCTGCGCTACATCCTTCGGATCATACTAGTGTACGTTCAAAATGCTCCCGGCATTTTATTGCGGTCATTTGCGGATGAATCTTAAAGTTTTTGCTTTTGCCCCTACGGATATTCAGGGTCGATTTCTGAAGGTAATTCAAAAGTTATGTATGTTTGCTTCGGAGTAGTTTAAGTCATTGAGTGTCTGGGCATATTGAAGCCATCATAATAGCGCTTAACCCATCCTGAGTTACTAAACATCAGTTCTTACTGCACAGAGGAGATCAAAAGCAGCACAAAAGCAATTAACACGATGGCCAGTAACAATAGTGTGCCCCAGTGCTTTTCCCTTGCATTTTTGCTTTTTTCCATGGTGGCCTTGATGCCGGGAAAAAACATAAAAATGACGAATAAAGCAATCGCCCCAGCCAGTAACTGTTCCCAGAGTGCCATTTTATATATCTCGCTGTTTATCCAAAGATGTAGTGTTTTTCAATCGGTTCAATAATCTTCCACAAACACTTCATACCTTGCGGAAAATAAACCAGGTCGCCCCCTTCAATTGTTACCGGTTCTTCATTTTCAGGGGTAACAATCGCCTTGCCTTCAATGATATAACAGGTTTCTTTTTGATCATAATGCCAGTCAAATTCTGCAACGCCCTTTGACCACACAGGCCAGTCATCAACGAATAAAACATCGAGTTTTGCCGGCGTTACATTATGTTCAATAGTAATGGAGCTCATTTTGTATCCTGGATGTTGTTTATGCTGAGACATATTATAACGTGTGTTGCCTGACATAGTATAATGCCGGTTTTGGCTTAACTGGCGGTGGCAACGGTGTTAAAGGCGGAAGCGTTAATTTTTAATGTTGATCTGGAACATTTTGAAAGCAAGGTGCTGACTGCATCAAATGATAGTCCTGTACTGGTAGATTTATGGGCGGAATGGTGTTCTCCCTGCCTGGTGATTGCGCCCACCTTGAAAAAATTGATTGATGAATATGACGGCAGGTTGAAGCTGGCCAAAGTGGAAGTTGATGCAGGCGAAAACATGAAACTGGCGGGGCACTACAAGGTAAGGGGATTCCCAACGGTTTTATTGATAAATAAAGGAGAAGAGATTGCGCGTTTCAGTGGGGCGAAACCGCTGTCTTTTTTGCGTAACTTTATTGAGGAGAATATGTCCTGGTAGTTTTTATAATCTGTACAGCGCTATAAACAGGCCTGATTGTCATGTTTAGTCGCTTTATCAGGGTATTCAAAGTATTGATTCAGGTCATTGAAGTCAGCGAAACACTGGCATAAAATAAATTTTCAAGATAAATCCTGATGAGGGGAGTTTAAAATGAAAGCTATTTTAAGAATATTAATTGCAGCAAGTGCACTACTGGTTGCAACCAGCAGTCAGGCCTGGTTTTTTGATGATGATGACTGGGATGACGGTTGGGGTGGTGACTGGAATCCCTATGATGAGTGGGACCCGCGTTACTGGATGGAAGAAATGGAAGATGTCTGGGATGACGATGACGACTGGTACCGTTACGGTGGCCCTTATGGCGGTTATGGTCCTTATGGCGGTTATGGCCCTTACGGATACGGCGGTTATGGTCCTGGTCCTGGTTACGGTTATGGCGCCCCCTATGGCTATGGCGGCTACGCCCCTTACGGCGGCTATGGTGGTGCACCCTATGGTTATGGCGGCTATGCACCTTATGGCTACGCACCCGCTGCACCTGCTGCACCCGCCGCACCCGCCGCACCAGCGCAATAGTCTGTGTTTAACGTAAGCTAAGACAAATGCTGCGGCGCTTATGCTGCAGCTATATAAAGCCCTCCACATGTGGAGGGCTTTATATTTCTTATTTTTGAAAACAGTAAGTTAGCCGGGGTCAGTTATTTGTAATGCTAACCTATGAATTATGCATTCAGGTCATTGCAGTGCGGCTAACACTGTCATACAATGGATTTCCGATTAAATCCTGATAAAGGAGTAAATGATGAAAGCAATTTTGAGTTTGACTATGGCATTGGGCGTAATGCTGGCCGCCACAAGCAGTTCTGCCTCCTGGTTTGGTAATAACAACCGCTGGGGCGGGGGCGACTGGAATCCATATGATGAGTGGGATCCTCGTTACTGGATGGAAGAGATGGAAGACGAGTGGGACGACGATGATGACTACTATTATCGTGGTGGTTACGGCCCTTACGGTCCTGGTTACGGTTATGGCGGTTATGGCCCTGGTCCTGGTTACGGTTATGGCGGTTATGGTCCTGGCTATGGATATGCTCCTTATGGCGGTGGCGGTTATGCGCCTCAATATGCACCGCAATATGCACCGCAATATGCACCGCAATATGCGCCACAACAGGCGCCTGCGCAATAGGCAAGTTGTCAGGATAAGGTCATAAAAAGCTCTGTAGGGTCTCGCCACAGAGCAGTAAAAAACCCTCTATAAGAGGGTTTTTTTTATTTCATATTTTTTTGACAAGTCTAAAAAAGTCAGGTTGTTTCGGCCTTGTAGCTTATTTCAATAATAATGTACGAATTGATTTGTGGGCCATCCTTAGTATCAATAGTAAAACTAATTTCATCATCAAGGCGCTTGCCCAGAAGTGCTTTGCCCATTGGTGAATCCATGCTGATATAAGACTTTTTCGGGTCAAATTCATCGGGACCAACTATGCGATAGGTTTTTTCAGTCCCCTCACTATCCTCAATGGTGACCCAGGCGCCAAAATAAACTTTATCGGTATCTGCAGGAACGCGGTCAACGACAACCATGTTATCGAGTCTTTTGCGTAAAAAACGCAGGCGAGCATCAATTTCTCTTAATTCTTTTTTACGATAAATATACTCGGCGTTTTCTGAACGATCACCTTCAGCTGCCGCCGCTGCGAGGATGCGAGTGACTTGTGGACGCTTTTCTTTCCATAAATAATCATGTTCATCGGTCAGACGTTTATATCCTTTTGCAGTGATATATTTTGAACTCAGAGGTTGCGGTGGTCGGTATCTACCCATTACGATTTTTCGTGTTTAGCAATTTGCATCTTCGTGTGTGCTGATTTTAACGATATTTATAACTGCATGCTGCTGCAGTCAGCTGGTTTATGCAATTACATAACGTGCTAATGAATGCATTATTGTCATTTAGATAACACCTGTGCGATCTGGAATAATGCAATCCATTACAATTTTATTTAGATAATTCAAAGCCTTGTGCCTATATGACATATGCCGTTGCGCACGGACGTGCATATTGTGAATAAATCACACAAGTGCTTATATATTTCAGTTGGTTACCGTACCTTTATGAATATTTTATAAGATATGTGCTATAAATAAAAATGAGAAAAACAAATATACAGGGGGAGACGATATGGCAACTAAACATTTCGATAAGGGTTCGCAGGCCAGGATTTCCAGTACGGGCCAAATTGTAGAAGTTAAACGTGTCAGTAGCCATGGTTTTTCAGTGGTTCGATTCAAGACTGGCGGCGATTATATGATTATGAACGACCGCCTGGAATCGATTGAGAAAGAAGAAGTAAAGCATTAATAACTGAAAATATTATCTGATATATCAGGCGGTTGAGGTATAAAAAACTTCAATCGCCTTTTTCTTGACATTAACTTTATTAAAGCGCCTCATAACAGATATCCGCCGTCAAACTTTGTGTGGTCAAGTCGAAAAAAGGAGTCTGGCATGTCAAAAAAGAGTAGCGTTACTAATATTGAGAAGGTTGAGCGTCGTCGCCACTGGCGCGACAGGCGAAATGGTAGCGATCGAAGAAATAGCGGACGTTTGCGCTTCACAGGTGCGGATTGCAGAAGCGGGATACCACGCCGCGACTCCGATCTTGGCGGCGAGCTGGCAGAGGGCGAAATCTGGTGGAATAAAGATGTCACCCGGTATGAATAGCAGTGGCAGCTAAAATAAGTTCTGGATGTTTAAACAGGCAGATGAATATCGATCCGGTGCTCAACAGGTAAAACTATGCTAGCCCGCAGCAACTCGTTCAAATTCAAGCATTGGCTTTAATGTTGAAGAATACGGAGTAGAGCACGGGTACAACAACCAGTGTTAGCAGGGAGGCAAAGCCCAGGCCAAACATAATCACAACGGCCATATCCAGAAAGAATACATCACTCAATAACGGGGCCATGCCGAGGATGGTGGTGCTGGCGGCCATCATCACCGGGCGCATTCTGGAAACCGACGAATCGAGTATCGCGCTATACGGCTTTTTGCCTTGCTCAATTTGTACATCAATTTCATCAATGAGCACGATAGCGTTTTTAATCAGCAGGCCGACCAGACTAAGCGCGCCGAGCAGTCCCATGAAGCCAAAAGCCACGTTCATGCTCAGCAGTCCGGCAGTGACGCCGATAATCGCCAGCGGTACGGTCAACCAGATGATTAATGGTTGCCGTACTTTGCCGAAAAGCAGGATTACCACGACGATCATGGCGAGGAAGCCGGCAGGTAATGATGAGCTGATGGCAGCGTTGGCATCGCGTGAATCTTCGTATTCCCCGCCCCATTCCAGGAAATAACCCGGGGGTAATTCCATATTTTCTATTTGTGGCCGTAAGCGTTCAAACAGGGTGGTGGCGAGACCCTGTGCGGGATCACACGATGGAATGATGGTATAGATGCGATTACGCTTTTTGATTTTCGCATTGGCCCATTCAACCTTAAACCTGGATACAACCTGTCCAACAGGTATTGTGTCCTTAAGTATTGGGCTATAAACCGGAACGTCTCTTATTGTTGCTACATCCTGGCGTTCGATGGATGGCGGCAGCATGATGATAGGCAACAGGCGAATGCCGTCTTTAAATAGTCCAACCTGCTGGCCGTCGAATACGGTGAGCATGGTGTTGCTGACATCTTCTCTTGTTATGCCAAGCGGGCGCGCAGCTTGTTCATTGTATATCGGGCGTATCACTTTAACCTGCTGGCGCCAGTCATCCTTGATATTGATGGCGCCACCGTCATCGGCCATGATTTGCTGTACCTGCTCAGACAGTTCTCGCAGCACCGCAGGGTCGGGGCCATTTAAACGGGCTTCAATTTTGGCGTCACGACCAGGACCGATACGCAGCGGCTTCACCTTGGGTTCCGAATCCGGGAAGTTGATCGCAGTGTAGTCCAGTAACTGTTGCTGCAGGCGGGGAATATCCGCCAGCGACCTGGCAGTGACGATTATCTGGCCGTAGGCGCCGCTGGGAGATTCCGGGGTGTATACCAGGGTAAAACGTGTCGCGCCACCGCCGATAATAGCGGTGGTGTGAACAACGCCGTCGAGCGAACGCAGGTAATTATCGATGTTGATGACATCATCGCGAGTCTTGCGTATGTCGGTGCCTTCAACATTCCACATGTCAAAGAAGAACATCGGGGTATTCGAGTCAGGGAAGAAGCTTTGTTTGACATAGCCAAAGCCGATGATCGACGCGGCAAACATGGCAATAACGATAGCCAGGGTTAGCCATCGAAAACGGATAGCTGCGCTTAACAGGCTGCGGTATTTTCGAAACACGAAACCCCCGTAAGGGTCGGCCTGCGGCTCACCGGCTTTAGCCTGTGGATCCGGTTTAAGGAATTGTACGCATAATAGCGGTGTCATGGTGACAGCGGTAAACCAGGACAGCAACAGGGAGATAAAGATAACCCAGAACAGGGAATTGGCGAATTCACCTGTGGCGTCATCTGACAGGCCGATTGCCGCAAATGCCAGGATACCGACGATGGTGCCGCCCAGCAGGGGCCACATGGTCGAGCCGACCACCTCGCCGGCGGCTTTCAGGCCATCGTCTCCACGCTTGATGCGCACCAGCATACCTTCGGCAACGACGATTGCATTATCAACCAGCATGCCCAGCGCGATAATCAGTGCGCCCAGCGAGATGCGCTGCAGGTCGATTCCGTAAAAGTTCATGAACCATACGGTACCGGAAACAGTAATCAGCAGGATGGCGCCGATAATTAGGCCGGTACGCAGGCCCATGAAAAACAGCAACACGAAGATAACGATAGCCAGCGCCGCGATAACATTGAGAATAAAGCCGGCAACCGATTCGTCAACGATCCTGGGCTGGTTATAAATTGCATCGAGCTGCATGCCTACGGGTGTGAGGTTTTGTAATTCAGCCAGGCGCCGATCCAGGCGCTGGCCAACAGCTACCACGTTTTCGCCTGACAACATGGAAATGCCAATGGTCAATGCCGGTTTGCCATTATGATAGGTATAGAAGCCGGGTATTTCTTCATAGGCACGGCGTACCTTGGCGATGTCCTTGATGCGTACCAGTGTATCGCCCGATCCGCGCAGCAATAGTTCGCCGATTTCCTGCGTCGACATTAACTGGCCGCTGGGATTGATACGGATGTATTCGTCGCCGACGCGTATGTTGCCTGAATTTGAAACCAGGTTCTGTGATTTCAGTACCCGTCTGAATTCATCTACTGATATACCCAGATTTGCCAGGTTGGCGCGTGAAATCTCCAGGTAGACGACCTCGTTCAGGTTGCCATCTATGGTAATTTTTCTTACCCCGGGAACTAGCAGCAGCTGTTCCTTGAGCAGGTCGGCGTAATCTTTTAACTCGCGGTAGCTATAGCCGTCACCAGTCAACGCATAGTACAGGCCGTACACATCACCGAAGTCATCAAATACGACTGATTTCTGGGCCCCGGGTGGCAGCTGCGACTGCACATCATTAATTTTTCGCCGCAGTTCGTCCCAGATGTTGGGGAAGTCCGGTTTTTTATATTTATCTTTTATGACGACAGTAACTTCAGATGTGCCGTTCTGTGAGATTGATTCGACACGTTTTAACTGTTGCAGCTGCTGTACTGCATTTTCGATATGGTAGGTAACCTCTCTCTCTACCTCGAGCGGTGTTGCACCGGGATAACGGGTATAAATTTTTGCCTGCTTTATGGTGAACTCAGGATCTTCCAGTCGGCTGATCTCCTGCAGTGCCGTTATTCCGCCAGCCAGGAACAGGATAATCATTAACCAGGTAGTTACTTTGTTTGTAACTGAATACTCTGCGATATTCATTGAGATGATCCGGGCTGATGATGTAATTAATTACTGTTCTGGTTGTTCGCCAGTCTGCAGCAGGGTAACTTTCATGTTTTCCCGGAGAAATGAAGCGCCGGCGGTAACGATCCTGTCACCAGGGCTCAGGCCGTCGACCTGTATACTGTCGCCCGTCATGAGTCCGGGAACTACCTTTTTGGGGTGGACGGTCATGGTATCCTCGTCCACGATCCAGACGGTCGCCTGTTTCCTGTTATCAGAGATGACTGCAGACACCGGCAAGGTTACGGTTGGCGCAGAGCCGGTTTCATCGGGAAGCATGTGGGCGAATACCGTGCCGTTCATGCCGGGAAGAATGTTGTAGTCTTGTGATGAGTCCATCGTCAGGGTGACTTCGAATGTTTTTGTTGATGGATCAGCCTTGGTTGAAGCTTCTCTGAATTTGAGGGGGAAGCGCTTGTTTTTGATATTGTCGAACGTCGCATAAAGCTCCCTTTGACCGGTAGAAGACTTATCTATAGTTATCATCAGGTTCTCTGGCACATCAATTATCATTTTCAGTGAAGAAACATCCTGCAGTGAAAATATTTTTTCGGAGCGTAATACTTCTTCAA
>JAJDNP010000046.1 GCA_022340645.1 Gammaproteobacteria bacterium | reverse complement strand
TCACCTGCCGTGTAAGCAGTATCGTCACTTGAGGAGAGCAGATGAAAACGAACCGGCTGACCCAGGCGCAGCGCGAATTTACGGCCCGTTAACGGAACTTCCTGACCTTCTTCCGTGCCTTTTGGCATTAAACATACAGCGTGTTTTTTCTGTTCGCTGTTTTCGAGCAGTAAAAAATAACTTCGCGCGGAACCCCCGCCGATTTTAAGCTGACGGCCACGCCGGGCCAGTCCATAGGCGACAGCACCATAAGCAACAGACAGATCAGGGTGAGGATTGTCGAGCTCGGTGACAGGCTGTTGACGCCACTGCTGCAGCACCGTCACCGCACGTTTGCTCAAACTGGGACTGTTGAAAACACCGCCGTTAAACAACACGGCATCAGGCACGGCGGCCTGATCCGGATCATCATGAAGCTGTAGTGCATCTCGACACGCGTTGTCGTGGCGCGCGAGAAAGGCGGCAATATGTTTGCTTACCGCCGGGTCAGTAGCATAGGGCAGGCCAAATTCAACAATGGCGCTACGTCTTTTGTCCGGTCGTTCGGTGAAAGCGGTGCAGGGAAAAAACCCATCGAGGGCAATCTCTCTGACTTCATCTCCTGTTAACTCACAGGACCTGGCGCCACCAATCAGACGTGAGCCACTACCCAGCACCGTTACACTCGCCGTATCCGGTGCGTGGTCTGATAATAATAATTCTTTGGCATTGCGTGTTTGCTGAACCAGCTGTGACAGGCTCGCTGCATTCAACGCTTTGCCGCCCTGCACAATACGCTGCTCGGCGATATGCGCCAGGGCAAGGTCCACATTATCACCACCCAGCATCAGGTGATCGCCCACCCCGACCCGGGTCAGCGCCAGCTCGTCATTGTTGATATCAACACGAATCAGACTGAGATCTGTCGTCCCGCCACCGACATCGCACACCAGTAACAGTTTTATGTTTTTCAGCAGATCATTCGCGTCGTGCCGGTTTTGTGCATACCAGTCGTAACAGACCGCCTGTGGTTCTTCGAGTAACAATATGTTACTTAATCCAGCCAGCTCGGCCGCTGCTACCGTCAGGGCGCGTGCAGCTTCGTCGAAGGATGCGGGCACGGTGACGATGATCTCCTGCGCCTCCAGCGGATCATTCGGCTGTTCGTGGTTCCATGCCTGCCTGACATGGCCAAGATAACTCGCGCTGGCCAGTACCGGAGAGACCTTGTCGATACCCTCGGCCGCCGCCCACGGCAGTATCGCCGCGCCTCTGTCCACCTGGGGATGAGATAACCAGCTTTTCGCGCTGGCGACCAGGCGCCCTTCAACCCTGGAGCCGAGTTCGCGCGCCCACTCACCGATCACAAGCTCCGGCAAATCACCGGGCAGCTGAGGGGCTGACCATGGCAGCAGCATATCCTGCGGCGCCAGTTCGCCCTTCGCCGGGTGATAACGGAACGAAGGCAGTAACGGTTTGCTGGCGACCTCGCCGGGCGCGACCAGTTGCTCGATTTCGAACAGTCTGGTCCGGGCCGGGACATTGCCAGGGACCGGCTCTTCAGAGAGGTCCCGGTATGCAACGACCGTGTTGGTTGTGCCCAGGTCAATCCCGACGATGAAACGCGGCGACTGCATCTGCTTCTGTTTCAATGTGCGCTGCTTCAACCGGCCCGGATTTAACCGCCTCTCACGTCAAACTCGACCTGCCATTTTGCGCTGCCATCGGCAGGAATAGCTTCAAGGCACAGGGTACCGACTTCGGTAACACGGGAGGCCAGCTCGACAGGAACGATCTCGCCCGGCTTGCGGCCTTCAACAGGCAGGTTGGCCTGAATCTCGGGCAGCTCTTCCAGTTCCTCCGGCTCCCAGTAATCGAGTAGTGCGCCTGCCTCGTCGTCACGGCGCGTGGTGGAGACAAAAAAGCGAAAGCGCACAGGCTCCCCGACAATCAGGCCGAACTCCTGACCTGTGCCTTTAGCGGCCGAGCCTTCTTCCATGCCGAACGGCGCAACACAGAGCGCCTGTATCGGTGGCGCCATACCAGGGACCGCGGGCATCGCACTTTCAATGCCGACATAATATGAACTGGCGATACCACCGCGAATGCGCACGCCCTTGCCCTGTCGTACGGAACCATAATAAGCGGCGCCTTTGGCGACGGCCAGATCGAGGTCCGCGCCTGCCAGCAGTTTGGCCGGAGCCGCGCCGGCATCGCTCAGCCAGTGATTGATTACTGTCATGGTGCGCTCGGCGAGAACCGGTGCTTTCAATACGCCCCCATTGAACAGGATGGCCGTCGGTTTGATGAAGTCACCCTCGTTATCACCCAGCAATGCATCTGCCGCGGCCTGTTGCCGGCACAGAAAGGCAGCGAGATGACGGCATATCGCGGCATCCTGCGCATACGGCAGCCCCATCTGTTTCAATGCGCCACGCGCCTGTTGGGCCGGGTGATCGTGGATGCCAACATGCGGGAAGAAACCGTCGACAAGACTCGACATTACCTCTTCTTTGGTAAGTTCGGTACGTAACGTGGCGCCCAGCAGTTTGGAGCCTCTGCTCGGGATAGCAACAGGCACACTATGGATATCGGGGTCGGTCAGCAAAACTTCCTTGGCATCGCGGCAACTGTGTGTAATCGCGAGAATCTGCCAGGGCGCCAGCGATTTACCTTCCTGCTCGAGTTTTGTTTTCAGCTGATAGGCGAGCGCCAGGTCCATGTTGTCACCACCCAGCAGGATATGGTCACCTACCGCAACGCGATTAAGACTTAAGTTACCGTCTTCTTCCGTCACCGCGACCAGCGACAGATCGGTGGTGCCACCACCAATATCAATCACCAGAATAACATCGCCGACACTGACCTGGTTGCGCCAGCTATCACCACTGGACTCAAGCCAGCTGTAGACCGCGGCCTGTGGTTCTTCCAGCAGGGTCAGATGTTTGAAGCCGGCGCGTTGCGCTACTTCGGTGGTGAGATCCCTGGCGGCGGGGTCGAATGATGCCGGCACCGTGATGGTCACATCCTGATCGACCAGCGGCGCGTCAGGGAAACGGAAATCCCAGGCATTACGCATATGCATCAGGTACTGGAATGTCGCCTCAACAGGCGAGACCTTGATCACTTCATCCGGGCTGTTCAGTGGCAGAAATGACGCATGACGATCAACGCCACCATGGCATAACCAGCTCTTTGCACTGGATACCAGACGAATGGGCGTCTTGCTTCCCAGCTCACGCGCCATCGCGCCAACGACCGCATCAGGATTTGCGTTCCACGGCAGCGCACGATCACCCTGCGCGAGTTCCGCGTCATGCGCCTGGTACATAAAGGAGGGCAATTGCGTCCTGTCTTCCACGCTGCCGGGCCGGATCAACTGCGGAATGGACATCACGTGATGGGGCGAGGGGTCCTGCTCCGTGTGAAGTTCAACGTAGGACAGCACGCAATTTGTCGTACCCAGATCGATGCCGACCGCATAACGTGCGCCAGTCTCGTTTTTTTCGCTGCTCAAAGTTCGACCTCCGCGGGCGCAATTACGTGCGCATCATGGCCTTCGGCCAGCTTCGGCAGCCTGACTTCGGTGACTTTCCATCCACGATGTATCAGCGTGCCGGTAAAAGGCGCCTGCCCGATGACATTGCCGGTAAGGCGAACCGCTGTCGCGTCGAAGCCTTCCGGTAGCGTGATGCGGCTTTCTTCCTGTTCGTCTCTGACAGCCGTCAGCGAAAAGTAATCATTGATGACCTTTTTGCCGCCTTCATGCACCACGCGAGCCGCTGCACCGACGTCGGCATCCGAAAACCCAAGCAGGTCTTCCTGAATGAAGTCAATAAATCTTGCTTCCTGCTGTAACAGGGCCAGCAGTTGCAAGGCCGCATCAGGGCTGGTGGTTTTTAACTGAGATGAGGTTATTGTTTCAGCGACAGGCGCAGAAGCCGCGGCTGATTCAGGCTGGACAGCGAGATTGTCCATTGCTGCGGGACTTATGTTCCTGCTCCTGATCAAAAACAGGGCCAGGAACACCAGCGCGATTATGCCCAGGATGGCATGGAGCAGATCAATCGTGACCGGCATTGACGTTAAATCAAAGTTCATGGTTGGATTCTCATGGATGAAATAAAATGTGCGGCACTGTATTGGTGCCTGTTATTGTTTTTACAATAGAAGCCGACAGGGCCTGGATAAGTATGCGAAGTATAAACACCCTTTCTAAACCAGGTCAAACCTGCCTGCGTCAACATATCACTACCCTCTCTACAACCTGCCAATAATCTTCACGATTTAGCCAAATCATAATCCCACATTCAGGATTTACGCTCTTGATTCTATTCACTACAGGACTTTTGTAACCCGCAAGCTTCAAAAATCTTTTTTTTAATTTTTGAAGGATCTATTTTTATCTTCATGCTTTCTTATGTGACTAGTTATAAAATTCTCAAGGAGTATAAAAAGAGGCATAACTGCTATAGTTATGCCTCTTACGATGTAGTCGCAATGCCATCAAGTATCTTGCAATACTTGATGATGAGGGTTTATGTGGCATTAATACTACATTGTTTGTTGCATGCAAGTGATACCTGTGAGCCAGTAAAAGTTCATTTATTGTGCTCTATAAACGACTATAAATAATTAATTACAGCACTCTATTTATCACTTTTATTTTGTCGGCCTCGTGGAAACAGAGCTAATAGAATAACGATAAAAGATAATGCGGCTACGACTACCATTACCGAATAGGTCATTGTATCTAAAATCATTTAAATACTCCTCATGATCTGTTTATTAATAATAAAATAATAATATTAAAATATAACCATAATATAAGACGCATATCGGATTAAAATATTCATAAATATTTAAATATTCACAAATACTTAATAACCAGGTAACTTTCTCAGGATAGAAATAATATAAAAATGGTAAAAGCTATCCCATTCTGAATGACCGTTATGATTCGTTAACTCCCTGGCGACTTATTATCCTGGCCGAACAAATACGGCCATGAGCAGTCTGTCAGGAAAAACTATTTTTTCCGCAAATGAACGCAAATTATTAAAAACTAAAAAATAAATTATCCACATATGCTTTTCGGTTTTCTCAGTGTCCACACAGGGTCGTATTTTCCCTGTCAGTTGAATTTAAGTCCGTTAACGAAAAGCTCAGCATATCCTGGTTAGCAAAGCCTCATATAATTAACATCAACAGTGAAAGTACTGTAGGGTATAGTGAGGTACGAAGCGCATCAATCGCGTTTTTATCTGTGTTTATCCGCGTTCATCTGTGGATTAATTAAGCTTTAAACGCCCCTATTTCCGACTCATCGCTTTTTATCCTAAAATAGCGGTCTTTTCACCACCAGACGAAAGCGAGACATCTAACGTGATTATCAAACCAAAAACACGCGGTTTTATCTGTACGACAACACATCCAGCCGGTTGCGAAGCCAATGTAAATGAACAGATCGCCCGCGTAAAAGCCGATGGCGTTATTGAAAACGGTCCCAGCAAGGTTTTAGTGATCGGCGCATCAACCGGCTACGGCCTGGCATCTCGCATCACCGCCGCCTTCGGCTCCGGCGCCGCTACGCTTGGCGTCTTTCTGGAAAAGCCTGCAACGGTGAACAAACCCGGTTCTGCCGGCTGGTATAACTCGGGCGCATTTGAAAAGGCCGCTCATGCCGCAGGACTGTACGCAAAAAGTATCAATGGCGACGCTTTCTCTAATGAAATGCGCGACAAGGCCATCGAAATAATCAAGCAGGACCTGGGGCAGGTCGACCTTGTCGTTTACTCGCTGGCCTCACCGGTGCGCAAACTGCCTGACACCGGCGAAGTTGTTCGCTCAGTATTAAAACCGATCGGCGACACATACAAAGCAACCGCCGTCGACACCAGCAAAGACATCATTGTCGATGCTGAAATCGAACCCGCAACGCAAGAAGAAATAAACAACACCGTGACAGTGATGGGCGGTGAAGACTGGGAGTTATGGATGAACGCATTGAAAGCAGCTGGCGTGTTAGCTGACGGCGTTAAAACGGTATCATACAGCTACATCGGCACGGATATAACCTGGCCGATATACTGGCATGGCGCCCTGGGCAAAGCCAAGGAAGACATGGATCGGGCTGCAGCCGCGATACGCAGCCTGCTCGCCGATATTAACGGTACAGCAAATGTCGCTGTTCTCAAAAGTGTGGTTACCCAGGCATCGGCCGCCATTCCGGTAATGCCTTTATATATCGCGATGAGCTTTAAAGTCATGAAAGAACTGGGTATCCACGAAGGCTGCATCGAGCAGATAAATCGCATGTTCCGTACGCAACTATATAATGAAGGCACGACGGAGCTGGACGATTCATTACGTATCCGCATGGATGACTGGGAACTGCGCGATGATGTGCAAAACAGAATCAAGCAACTCTGGCCTCGGGTTACCAGTGAAAACCTGTTCGAGTTAACCGATTACCAGGGCTACAAGGACGAGTTTTTAAAACTGTTTGGCTTTGGTATCGATGGCATCGATTATGACGCGGATGTCGATTCACTGATCGACTTCGAGCCGGTGACAATTTAAGTCCAGCACATAAATATCAGCAAATACATTATTCACGGATCCTGAAAGTTACATACTAAAACAGAAAATAGTTCAAACACTGCCTGAAAAACTACCGTTTATCTTGAAAAAACGACTGAAAATCCGGTAGTTACTGAAATTAAAATATGCCGCTGTTATGATTATACTGCACAGCTAATAATAGTGTGACCAGTCAAAAATCACCAAAAGACTTATTGCAGGATACGATTGCCCTGCAATAACAATTAATCAAAACACTCCTTAAATGCCTGAAACTTTGATAGAAATTTGCGCTCAGCGCGGATTTTTGTGCTTTCCCACTCAAGTTATTTTTAGTTAAAGGAGTACAATAAAATGAACAAGTTTGTAGCAGTTGTGACTATTGCGCTGATGATGTTTTCATCGGCTGCGTATTCTTCGTTTACCTATTTTGATATCTGGAATAGCATATATCCGGGTTCATCCTCCGCAGATAATGCGGGTTGCCAGCTATGCCATGCATCGAGTACGAGTTATCTCAACACCTACGGAGTAGCGTTGTGTACTTCAGATGCGGGATATATATCGAATCGCATTCTTGCTGTTGAATCGGCAGACTCGGACATGGACCCTACCGGCTCAAGCAATATCACCGAGATCATCACCGGTACACAACCGGGGTGGACACCGGGAATTATTAATCCAGTATACTATCGAGACACTTGCGGCCCGGTCGGTATTGTTGAAGCAGAGCCATCTATGGCGGGCAAGATAGATCCTGATCCGGTTAACCAGCCGCCAGTAGCTGATGCCAGCGGTCCATATAGTGGCACGGTTGGTGTATCTATTGACTTCGATGCTACCGCTTCCAGTGATCCGGACGGCAACATTATCACCTACGAGTGGGACTTCGGTGATGATACTACAGCAAGCGGTGCAACCCCTGCGCACACCTACATGACTGATGGCAGCTTTACTGTAAGGCTTACAGTGACAGATGATCTGGGAGACAGCAGCACAGCCACTAGTACAGCCACGATCGGTGTGGCCAATCAACCACCAGTGGCTGATCCGAGCGATGCCTACGTTGGCATAACCGGTATTGCCATGATGTTCGACGGCAGCGCTTCCAATGACCCGGACGGCAGCATCATATCCTACAGCTGGGACTTCGGTGACGGCACTACCGGTAACGGTGCAACCCCGTCTCACACCTATACTTCGGACGGTGTTTATAACGTAACCCTGCAGGTAATGGACGATGCAGGCGCGATTGATTCAGCAAACACAACCGCCACTATTTCTGCTGCAACAACAATCGAATCGCTCGAACAGGACAGCAATTGCTTAAGTAGAAAAAATAAGTTCTCTATGGAGAGACGCAGAGCTGATATAGAAAAATCGGATAGCAGAAACTGGGGACATCATCGCGGACGGCACTCATTTAATCGTAACTGGCGTGGAAAAATGCGAAGCGCTCTACGATCAAACCATGAGCATGACTGGCGGTAGTTTCATGACGATCCTGCAGGAAGAATAAACTCCTGCAGGATTTTTATAGAATGGCGTAACCATACATGCAGGTTCGAATTTTTTCGGACAACGGCGCTAATTTTAGCCCATATATGTCCGCATGAATTCGAGCCTGCCAGCTTAATAATATACTATTAAACTAGCTTAAATATAGCTGCTATTTTAATTGTCCGCGTAAAATCCCATCTTGACCAGGAGGAACTTGAACGTCGGCCATGTTTTCATGAGACTCCTGGTCTGGTACGGAAGATCTATGGACGAGATGGCGTGAGGCATTAAATGCAATAAACAATGAGAAACAGATGAATATTGAAGTCATTCAAGCTGATTATTTAAATGAGCAACATAAAAAAGAAATACCAATGTTACTTGATGCTTATGCTTCTGATCCAATGGGCGGAGGAAAACCGCTTGATGACGATATAAAAAATAGATTAGTGGCTGAATTATCCAGGATTTCTCATGCATTTTCAGTAATCGCTTATGTTGACGGGCAACCAGCTGGGCTTGTAAATTGTTTCGAGGGATTCTCCACCTTTGCCTGCAAGCCTTTAATCAACATTCATGATGTTGTTGTGGTCAATAAATATAGAGGCCGCGGCATTAGCCAGAAAATGCTTGATAAAGTAGAAGAAATTGCACGGGCTAAAGGTTGCTGCAAGATAACCCTTGAAGTACTCAGTAATAACGAGGTGGCAAAATCCGCCTATGAAAAATTTGGTTTTTCTGGCTATGAGCTTGATCCTGAAACCGGGCATGCGCTATTTTGGCAAAAACATTTAACACGCAGATAACTGGAATACCGGGGACAATATTTGGGGTCAGGGTCAATGCCAGTAAAGTTAAGAATGCAGGTGTGACGCAAAATCCATACATGCTCATATACCGGGATGTCGTATAAATTTGCAGGATCGAGCCACGGCCGGGGATGGCCTTTCCCCGCGTAGGCGCGGGTTCTACCGGAACGTGGTGCAATATACCGCAGGACCGGCCCCCGGCCGGGAATGACGGCTGAGATTACTGCGCTAACGTTCGCCATGACATGAATTTTTCTTAAGCACCGTTTTCCGAATAAATTTGAACCTGCCATATCAACCTGTGACAAAATTATCACTTATACTTAGGCAAAACCATTAAGCTACAAATTTAACAATAGTTACCGGGGCCTGGATTATGAAACCACAAATCATCTGGTTTAACCAACTTGGCATTCAGGACATTGATGTAGTCGGTGGCAAGAATGCCTCGCTGGGGGAAATGATCAGCCACCTGTCAGGGCTTGGCATTAAAGTGCCAGACGGCTTTGCCACCACTGCAGATGCCTTTCGGCACTTTCTGCAACAACAGGACCTGGATAAAAGAATCGCTGCCCGCCTGGAAACACTGAACACCAATGATACGCTTGCACTGGTTGATGCAGGCAATGAAATCAGGCAATGGGTTCTGGATACACCATTTCCGGATGATTTTCTCACACAAGTAAGCGCCGCTTTTGACAGGCTGCAGGCAGGTGACGAAAACCTGGCTGTCGCTGTACGCTCTTCAGCCACCGCCGAGGATCTGCCGGATGCTTCCTTTGCCGGTCAACAGGAAACCTATTTAAACGTATGCGGCCTTGACCATGTCCTGGCATCAATTAAAAAAGTGTTTGCTTCACTGTATAACGATCGCGCTATCTCCTATCGCGTGCACCAGAATTTTGATCACGACAAAGTGGCTTTATCCGCCGGCATTCAACGCATGGTGCGCAGTGATCTTGGTACCAGCGGCGTGATGTTCACGCTGGATACTGAATCCGGGTTTAATAATGCCGTGTTTATAACCGCCGGCTATGGCCTGGGCGAAACCATAGTCCAGGGCGCGGTTAACCCCGACGAGTTTTATGTGTACAAACCCGGCCTGCAGCAACAAAAGCCGGCGATATTAAATCGCACGCTGGGAAGCAAACTCATTAAAATGATATACAGCGAAACCACCGATCACGGTGATTTCGTTCAGACCGTTGACGTTGATGAACACGACCGTATGCGATTCTGCCTGGATGATGACCAGGTCGAAGAACTGGCCCGCTATGCCATTACCATCGAGCAGCATTATGCACGGCCGATGGATATCGAATGGGCACAGGACGGTGCAGACGGTCATATCTATATCGTACAGGCCAGGCCTGAAACGGTAGAAAGCCGCGCCAGTGCGTCAGTTGTTGAACGTTACGTACTGCAACAAAGCGGCACTGTTCTGCTCGAAGGACGCGCTATCGGCCAGCGTATTGGCGCAGGCCCGATCAGTCTTATCAAGGACCCCGGCGAGATGTCTCGCGTTAAAGCTGGCGATGTGCTGGTCACTGACATGACAGACCCCGACTGGGAACCTATCATGAAACGCGCATCTGCTATCGTAACCAACCGTGGCGGCCGCACCTGTCACGCCGCCATTATTGCCCGTGAACTGGGCATACCGGCAGTCGTCGGTTGCGGCAACGCAACCGAGTTACTCAAGGATGGTGATGATATAACAGTAAGCTGTGCAGAAGGCGATACCGGCTTTATATACCAGGGACTGCTGGATTTTGAAATCATACGCGCAGATACCGGTGACATGCCCGTGCTGCCGACAAAGATCATGTTGAATGTCGGTACGCCCGGCCGCGCTTTTGCTTTTTCACGATTGCCCAACGCCGGTGTAGGATTGGCGCGCCTTGAATTCATCATTAATAACACTATCGGCATACATCCCAAGGCCCTGCTGCAATTTGCACAGCAGCCGGACGACCTGAAACAGAAAATAACGCAACGCATTGCAGGATATAGCGACCCGGTAAGTTTTTATGTAGAAAAACTGGTTGAAGGCATCGCCACTTTAGGCGCAGCGTTTGCACCTGCGCCGGTGATTGTGCGGCTGTCCGATTTTAAATCCAATGAATACGCCAATCTTCTCGGTGGTGAATTATTTGAACCCGAGGAAGAAAACCCGATGATTGGTTTTCGTGGCACCTCGCGTTATTTATCCGATGACTTTCGTGACTGCTTTGAACTGGAATGCCGCGCACTTAAAAAAGTACGTGATGACATGGGTTTAATCAATATTGAAATCATGGTGCCTTTCTGCCGGACACTGGAAGAAGCCGAACGGGTGATACAGCTGCTTGCCGATAACGGACTGAAACGCGGCGATAATAATTTACGCGTTATCATGATGTGCGAAATTCCATCCAATGCAGTCATGGCGGAAGAATTCCTGAACTATTTCGATGGCTTTTCCATCGGCTCTAATGACATGACCCAGTTAACGCTCGGTCTTGACCGTGACTCCGCTGTCATTGCACATTTATTTGATGAACGTAATCCTGCCGTTAAAAAATTACTCGCGATGTCGATCAAGGCCTGCCACGAACAGAACAAATACATTGGAATATGTGGGCAGGGGCCATCCGATTACCCGGATTTTGCAGCATGGTTATTTGAGCAGAACATTACCAGCATTTCATTGAATCCTGACACTGTTGTAGACACCTGGTTACACCTGGCAAAGCCTGGTTCCTAAGCGCTCGATTAACCATGTCCAACTCTGTAGAACCACGCCCCGTATTCTTTATCTCGGATCGCACGGCTATTACTGCAGAGAATCTTGGTCATGCTCTGTTAACGCAGTTCAGTTCCATCAGGTTCGCACACCATGCTTTACCCTTCATCGACTCGGTAGAAAAAGCGCTTTCGGCCGCCAATGCTATCAATCAAAGCGCGCAGGCATCTCAAGGCAAGGCAATTGTATTCAGCACGTTAATAGACGATGAACATCGAGCAATAATTGCCAATACCCAATCACATGTTATTGACTTCTTCGACGCCTTTATTAAACCACTGGAAATTGAGCTAGGCACTCAATCATCCCATGCCGAAGGTCTATCCCATGGTATAAGCAATGAAGTGGTTTACATGTCGAGAATGGATGCAATCAATTTTGCGCTGAAAAATGATGACGGTGTAAGCACAAAAGAATATAAAAATGCGGATGTTATCCTGGTCGGGGTATCACGCAGCGGCAAAACCCCCACCTGCCTTTACCTTGCCATGCAGTTTGCCCTGCGTGCTGCGAACTACCCGCTTACAGAAAAGGATATGATTGACGGTAACCTGCCAAAAATATTACACCCTTATCGTGAAAAATTATTTGGTTTGAAAATCACTGCAGAACGCCTGCGCACGATTCGTGAAATACGCAGGCAAAACAGCGTATACGCCTCGCTGGCGCAATGCCAGAAAGAAACCCGGCTGATAAACGCACTGTTTCAGATTGAAAACATTCAGAGTATCGACAGCAGCCATATATCGGTCGAAGAAATTGCGACGTCTATCATTCAGTTAATGAAAATAAATCGGCCGTCTATTTACTGAATCGATTGACCGGTCCGGCTCTCGGCAATAGAGAGCACATCTCAGTGAAATAATTCTGAAACCTTAAGATCGTTTTTGTGCTTGCTCAGGATGTGCAAGGTTTCCTCGATATATTTTTCAGAATCAATTTTGTCAGCCACGTATTCATTTAACAAAATCACCCACTTGCTATGAATACTGCATACCGCTTTTTCGCTGGCATGCAGCAATGGACAATCCAGGCATCTCTTGCTTGAAATACGTTTGGTTAATGTTTTTCTTAGCCATTCCTGGCGGTAACTTTCCGCATGATCTTTTATCCATGCCAGTGCCAGTTGCTGCTTCTGCTCTTCCGGCGCATCATTGATGTGGGAATAGATTGTTTCAACCTGGTTTTTCAAAAATGCTTCGTCCGAGATACTAAGATGATCTAAATCATCTACAACGAAGCGCGCAATCAGCGCAAGAACAGGATCTTCAACGATAGACATTTCTAGAACTTCCCGAGTTTCATAATTTAAATTAGTACAATTGTAAACCCAAACAGTATATCAGCATACCTACATATACTTGTTTTATTTAATGATATCGGGGGTCGAACTACTGCGACAAAATAAATGGAACCATATGCCGAGAATGATCGTTATATATAATGACATTAACTATCTTAAAGACAAAAAAACCATGAAAAATTTACTCGCAGCTTTATTAGTAGTTACAGCCTTTTCCTTTTCTGCAAATTCTCATGCGCATCATATGGCTGAAGGCATCATATCAGATGATTTATGGCAAATGATAGACGACATGTTAGAAGCCGCAGACAGTCCTCATCTGGACCTGGACTTTACATTAATGGGTAGCGCGATAGTTACTACCATGGAAGTCGACACTTCAATGGTTAACGACATCATTGCGGTTATTGAAACATTAAACAATGGCAGGTTACTGGTATCTACAACAACCACGGATACGGACTTAACCTTGATTACGGTCGTTGAAACCGTGGGACAGGGTGAAAGCCAGGCTGTATACATGTAAGCGTCATTATTAACCCGGTACGCAGGTTCGACCAGGTCGTCTGGAACGATTTGAATGACAGCCCTGTAAGGGTGAGGCATAGGGATTTGCCGAATATTAATTCGGACATGTGTGGGCAAACATTAGTGCCGTCATTCAAATAAATTCGAACCCACATTTCAGGTGCTACACGCATCCCAGTGCATTCGCCTTAACATCGTTTTGATCCAGCACGCCGGTATCCAGCACCCACCCGGTAACCAGGGCGGCGGGCGTAACGTCGAATGCCGGGTTATAAACCGGCGCATTCACCGGCGCCCAGCAACATTCACCAAAACTGCCGCCGACACCACGCACTTCCCGCGCATCCCTTTGCTCGATCGGAATGTTTTCACCACTGCTGCAATGCGGATCAACCGTCGTCACCGGCGCCACCACGTAAAACGGCACAGCGTGATGTTTTGCCATCACCGCAAGCGCGTAGGTACCGACTTTATTGGCGAAGTCACCATTGGTGGCGATGCGGTCGGCGCCGACGAAAACTATATCGACCTCGCCCGCTGCCATCAGGCTGCCTGCGGCGCTGTCGCAGATCAGTTGATACGGCACGCCGGCTTTTTCCAGTTCCCAGCTTGTCAGGCGGCCGCCCTGTAATAACGGCCGGGTTTCATCCACCCAGACGCTGATGTTCTTGCCCTCGTGGTGGGCGGTGGTAATCACGCCGAGCGCGGTGCCGACCCCGGCGGTGGCAAGACTGCCGGTATTGCAATGCGTCAGGATACGGGCGTTTGGCCTGACCAGTGCGGCGCCGTGTTCGCTCATCGCACTGCACAGCTTTACATCCTCTTCAAAAATCGCCACCGCTTCATCACTAATCGTCGTGCCGAGCCTGCTCTCATCGATACTGTTCTGGTTGACCCTGTGCTGCAGGCGGTCGAGATAGTTCATCAGGTTAACCGCGGTCGGGCGCGCTGCACGCAACGTGCCGATCAATTGCGTTAATTGCCGGCTATCGGCACCCTGCTCCGCGATATGGCCGATCCATAGGGCAGCGGCAATACCAATTAACGGCGCGCCGCGTATCGCCAGTCCCTGTATCAACTCGACAAGATCATCTACATGCCCGCATACATGCCAGCTTTCTTCTGCCGGCAGTCGCCGCTGATCCAGCACATGCAGCTGGCCATTTTCATAGCGCAGGCTGGTTGCGATTAAATCTTTCATTGCATGAATCTCTAATTAATTCTCAAGCATAGGAAAGTTGTTCGCAATGTTGTCACCGGTAAAATTGGCTACCCAGCCTTGCGGGTTGTTGAACAGGCGTATCGCGGTAAACACGGGATTTGGGCCCATATCGAACCAGTGACGGGTATTGGCAGGCACCGAAATCAGATCGTCTTTTTCACAGAGCAACACGTATACCCTGTCTTCGAGATGCACGGAGAAAAGCCCGTGGCCGCGTACGAAGAACCGCACTTCATCTTCACTGTGCGTGTGTTCGTCGAGGAATTTCCGGCGGAACTCGTCCTTCTGGGGATGATCGGGATTCATGCTGACAACATCATAAGACTGAAATCCTTCTTCAGCCACCAGGCGATCGATCTCGTTTTTATAGGCGGCTATTATGCTGTCATTGTCCGCCTCGGGGGCCAGCGGTTTATCCGCATGCCAGCGTTCAAACCGCATGCCTGCCGGCTCAAGCTGCTCTGTAATAACGGCGAAATCCTTTGTAACCAGCAACGGATGCTGCGGGTCATGTTCTGCATAAATAGTTAACTGGCTCATTGATAGTTACCTGAAAATGAAAACCTTAATGTTAATGGCAGGCCGGGATAAGCAATAGTGTTCCCGGCGATGCACATGCTTGCAGTCTGTCATATCGTTAAAGCATTATTTTATCAAAATCAGTCACTGTCGCGTGTTCGCCAACAGGCACATTTGATTCACGCACTAACTGCATCGTCTGCATGCCAGCTGTCGCTGCGGCATCAAGCTCTGCGATCACGTCGGACAGAAACAGGATTTCCTGCGCCGGTAATACCAGATGCGAAACTATCGTTTCATACGACTTCGGTTCCCGCTTGTTACCAATACGGGTATCAAAATAGCCCCTGAAATAGCCGGTTAAATCGCCTGCGTCACTATAACCGAACAGCAGTTTCTGCGCATCAACCGAGCCGCTGGAATACACGTATAAGGCAATGCCCTGTGTGACCCATTTCTTAAAGTTTGGCTCAACGTCCGGGTAAACATGGCCGGTGAACGCGCCCGTTTTATAACCGTGTTCCCAGATCAGTCCCTGCAGGGCCTTTAGCGGCGTGGCCTTGTTATCCTCCCTGATCCATTGCAGTAAAGTGCTGATCAAACCTTCAAGTTCGGCATCGGGTTGATTAATGAGTGACGCTACCTGCTGTAACTGCGAAACCACGGTCGCTTCGTGCCGGTGATTACGCACATAGTCCGGCAGGTGCTCACTGGCATAGGGAAACAGTTCCTTATGCACAAAATCAATCGAACTGGTGGTACCTTCGATATCGGTAACAATCGCCTTTATATTCATCGACTCACTTACACTCCAGCCATTCTTGCTGCCAAGATTTCCTGCCAGGCACAGGCGAATAAAAACTCGAAACCTTCAACATGACGCCTGGCTTCAGACAGGTCTTTTCCCCAGGCATACAGGCCATGACCGCGCACCAGGAATCCCGGCTGGGTTAAAGTGTCCGGTGACGCACCAGCAGCCGGCCAGCGCTGTTGTACACGCCCGGCCAGCGCTGCTATATCCTGATCATTATCGAATATTGCGATAGTAATAGCCTGTTCATGAGAGCGGTTGCCAGTCAGCGACTTTTGCATCTCGAAACCCTGCAGTACCAGGTCGCCTTTGGTTGCCCGCGACAGCACGGTAGAAACGACTGAGTGGGTATGCAATACCGCGCCGACGCCGCTATCCACTCGGTACAGGCGTGCATGCAGGCCAACTTCTGCAGAGGGCCGCAACGCCAGGTCCAGCGCATTGCCGTGCAGGTCACAAACCATCAGGTCATCCACTGTCAGCCTTGATTTATCACAGCCGGACTGTGTAATTAAACAATGTCCTTCATCAAGGCGCACTGAAAAGTTCCCTCCGGTTGCAGGCGCCCAGCCGCGCTCGCCAAGAAAACGGCATACCTCGACCAGGGCCTGTGATTCCCCAGGAAACGATACGGGTGAAAGCTGCTTTGTTAACATGTTGCCGATCTATAAAAAAGAGGGTAGTTTAAAACATATTTTTAAAGACCGGGCCAAAAAAGGAAATGGCACCAGTTCCAGATTGTATTGACATGATTACTTTAGACGGCGCATACGAAAGTCGAGTTGATTGAGCGCCGGGTATTCTGCCAGCCGCCTGCGCAGGCCCCTGGCCTGCACGGGCTGCCTGAATACGGCGCCAACAGCATTATGGTAGACGGGAAGGTGCAGCTGATAAGCGCTTTGGAAACTTTTCGATAACGGCGCATGCGTAAAACAGGCAGCCTGCTTCAGCGTTCGACTGCTCATGGTGTTCAGCACCATCACGCCCTGTGGACTGAGATGCTTCCTTATGGTGCTCAGCCAGCTGCTGTCGAGATCCACTGCTCGCCGCGGTTCGCCGTCCTCTTCGCCATACAGGTCATCAATGATCATGTCATAACGGGGGCCAGAATAATTCTGCAGCCAGGCGATGGCATCGGCCTGTACCAGATTAGCCAATGATGGCGATATGCCAAAAAAACGCCTGGCAATCTGTAAATGTACCGGGTTGAGTTCTATGCCGTCGATCACCTCTGGCTGAATGTAATGACGCAGTAAATGGATCACAGAGCCACCACCGACACCCATCAGCAAGATACGCCTGATATGCCCGGGCGCATAAAACAGGGCAGGCATCATGAGCAGGTCCCACACGCCGCCTGTGTGCAGCCGTTCAGGTTGATACTGGCTGTGAAACACACCATCGGTGTACAGTCGGCGCGTCCGCCCTGCGGTACGCACCTGATAACGCGTGCCGGCTATTTGTTTTGACCAGAGAACTGCCATAAATCAACAATCAATTGAGTTAAACCGCTATCATACATGACCTGGCCCGGGCTGTCTGATCAGCACCACCGTCCGAATAAATTATTCAGCATATCCCTATGCTTCACCCTTTCAGGGCTTACGTGAAAAACTGTTCCACACAGCTTTTTGAACCTGCAAATTAAACTCTGCAAACAGAACCGGAAATTACAAGCAGGGCAAATAAAGTAAATCCTGGATGCTGAATGCGCATGACATTTCATATATAAAATAAAACACAAATCATTGTTGTCCCGTTAAGATTTCTGGCATGAATTGGATACGTCGGACAATAACCATCACCCGCATGGATGCGGGTGTTGAACCGCCATGGATGGTTTCACGGCGTGTTATTGTCCGACGCACCCAATTCATGTCTCAAACCCGGATAAAATCAATAAAAAGCTATGATATGCAGCTTTAAAGTGAAAAAGTTGTTATCTTTACGGGACAGCAGTGAACACAAATTACAATTTTATAATGCAGTGCCGCTGAACTATTGTTTGCTGTGCATTGAGTGTATGCTATTGGCCTGTTAGCGGTTAATAAGTTTTTATATTAATAATATTTAATAGTAGTATGGCTTTATCTCGGGAGAAAACAAAATGATTCAATTTAACCAACTCATTCAATCAGTGATCATGCTTGCAGTTATTACCGGTGTGGTTTCTGTAACTGTTTTCAAAAATGTTGCGGCAGAAGAAAACGGGGACTTGACATTCGCCTTCC
>JAJDNP010000044.1 GCA_022340645.1 Gammaproteobacteria bacterium | reverse complement strand
CATTCAGGGTTTCAGGCTGGCAGCAGACAATATGACGGAAAACCTGAAAGTCCAGCTCGATAAATTCAGGGAGAAAATAAAAACAAATCCTGAGCAGGTTAAAATTGTACACAGTGCAGGTTATTCAGCAGGTGAGGGCGGAGCCATCAGTTTATATGGAATGGCAATATTTTTACTGTGTATGTTGATCAGCAGAAGCTTGACGAAAAAGCCTGGGCCGCGCTTATCAGGTCATGATTACCCATCACCCGATAAGATCATCTGAGTTGATCTGCTTCCAGAGGGCTAATGTCAGGGCACAGCTATCCTTCTTTTCAGGTTGTCCACAACAGCTTTGTCAGGTGCTTATATAAAATTGAACAGGAGTTTGAAAGTGAAAGAATACGGCCCGATTTCGTTAAGCATGCATGCACTAAATGATCTCGTGGGATCGTATTCCTGTTATTGTCCCCGTGGTTGCTCGGCTTCAATGATTATACCGATGCGACAAGCTAACAGTGATCGTGTTCATTATCGGCATGGGACTGAATATAGTCACTGACTACCCGCCTGGCATCATAAAGAACTTCCTTTCAAGCGGCATAAGCTGGTTGAATTCACATCGCCCCCTCTGTTTATTATTATTCCATGGTATTTTTTAGCGCTGCAGGCAACATGCCCTGGGTCGCCAGCATTATTGGCGTGCTGGTATCGATCAATGCATGGTTTACAAAACGGATAAATAATTAAGATACGAATGCAGCGGTCTGCTCGGCATACACCTGGGCCAGATTGTAGCGACTACTGGTATCAGGGATGAATTATTCACTGTAGAAACTGATTCGCGCCAGGCACAGGTTCGCCTGAAATCCTCTGCCGATAGCAACCAGGCCAATTCGTTTCAGTTTATCCTGCGAGAAAGCCCGGCTGGTTTTATACGGCTGCAGACTGGCAAACGGGATACGTAGTGTCTGCCAGTCACCACCTGCAGTAAAACTGGCTCGATACGACTGCCATGGCAACCAGAGACCGCTGGTACGAATGTGGATGTTGTAACTTTCATTATTACCCGCGACTTCCAGCTCAATCCCGTCATAAGCCGAGGCGTCAAAGGCGCCATTTCCAGACTGAGACAGGTCCGACAGAGACAGGGCTATCTGTAAAAAGCCGCCATTATTCTCGGTGCTAACATCACCGCGCATGCGCAGGCAGTTCTTGTTCTTGTAATGATCGAGCGTTAACTGTCCGCTGGAAAGACCGCCCATGACATTATCGGTAATCAGCCGCCATTCGACGCCAGCATTAGATCTGAAGTCGCCGCTGCTCCTGTCATCAATATTGCCATTATTTACCTCACGCATTGCATCATTGGCCAGTGTAGTATTGATCACGCTGGTACTGATTATAAGGCTAATAAGCGGGCCAATGCGGCTGTGTGATGCAAACTGCATAAAAGGTTTTCTGACAAATAGCTGATACCAGGGAGAACATACCTGTTATTCGTGTTACCAGTTTATATGTATTCGTTGCTATACAGCAGTCCTGGCTTTACAAAAACGCCGGAGAGGGTCTACCTCTCCGGTGGGCTCAGGATTCCCCGCCCTGGCTATTTACAAAGCGGGGAACTGTTCTGGGGTCGAGCCCGAATAAGGGGGGCTGTTCAGTGTTTTTAGCCTTCATCAATACCACTATCGACAGGATTGTTGATAACTTCATGTAGCCGGCTGCCTGGAACCACCGACGACAATATTTCTATCTCTTCCTGTTCTAGCGCACGAATAGCCTTGTCGTGTAATTCTTCAATTATGAGTGCGACATTTTCTTGTTCATAGTTAAACATGATATCTCTCCTGTAAGTTGGGTCCGAAGACTTTAATCGCGGGTAATTCAGCAACCCATGACGCTATTATATGGATAAATTTTCATTTGTCTAGGACAAATAATATTAAAATTGCAATTTATTCCGTTTTTGCTATAGTAGGTCTATGAGTTACCAATATTTGACCATCGGCGCCGTGGAACGGGATAGCGGCATTGCTCGCGATACGTTGCGTATCTGGGAGCGGCGTTACGGATTTCCACTGCCGATGCGCAACGATAAGGGTGAGCGAATGTATTCGCAGGGTCAGCTGCGTCGCCTGCAGCGTATTCGCCGGCTGCTCGATCAGGGTTTGCGCCCGGGCAAAGTGGTTACGCTCAGCGACGCGGACCTGGATGCACTAGAGGCTGAGCTATATCCCGAGGCACAGCTCGATGAGTCGATAGAGAATATTCTTAACGTGCTGCAGACAGGCGACGGCAGTGAACTGGGCGCTGTACTTGCGCATAGCTATCAGCAGCAGGGGATGCAGGCTTTCATTACTCAAACGGTGATACCGTTGCTGCATACCGTTGGCGAGCGCTGGGCGAGGGGCCAGTTACAGATCTTTGAAGAGCACCTGCTATCACAGGTGCTGCTTCGATTACTAAATACCGAGATTTCAGCGTTGCAGCATACGGCGAAGCAGCCGCGTATATTACTCGCTACCTTGCCCGGTGAAGAACATACCCTAGGACTATTGATGCTTGCCGCGTTGTTATCGTTTCGTCATATATCCGTTATTAACCTGGGCGGCGAAGTACCGCTTGATCAGATTGTTGCTGCCGTGTTCCGTTTCGATGCAGCTGTACTTGGCATTTCTTTCAGCGGCGCATACCAGCATGACAGCATACGCGGCAATGTTAACCAGCTGCGTGCCATGCTTCCGCAAAGTGTCGATATCTGGATGGGTGGCGAAGGCGTCGGGCGTATGCGCAAGTTACCGCCGGGTGTGACCAGGTTTGCTTCACTCGATAATTTACCACTCTGATAATGTCTGACTGGGCTTATAGTAAAAAGGTGTGAAATGAAATATTTTATATTCGCTGTATTCACTACGCTGTTGTTTGGCAGCAGCCAGCTGTTTGCAAAAGAATGCTCCGAGTTGCTCAATTTCAATGTTCGAACATTGCATAACAGGGAGCAGCTTAACCTGTGTGAAGCATACCAGGGCAAGGTGCTGCTGGTGGTGAACACTGCCAGCAAATGCGCTTACACACACCAGTATGATTCACTGGAAAAACTATACAGGCAATACCAGCAGCAAGGCCTGGTAGTACTTGGATTCCCGTCAAACGATTTTGGCCAGCAGGAGCCGGGCAGTGAAAAGCAGATAAGAGATTTCTGCAGTGTAACGTATGGCGTAGAGTTTCCGCTGTTCGGCAAAACGCATGTTACTCACCCCAGGGCGGATCCTTTTTACCGTAAACTGGCCGAAGTATCCGGCGTTTATCCGCAGTGGAATTTTCATAAATATCTTATCGGCAGTGATGGCAAGCTGGTTACGAATTACCAGAGTGCTGTCGACCCGCTGGATAAACGAGTGGTCAACGCCATAGAAACCGAGCTGAAGCGTGTCAGGTTTTAAAGATTTGAATTAAGTAACCGGTTAACCGGGGACAGGCCGGAATGCTGCTTACCTGGTCCTGAATGACAGTTATTGCGAGCGTTAGCGCGGCGGCAATCTATTTGTGCCTGCTTAACCAGGACCCATTCGGAACAGACGGAGTTTTGCTGGTGCGTTAACACAAAATTCAATCATGCGGGATTGTTTAATGCCGGCGCTTGCATCTTACCCCTGGTCATGGTCAGCGCAACTGCCTTTTAAGTTTTCAGGAACGTTATCCGGGCATCGACCGCAATTTTCGTTACCGGGTACCGCAAAATCAATTTTGCGCGGGTAGGGCAAATCGAGGTTGTTCATGATTTCAATAAACTCCTGCTTTTTCCTGCCGCCACCCAGTCTTGGGTTGCGTGCTTTTTCCTGTGCTACCGTGGTAATGAAACGCGATTCGTAATCGTGTCCCGGGTAAATCAGCGTTTCATCCGGCAGAGAGAAAATTTTGTTGTGAATACTGTTATACAGGGTTTCGGCATCTCCCGACTGGAAGTCGGTACGACCGCATGATTCAATCAATAATGAATCGCCGCTGAACAGGAATTTCTGTACAGGGGTATCGATGAGATAGGCATGGTGATGGTCGGTATGGCCAGGCGTAAACAGTGGATTGAGTTCGATATGGCCAAGTTTGAATGCTTCGCCTTCTTTTATGCCGATATCGATACAGGATGACTGGATCATGGCAGGATAGGCGATTTTGCATTTAGTGTGGCTTTTAAGCCTGCTTGCGCCTGTCAGGTGATCCGCATGCACATGTGTCTCCAGCGTTGCGGTCAGTTTCAGGTTCAGGTCCTTGAGTAACTGTAAATCTCGCTCTACGGTTTCCAGCACCGGATCAATCAGCAGCGCTTCAGCCGTGTCCGGGTCGGCAATCAGGTAGCTAAAGGTTGATGAATCAGACTCGAAAAGCTGGTGGAATATCATTGCATCTGATCTGACATGCTTTGAAAATTTCATATTAAACCTGCTGCCTGTGCGTTACATTTCATGGTGTGTTGAATCGTTTGTTTAATCTACCTTATATCATGCTCTGCTGAACAGATATTTGTAAATCTGTCTGCACACGACAATTATCCAGTTCATTATATTAACCCGGCGACAATATATATCGCATTCAGCCGGAGTAGTACGCCCGCCTGTTCACGGCAAGGCATCAGCGCGCCGTTGTAGCCATTCTACAACAAGGGATGATATGCTGTCCGTGGGCGGGCGTACTCCGGCCTTTTTTTGCAGCCCTGAATGCGATATATATTATCGCCGGGTTAATAAATGCGGGCAAAGTCGTTAATTTAAAGGTGTCGTTGTTAGTATCGGCAGGCCGCCTTGTTATAGCTGTGTCAGGCTATGTGTTTAAGTCCAGATTGCAGGTCAGGGTATTGCAGTTCGATTTTAAAATCTTTCAGCAGTTTGCTGTTATCGATACGCCTGGATTCAGCCATGTATGACAGCATGCCTGCTGATAACTGGTGTTGCGCCTGCTCTAAAGAAATCACGGGCGGCACGGGTAAATTCATTGCTGATGCTACGCCTGTAATGTAATCATACATGGTGCTGGGATGGCCATCCGTTACGTTGTATATGCCGGTAATCCCGGGATCGAACAATGCTTTTTCACAGACATTCACCAGGTCATCGGCATGGATCCTGTTAGTGAATGGCGAGTCCTGTTTACTGACAATCGGCTGGCCACTTTCAATGCGCGCCAGCGGTACCCGGCCCGGGCCATAAATGCCCGGTACCCGGAGGATGACCAGCGGTATGTCCAGGCGCTGGCAAAAATGCTGCAATTGCTGTTCAGCATCGGCGCGGCGAAAAGCACGATCCGCACTCGGATTTAGCGGAGTCGATTCATCAACCCAGCCGCCCCTGCAATCGCCATAAACGCCTGTGGTGCTGATGAGTACGAACCTGCACGGTGGCTGTTTTTCAATGGCGCGCAGAAAATTTGTGATACGTGTATCTGTTCTGCCCGAGCGCGGTGGTGGCACAAGATAGATTACAGGCTGCCCGGCAAGGTTGATATTATCAAGCGGTTTATCCAGGTTGATTATTTCACAGCGTATGTTTCTGCTTTTGCATTCTGCAAGGCTGGACTCGCTGCTGACAAAACCGGTGACGGCTATGTTTTTCGGACGTAGCTGCAGTGCCAGCAGTTTTCCGATATGGCCACAGCCTGCGATCGTGGCTTGCTTATTATCCAGCATGCTTATTGTTTATATATATCTTGCTGAATTTCATTACGCGAGATAACTCAATTGTTTTTTACCCCTAAAATAATGCCATACTGTTGCAGTTGCTCTAATGCAGCTTGCCCGCCCTGTTTTACAATTTCCGGTTTTGGATGGCTCATTTCTTCGATAATGCGGTTGATGGCATCAAGGCCGGTGTAAGATATATTTTCCTGTAACAGTGCAATCAGGCGCGCTGTTACCGGATTAATTTCGAGAAAATGAACTTCATCCTTCCTGTTGCGGTAAACCACCAGGTAAGTTGCCTGTGCGGGTGCTTCTTCAGGCAGGTTGTCCGGACCCATGGTGTGAACAGGAAACTGGTAAGCCAGCGGCCAGGCAAGGGGAGAAAGAACCGGGCGCTGGCGGAGTAAATCCCCATTGGCGTTTATGTTATCCATGCTTACTTCATCCTCAGCAGTATGCAGGGCCAGTTCCACCCATTCGTAATGGGCAAGCTCGACCAGTCCGGCAGGATCTGCATGCTGCGGTATTCTTTCATGCTGCAGGTAATGGATAAACTCCTGGGATATTTCCAGAAAATAGGGAGTGTGGCATTTATGCCTGGCAAAAAAATCACGTATCATGCTATGCCAGTTTTCATCATTATAGATTTCACGGATCACCGGAAAGCCGCTGGCGATAAACCCTTCTATGTTGTTATACAGCAGGTCGCGGTAAATTCCCATGCGGCGATCTTCGATGCCTTCGGGCACGGCATTCTGTTGAGGATTACGAATATGCGCGGTAAATTGGTACTGGTGTTTTTTAAAAGCAGGTAATGTCATATCAAAATTTCCAGCTCAGTTAGTGTTTGATTGAGTCTTGAGTTCAGGCCGCTGCCATTTTTTCTGGATAGTAATAATCTGCTTTACTTCTGTCAGTAACTCATCGACGGGCGGGATATTAAAGTCACGTTCCAGCAGCGTGGGGAACACGCCAAAGTGTTCATAGGCTTTATCTAAAAGTTCCCATACAGGGTCAATTATATCGGCGCCATGCGTGTCTACGATCAAATCCTCATCTTCGTTATAGTGCCCGGCGATGTGAGCATAGCGGATTCTTTTTGCAGGCAGCCGCTTGAGGAATTCAACAGCATCATAACCGTGGTTAACGGAGTTGACATATATGTTGTTAACATCAAGCAGCAAACCGCAGTCGGCTTCATCGAGCACTGCATTGATAAATTCAATTTCTTCCATTTCCTTGCCCGGCGCCGGTGTATAGTATGAAGCGTTCTCCATGGAAATTTCCTGCTGCAAAATATCCTGTACACGACGTATACGCTCGGCAACATAATGCACCGCTTCTTCGCTAAAGGGAATGGGCAGCAAATCGTAAAGCTGGCTGTCATCAGAACAATAGGTTAAATGCTCAGAATAATGTTTGATTTTATGTGCCGTTAGAAACTGGCCGACGTCCTTGACGAAATCTTCATCCAGTGGTGAAGGGCTGCCTATTGATAAAGACAGGCCGTGGCAGACGAAATCATATTTTTCGGTGAACTGCCTGAACTTTTTGCCGTAACTGCCGCCAACATGAATCCAGTTTTCCGGTGCGACTTCCATGAAACCTAGCGGGGACAAATCATTGCTTAGCATCTCATTGAGTTTTTCCCGACGCAGACCCAGGCCGGCACCGGTAACGGGGTATTGTTGATTCATTCTGGTTATACCTTCTGGTTTTTATGCGTGACAAACGGCAGCAAATTGTTTACTGATTAAATAGTCGATACTGGCCTTGCCTGGTCCGACAAAAAATAATACCAGCAGCATAATGGTATAGGTGGCTGCAAATTCAATACCGTTGTTTAATATAACGAAACTGCCATGTTCTGTCAGCCAGTCGTAATTTCCGTGTTCGCGTAATATATCTTTCGCGCGGTCAAGGCGTTCGATGGCTGCTGCGGTACGATCATTTGCAAAGAAGCCGGAACCTTCTGCAATAGCAAGCCAGCCGTTTTCCAGGTGCACAGTGACGGCCGCAACAATCATGGTGAATATCAGCGGGATGGAAATCCAGCGTACTGCAAGGCCAAACAATAATAATATAGCACCGCCCACTTCGGTGAGAGATGCCAGCCATGCCATCAACTCTGGAAAGGGTAAACCCAGGCCATAGTCGGGGTCGCCAAACCAGGCGGCTGTGCTTTCAATATCAGCCAGTTTATTACTCCCCGCCATCCAGAATATCGGCACCAGGTAGAGACGAAGCGCAAGCGGTCCAAGGAAATCAACAGCACGTGTGGTGTTTAGCAGTGATTGAGCTTTGCAACCTAACGATATAATTTTTTCCATAACTAACCTTTAGTTGTTTAATAATTACCTTTCGTCGTTTATTGTTGGTCGATTATCACGGGCTTTTCTTACATGACATAAATAATTTATTAATAGTTCAGACAATCTGCCATATAAATTATAACTTTTTCGTCACATCGTGATACAGGGATGAAACACGATGGACATTCATGTTCCAAACCCGGTTAAAAACCCGGTTAAAAACAATAAAAGCCATGATATGAATCTTTACAGGAAAAAAGCTGTTATCTTAACGGGACAACAATGATATAAAATATAAATTTTTAACAGGCAATAATAAAGCCCCGTAAAAGGGGCTTTATTAAGCTATTGTGTCAGTGATCAGGTAATGGATTATTCTTTACTTCCACATTTTCCTTCTTCACTTTTTTTCTTCATCATACCTTCACCGCATTTACCTTCCCCGCATTTGGCTTCCTTGGCTTTCATCTTGCTGTCACCACATTTGCCTTCTTCGGCTTTCATCTTGCTGCCGCCGCATTTGGCTTCTTCGGCTTTCATCTTGCTGCCGCCGCATTTTGCTTCAGCTAGCTGCATGTAACCATTTTCCAGGTCCTGCATGCCAAAGGGATTTGTATCAGCAAAGGTTACAGGTGATGCGGCCATTGCTGCAATAAATGTTGAACCCAGTGCAACCGATAGTGGATTTTTCATAGATTTTTTCATTAAAGTCTCTCCTGGTGTGAGCTGTTATGTCTTGCGTATTGCTGAGTCTACAAAGTTCTCCCTCAAAAAGACATAGCATTTTATTATAAGTTCGTAAGTGTATTAGAGATTTTATACTTTTGTGATAATTTAGATTAAAACGGCATGATTAATTTCCGCCGTTATTTTGCGGTACTGATCTTTTTCAGGCATTCCATGTAGCCTGCTTCATCAGGCATCGTCTGGTTGCGCTGTGCCTGCCAGAGTGCCTCACCAAGGCACTCCATCATGGCGTGTTCAGCCTCATGAGGTCCGCCGTGCAGAATGCATAACCTCTGAAAACAGTCACTGATACCTTTCGGCCGGTCCGTGCTGATTTGCTCATGCAATGCGATATGCATACTCATATGCAGGAAAGGATTGCTTTCACCCAGTTCAACGGAAAAGTCTCGTTCGATATTCTCTTCATTTTCCAGCAGATGGTGGTATTCAGGGTGCAGTTCAACGATATTGGCAACAACTTCCTGCATTGGGTCCATAGGTAGCCTGTTTTTTTTCAGTTGCCAGCAGCTGAGGTAGACCTGGCGTAATTCATTTCTGTTGGTACCGAACATAATGATTTTGTATTGCTTTTAGAATATGGAATTACTCTATGATACAGCAACAGCAAAGCGGCCGTATTGATAAATTAGCGATGTGTATAAATGAAAGTTTGAACGTAGGTCCGAATTTATTCGGACTATTGCCGTTAATTATTTATGATCCGAATAAATTCAAACCTGCAGTAATTAATACGCTTCATGCCTGCGGTTATATATTGATAAAATGAACTGGTTTCTCGTCATTCAGTTTTATATTTATACTCACACAAATCTTCGATAATGCACGAGCCGCATCGTGGTTTGCGTGCCACGCAGGTATACCTGCCGAGCAATATCAGCCAGTGATGTGCATCCACCAGAAATTCCCCGGGAACGAATTTAAGCAGTTTCTTTTCAACTTCCAGTACGTTTTTGCCGGGAGCGATATTTGTGCGGTTGGCTACCCGAAAGATATGCGTATCAACCGCCATGGTAGGATGGCCGAATGCGGTATTGCGTACAACGTTTGCGGTTTTTCTGCCAACACCGGGCAAAGCTTCCAGTTTTTTCTGGTCATCTGGTATGGTGCTGTTATGTTCATCAATCAATATTTTGCAGGTGTTGATAATGTTTTTTGCCTTGCTGTTGAACAGGCCGATGGTTTTAATATAGTTTTTCAGGCCTGTTTCACCGAGCCGGTAAATGGCTTCGGGGGTGTTGGCAACGGCGAACAGTTTTTCAGTGGCAATGTTGACGCTTTTGTCGGTAGCCTGTGCTGACAGGATAACGGCGATCAGTAATTCAAAGTTAGAACTGAATTTAAGTTCGGTAACAGGATGCGGGTTGTCCTTTTGTAAACGTGAGAAAATCTCGTGGCGTTTTTTTTTGTTCATGATTTTGAAAACTAAAAAAACAGGAAATCTATCTTATCCGCAAAGAACGCAAAAGACGCAAATAAAAAACTAAATAATTATTCGCTTTTATTTGCGTTCATTTGCGGACGAAAAAAAGTTTTTAAAATGGTATGAAGTATTGCTTAACCTGCAACAGGTTCTGCACCATGAACAACAACTGTCTGTTTTGCTTTCTGGCGTTTATCAATGATGTTTTTTACGGCAATGAGAAAGCCAAGTCCGAGGAATGCACCGGGTGGCAATATGGCAAGCAGAAAACCCTGATAATTTTCACTGAAGGTAATTGTCATTGTTTTGCCAATGTCGCCAAACATTAAATCTGCACTGGCAAACAGGGTGCCATAACCAAGCAGTTCTCTTAAGCCGCCTAAAACTACCAGTACCAGGGTAAAACCCAGACCCATCATAAAGCCATCAAGTGCCGAGTCTGGCAGGCTGTTTTTGGAGGCAAAGGCTTCAGCGCGTGCAATGATTGAACAGTTGGTGACTATCAACGGGATGAAGATCCCCAGCACGAGATACAGCTCGTGAAACCAGGCATTCATGATTAATTCTATGGTAGTCACGATAGAGGCAATAATAAGCACAAACAACGGAATGCGAATTTCTGATTTCAGCCATGGCCGCACCAATGAAACGATACTGTTAGATAAAACCAGTGTTAACAGGGTAGCGATGCCCAGTCCCAGTCCATTTATAACGGTGCCCGTTACGGCGAGTAATGGACATAAGCCCAATAACTGGACGAGTGCGACGTTATTCGTCCACAGGCCGTTTTTGCTTATAACTGATTTCTGTATTAATGCGTTATCTGTCATGGTTGTTTTGCTTTATCCGGTTTCGTGCTAAATAGTTTGTTCTGGTTCTGATCAAAGTATATCAGTGCATTATGCACCGCTTTGACTACTGCGCGTGGGGTAATGGTGGCGCCAGTGAACTGGTCAAATACACCACCATCACGTTTAACTTTCCAGCCTTTGTCATCCGGGTTGCCAAGTGATTTGCCATTGAACCCAAGTATCCAGTTTGAACGTGAAAGACTGACTTTGTCGCCAAGACCGGGTGTTTCCTTATGTTTCACAACCCTGACACCCGCAATATTGCCATTGGCATAGATTCCAACCAGCAAATATATGGAGCCGCTGTAACCATTGGGTGCAATGCTGGAAAATACAACAGCAACATCAGCGTTATTTTTTCTGGCCCGGTAAGCCAGTGACGGGTCTGTGGTGCCGAGCAATGCGTTGGGTTCCAGTGTTATTGTATCGAGCAGTAAATCGTTATCATATAATTCTGCCGGAACAATATTATTTAATTTATTAAGTAATGTGATTTCTTCATTGTGTTTAATATCATCTTTTGTCTGCTCAAAGGTCAAGCCGACAAGTGCAGCGCCAAGTACTGCAAACAGCATCAGTAACGATGCTGTTATTAAAATATTTTTTACCTGTATCCCGGCGAAACTCATGGCTTACTTACCCGCTTCACCAAACACTTTAGGTTGTGTGTAATAATCAATCAGTGGTGTGGTGATGTTCATCAACACGACGGCAAAAGCAATACCGTCTGGATACCCGCCCCAGTTGCGAATGATAAAAACCAGGACGCCGGTACATGCGCCATAAATCCAGCGGCCTTTGGGCGTGGTGCTTGCAGTGACCGGATCTGTTGCGATGAAAAATGCGCATAACATCGCACCGCCGCTGAACGCGTGAAATAGTGCAGAACTGTTGTTGGCGTAATCAATAACCGCAAACAGGTTGGAAATTAACACCAGACTGATTATAAATGCTGTCGGTATGCGCCAGTCAACAACATCTTTTTTAATCAACCAGATGCCGCCAGCGAGATATAAAATGTTGATCCACTGCCAGCCCGTGCCGCTGATGTTTGAGAACAAGGCGCTGAACTGAACGTTGTTTCTGGTTTCTGCAATATCGTGGAACTGGCTGAGCTGGGTTTTAATCAGGTCAAGCGGCGTTGCCATCGAAATGCTGTCGATGGTTTCATTGGGAGGCAACACGCCAAGAAACACCCAGTTAAAGCTTGTCATGAAATCGGGCCAGCCAACATGGTTTCCGACACTCACCCCTGTTGGTGCTGACCACAATGTCATTTCCAGCGGGAATGAAATCATCACCACGATATAGCCAACCATCGCGGGGTTAAACGGGTTAAAGCCAAGACCGCCGTAAAGGTGTTTGGCAATAACAATGGCAAACAGCGAGGCGATGGTTGTTATCCACCATGGCGCAAGCGATGGCAGCGCAAGTGCGAGCAGGCAGGCGGTGACTAATGTGCTGCCGTCAAGCAGGGTGCTGTATATATCGCGCTTCCGCAGTTTTAATACCGCGGCTTCCGCCAGCAGGCACACGCTGATGGCAATGACCAGGTTAAATAACACGCCCCAGCCAAAGAAATATATGGATGCCAGTGCGCCTGGTATTAAAGCGTATAACACCATGTACATGATCTGCCGTACACTGGTATGGTCTTTTATATGCGGTGCTGGCGTGCGTTTAAATAACATTTGATGTATACATATTGGCTGCTGTGGACATTTTTATTATTCTGTTTCTTTATTCTTGTTGCGCTGTTCTTTTTTGGCCTGTGCACGCGCCAGCGCCTCGGCTATTGCCGCATGTTTTCCGGCTTTATCTTTTGCATTGCTGATTTTTTCTTTATTTTGTAGCAGTTCGCGTTTTTGGCGTAACTTTTCCTCGCGTTCCTGCTTTTGTCTTTCCAGCCTTTGCTGGTGAGCTTCGTGCCGCTGGCGTGAAATATCTGAAGACTTGCGTTCCCGTTCCTGCTGCCAGATAGTTGTTTTGGCATAACGATAATATTGCACCAGTGGTATATTACTCGGGCATACATAGGCGCAACAACCGCATTCAATGCAGTCGAACAGGTGATGTTCTACCAGGCGGTCCGTGTTCTGTGTGCTGGCATACCAGTATAATTGCTGCGGCAACAGCTTTGCCGGACAAACTGCAACGCAGCGCCCGCAGCGAATGCAGGGCTGCTGTTTTTGTTTATCTATGACGTCATCTTTTGCGGTAACCAGCAGGCAATTGGTTGCCTTGATAACGGGCAATGTGTCGGCATCAAGTGAAAAGCCCATCATTGGCCCGCCCATAATCAGCTCATCGCTATTTTCAGTATAACCGCCACAGTGCTTGATACAGGCATTCATGGGCGTACCGATTAGCACCTCGATATTTTGCGGATGCGCAACACCGGGGCCGGTGACTGTGACGACGCGGGAAATAAGTGGTTCGGCATAGTGAATCGCCCGATGTATTGCATAAGCGGTTGCAACATTATGAACTAAAATACTGAGTTCCACCGGGTGTTTCGTTGTTGGAACTTCCTTGTCAATCAGGATCTTTATTAACTGTTTCTCGCCGCCGCTGGGGTACAGGGTCGGCACCACCCGAAGCTGGAAAAAACCGGTGCCATCATTATCAATAGCGGCCTGCATTGCCTTAATCGCTTCGGGTTTATTATCTTCAATTGCTATGATACATTCCCTGGCTTTTATGATATGGCCGATAATATCGCCGCCGGACAATATTTCTTTGGCGTGTTCACGCATCATCACATCATCACAGGTAATGTAAGGCTCACATTCCGCACCATTAAGAACCAGTGTTTTGATGTGCATTTCAGTTTGTTTGACTGCGGACGGGAAGGTGGCGCCGCCCAGTCCAACGATGCCGGCATCACGAATAATTTTGCGCAGGTTAGATGAGGTGCTGTGATTATAATCATCGCCTATCGCCCTGCGTTCTATCCATTCGTCTTTAAAATCGTTTTCGATAAAAATACACTGGTCTGATAAACCGGAAGGGTGTGGTACTTCGTGTTCTTTTATGCCTGTTATTACGCCGGAGACCGGTGAGTGTACGGCAGCGCTTACCAGGTTGCCGGGCCTGGCCAGCATCTGTCCCTTTAATACTCGATCACCCGGTTTGACCAGGGGGTCGCTGATCACACCGATATGCTGCTGCAGGGGGATAATGTATTCCCTGCCTTGCGCCAGCTTTGAAATTGCAGACCTGTTTGATAAATGTTTATTTTCAGCCAGTTTCAGGCCGCCATGAAAGTGGGTAAGCGGTCTTTGTGCAGTGAATGATTTTGTCTGTTCCATGGATTTTTAAACCTGGTTCCGCTTAGGCCGCGCTGGGTGCAACATAGTCAACATCGGGCAGTTCTGCTACCCAGTTACGTATCGTGGGTTTAACCTCAAAAATATGAATACAGTCAACAGGGCAGGGAGGTATACATAAATTGCAGCCTGTACATTCCGATTCAATCACGGTATGCATATGTTTTGCTGCGCCTAATATGGCATCAACCGGGCAGGCCTGGATACAAAGCGTGCAGCCGATGCAGGTTTGTTCATCGATGCGCACGATGGTGGGGCAGGCTTTTTCTTCACCGTGCGCTGCATTCAGGGGCTTGACTTCAACATCAAGCAGGTCAGCCAGTGCAATAATGGTTGCTTCGCCTCCGGGCGGGCACTGGTTAATATCCGCTTCGCCCTTTGCTATGGCCTCCGCATAAGGACGGCAGCCCGCGTAAGTACATTGGCCGCATTGTGTTTGTGGCAGTAAGGCGTCAATCTTGTCTACTACCGGGTCGCCTTCAACTTTAAAGCGAATGGCTGAGTAACCGAGTATTAAGCCAAAAATACCGGCAACGACAGCAAGTGTGATAATAACTATAACCATATTTGTTAGATTTTTATAAGACCTGCGAATCCCATAAAAGCCAGTGACATAATGCCTGCAGTAATCAGCGCAATGGATGTGCCCTGAAATGCCTCGGGAACATCGGCTACGGTTATGCGTTCGCGCAATGCGGAAAATAAAATCAGCACCAGGGAAAAACCAACGGCGGCGCCGAAACCATAAAACAGGGATTGTAAAAAACCATGCTGCTGCTGAGTATTGAGAAGCGCAACACCTAACACCGCGCAGTTGGTGGTAATTAGCGGCAGGAAAATCCCCAGCACGTTATATAACAGTGGACTGGTTTTGTGTACCACCATTTCAGTAAACTGCACGACCACGGCAATGACCAGGATGAACATAATGGTGCGCATATATTCGAGGCCTAGCGGGACAAGTATATATTCGTTCACCAGGTAGCTGCAGACGGATGATAGTGTGAGCACGAAGGTGGTAGCCAGGGCCATGCCCATGGCAGTTTCCAGTTTTCTGGATACACCCATAAATGGACACAGGCCAAGAAATTTAACCAGCACGAAATTGTTAACCAGGATGGTGCTTAACAGGATGAGTGCATATTCAGTCATGGTTGCATTCTAGCAGATTGCAATGCTGAATTTTATTGATTTATCTTAAAGAAACCTCAATAAAATCAATGGAAATAGCAGGGTTTATAAGGTGTCTGGTTTAACCTGGCCCGGTTTATGATGTAGCTCCGAATTTATTCGGGCAACGGTGCCAATGGTAGCTGGTATCGTCCGAATTAATTCGAACCCACAGATCTGCAGATTCAATTATTTAACTTTCATGCCCGGCTCGGCGCCTTCGTCCGGGTTGAGGATAAACAGGTCCTTGCCGCCAGGGCCGGCTGCCAGCACCATGCCTTCCGATATGCCAAAGCGCATTTTGCGCGGCGCCAGGTTGGCGACCATGACAGTCAGCTTACCTTCCAGGTCTTCAGGGCTGTAAGCTGATTTAATACCGGCGAATACATTCCTGGTGCTTTTATCATCAGAGCCGCCGCCGATGTCCAGTGTCAGTTGCAGCAGCTTGTCGGCGCCTTCAACATTTTCGGCTTTGACAATTCTGGCAATACGCAGATCGACCCTGGCAAAATCATCGAAGCTGATTTCAGCAGCAACAGGGTCGGCTGCCAATGGTCCGCTAATGCTGCTATCTGCAGGTGTGCTGCCGGTTTTTTCTATTGAATCATGGGTCATGGCTTCGATCTGTTCTTTTTCAATGCGTGTCAGCAGGGGCTTGAATTTATTAATGGTATGGGAAAGCAATGGCTGGTTGATGCTTGCCCAGTCCAGTTCGATATTTAAAAAGGTTTCTGATTTTTTCGCGGTAGCCGGCAGAATCGGTTTCAAATAGGTCATTAACAGGCGGAACATGTTGAGACCCTGGGTGCAGATTTTCTGCACTTCATCTTCCCGGCCTGGAGTCCTGGCCAGTACCCAGGGTTTGTTTTCGTCGATATACACGTTTGCCTTGTCAGCCTGCGCCATGATTTCGCGAACCGCCTTGCTGTATTCGCGGTTTTCATAGTAGCTGGCGATCTGCTCGCCGGCGGCAACGATTTCATTATAAAGTTGAGGCTCGGGCAATTCTGCCGACAGCTGGTTGTCAAACTTTTTGGTAATGAATCCTGCGCAACGGCTGGCAATATTGACCACCTTGCCGACGAGATCAGAGTTGACCCTTTGCATAAAGTCTTCAAGGTTCAGATCGATATCATCAACGCCGGAAGATAATTTTGCGGTGTAGTAATAACGCAGGTATTCCGGGTTCAAATGTTCCAGGTAAGTGCGAGCCCGGATAAAGGTGCCGCGCGATTTCGACATTTTCTGCCCGTTGACGGTGAGGAAACCGTGGCAAAACACCGCGGTGGGTTTACGGTAGCCGGCGCCATCAAGCACCGCCGGCCAGAATAAAACGTGGAAACGCGCAATGTCCTTACCGATGAAATGGTATAATTCGTTGCTGCTGTCGGCAGCCCAGTAATCATCAAAGTTGATGCTGGTTCCAGTTTTATTTTTCTGGTCGCACAGGTTCTTGAAACTTGCCATGTATCCCATGGGCGCGTCCATCCACACATAAAAATACTTGCCCGGGGCATCGGGTATTTCAAATCCCCAGTACGGCGCATTGCGCGAGATATCCCAGTCCTGCAGGCCTTCTTCAAACCATTCACTGAGTTTATTGGCTATTTCCGACTGGACATGGCCCTGTTTTAACCACTCCTGCAGCATCCCGGAAAAATCGCTGAGCTTGAAGAAGTACTGTTCCGAATCTTTTTCTACCGGTGCGGCGCCGCTGACAGCGGATACCGGGTTGATTAATTCGGTCGGGTCGTAGGTTGCACTGCAGACTTCGCAGTTGTCACCGTACTGGTCCTGCGCGCCGCATTTGGGGCAGGTACCCTTGATGAAACGGTCCGGCAGGAACATTTCAGCTTCCGGGTCATATGCCTGTTTGATTGTGCGTGTCTGGATATGGCCCTGCTCGCGCAGCTTTAAATAAATACTGGAGGCAAATTCGCGGTTTTCATCGGAATGGGTAGTGTAGTAATTATCAAAATTGATCAGAAAATCGGCAAAGTCGGCTTCATGCTGTTTTTTTGTGGCTGCGATCAGTTCTTCCGGTGTTATACCATCCTGGCGCGCGCGTAACATGATCGGGGTGCCATGCGCGTCATCGGCGCATACATAGTAACAGTTGTTGCCACGCAGGCGCTGGAAGCGTGCCCAGATGTCTGTCTGGATATATTCAACCAGGTGGCCGAGATGGATGGGGCCATTGGCATAGGGCAGGGCGCTGGTGACCAGAATGTTGCGTTTGGATGTCATGTTTCGAGGTAAGCCCGGATTGTACAAAGGGCGCAAATTTAGCATTTTGGCGGGTTTATTGCACTAAAAACCCCGGCCAGCGAGACTCTTAAGCGGAAATTGGTGTATTGAGCTTGAAAAAAGCTGATTTGCCCTTATGTACAGTGCCTATCTATTCAGGGCTGGTATGCCTCCCCTGAAAAGTTAAGGTTAAAACAGGGCGCTAATACTGTAGAATGCGCCACCATTATAATTTTACAGTAAACATTTCGGCGTATCTGTGTAGAAAACGTACCAAATAGTCGAGCCGATACGGAGTTCCTCATGAGTGTTACAAAAGAACAGGTAGAATCAGCCCTTAAACAGTATATCGATCCGTATCTTGAGAAAGACCCGGTGACTGCAGGCGTGGTTAAAGACATAGCTATTGATAGTGGAAAGGTCAAAGTCAAAATCGTGCTTGGTTATCCTGCATTCGGTTTCGTTGATAAACTATCCAGTGATTTAAAACAGAAAATTGAAGCCATTGACGGCGTGTCAGCCGCTGAAGTTGATGCCAGCTGGGAAATCAGCAGTCACTCGGTGCAGGGCGGAATGAATCCGCTGGAAGGTATAAAAAACGTTATCGCTGTCGCCTCCGGCAAGGGCGGTGTTGGCAAGTCAACCACCGCGGTGAATCTGGCACTCGCGCTGCAACATGAAGGGGCTCGCGTTGGTATACTCGATGCGGATATTTACGGCCCGAGTATTCCCCGTATGTTAGGTATTCACGGCAAACCGGAATCGACCGATGGCAAGTCGCTGGAGCCAATGGGCGGCCACGGGCTGCAGGCAATGTCGATTGGTTTTATGATCGACGAGGAAACCCCGATGATCTGGCGCGGCCCGATGGTTACCCAGGCACTGGAGCAACTGCTGCGCGATACCCGCTGGAAATCACTGGATTACCTGATAGTCGATTTGCCACCGGGCACCGGTGATGTGCAGCTGACCCTGGCGCAAAAGGTTCCGGTAAGCGGCGCGATCATTGTCACCACACCACAGGACATTGCGTTACTGGATGCGCGTAAAGGACTGAAGATGTTTGAGAAGGTGGAAGTTCCCGTGCTGGGAATCGTTGAGAACATGAGTATTCATATCTGTTCTAATTGTGGCCACGCGGAGCATATTTTCGGCCAGGGCGGCGGTGAGAAAATGTCTGAGCTGCATAATGTTGATTTTCTCGGCGCTTTGCCGCTGGATATCAATATTCGTATCAATGCGGATGACGGCCATCCTTCGGTGGCTGATGATCCTGAAAGCACGGCATCAATGATTTATCGTGAAATCGCACGCCGTACCGCGGCTAAACTATCACTGAAAGCAAAGGATTATTCCGCAAGGTTCCCGAATATTGTGATTCAGAACAACTGATCAGGATTTCGGTTATGGCTTTAAAAAAGCAGTCTTCGGACTGCTTTTTTTATGGATGAGTAAAGCAATTCGCGGTCAATCCGCTGATATTCTACATAATCTGCTGGATTTTCGGGCAAGCAGGGCGAATAAGCAACAGGCATTGCGCCCTGCGGTGTTTAATCTGCCTGATTTTCTAAGGTTACTGCAGGCACGATGGGGGGTAAAATTTCACTGTGTCCGTTTATCATTGTTCACGGGCGTGGAGGTGCAGCGATGAAAGCGCAGACCTTTGCCGGCGGCCCCGGCTATTTTTTCATCCTTGTCGGTGTTGTCCTGGCCCTGGTCTCGGCAATGGTGCCTCACTTCGGCGCTGGCTATCACCTGCAGTTCAGCGTATTCGCCGTGGGACTGCTACCCTGGCTGGTCTATGGCATTACCGTGCCGCTGCTGCGCAACGTGCTGCTTGACGCTATCGGACTGCTGCTGGTTGTCATTCATGCCTGGCTGGTCTTCAGCGAGCGTTTCATGAAAGCGGCGGATTACAGCAATAACATGATTTATCTTGTACCCATCATCCTTTCCGTGCTGCTGATACCGCTTGCTATTGCGGTCATATTACGGCAGTGGCGAACAGCCAAAACCGGCAATGAGTGAAACCTCGGTAATAAACCGAGCTGACCACTATCCTCCACTGACGGCAGGAATGGCAATATGTTCTTTTAGTGATAAACAGGTTCCAGAGTGCAAATAGATACATTCGAATATTCAATCAGCACCCAGGGCGCCATAAGCAACGGGCATTGTGTCCTGCGTGATGCATGTTTTTTTCAGCTGTTTTCGAACTCCCTGATTTAAACTGTCATATTTCTGACAAAAGGTACAATTTTTTTTCGAGACCCTGCTATAGTTTGTTCATTATCTGGTTAGGTGACAATTTATCTTATTACTATAACTATTAAATCAGATGATGCAGAAATTCTTGAAGTCCTAAATCCAAAATCCAAAATCCTTAATCCAAATTCTCGAAATCCAAAATTTCGAAATATATAAATTTGCTCCTGTGTTTAGTTGCGCTCAGCTTAGCCCCGCTGTTGCTGTTGTGATGTGTTATGTCTGTAAATTGGAGAATACCATGACGTTATTTTGGTTACTTAAACCCGGTAACACCCCTGTTTTTATTATTTTATTAATGACACTGCAAACATCGGTATGCAGCACTGAAGAATTTGTTGAAGCAGCAAATGGAAGTGAGTACCTGGCTAATAACAGCTTTTATGGAACAGCAAGCTACGGCCTGAATGCAACAATTAATTTGTTGGGAGGTGCAAAATGAAAGTTAACAATCGTATTACTCTCATCTTGCTGAGTGTTTTTGTATCTGGTTTTCTATTTGCCTGTAGCAGTGGAAGCAGCGATGTTGTCAACAGTGAAACCGTTCCAGGCGATACCAACGTAGTGCCACCTGTAGACAATGTCGACGTCACGCCACCAGCTTTATCAATTACACTTCCTTCCGCGAGTCCCAGTTATACCACCGGCAGCGATACCGTTACTATTTCGGGAACAGCCACTGATGATACAGGTGTCACCGAAATCAGCTGGCTGAACGATCGGGGAGGTAGTGGTTCTGCAAGCGGATTAACCGACTGGAGCATTGCTGATATCGCCCTGGTTGTTGGTGATAATGTGATTACTGTTACTGCAAAAGATGCTAACAATAACTCAACTGAATCCGTGATTACTGTTACTTATAATGTAATCGATAACAATAGCCCGGCGATCTCGATTACCTCTCCTGTTCCCAACTCAGGAACTGTGTATGGTACAGATATTAATCGAGTATCCATTGCAGGGACATCCAGCGATAACATCGGCGTAGCAAGAATTTCCTGGTCGAATGGGGGAAATTCCGGAACGGCCATTGGAACAGATCCGTGGATCATTAATGATATTCAACTGTCTCCCGGCACCAATACTATTCGTGTAACCGCTTACGATGCTGCTGATAACTCAGGTACAGACCAGCTAACGGTAAATTATATAGTCAATGTACCTGCAGAAACATGTATGACCTGCCACAACGGGGCAGCTAATAATGACTATACCGGTGCGGGACTAACGAATCCCCATCCTTTTGCCGGGGCACAAAATATTCGCTGCACGGTCTGTCACGGCGGTGACGGTCAAGGACTGGGCAAAGTTGGCAGCCATGTTCCGCCGCCACCAGAAATCGGTGACAAATTTAATATGGCGAATGACCCCGTTGCGTATTTTAACCGTCTCACCTTAACGGGTATTGACAAGTTTCCTGACTACACGGTTAATAATAAAACCTACTCTGCGCTTGATTACCTGCAATTTATCAATCCCGGTGATTTAAGGGTGGTATCGAATAATAGGTCATGCGGAATATGTCATGGAAATCGACATGTCGACTGGGTGATGAAAAGTCCGCTGGCTACCGAAGCCGGAATCCTGTCTGGTGCGCTGTATTCAGCTGGTATGGATAACTCAATTCCTGAACATCAGGGCCTGTATCAGGACACGGCAGCAGACGTTGCCTTCAGGGCAATTACTGATCCGCTTTATAGTTATGACGCTGCGGACATTGGATCTGTAGGGCTGCTAAATGAGTTTCCCGTTTTCAGTGTTTATGGCGCGCTAGATGCGGACAGTCTGTTTCAAAATAATCTATACGACGCCAATAATCTGGCTAATGATTTAGTTGTGGTTAACAGGAATAGAAGAACAACCACAACCACCAATCAGGTTATACAGGATAGTGCTCTTGCCAGTTTATACAAGGAACAGGTCGCTTTTACCTGTGGTGATTGTCATCTCGGCAGTGCGGGCGCTAATAATCGATTTGGTGATTTCAGGTCATCAGGCTGTACTGCGTGTCATATGGCTTATAGCGCCGATGGCAGAAGTCGCAGCACCGATCCAAATGTCAACAAGCTTGAGCCTGCCAACCCGGATGCCATTGTCGCACCGGAGCGACCTCATATAGCGACACATCTGATCAAAAATGTAGCCAAAACCCTGCCCAATGGTGAATTCGTTACCGGTATTACCGATATGACGTGCGCCGGTTGTCACCAGGGATCTAACCGTACCGTATTGCAGTATTGGGGTATACGCCTGGATCAAAATCAGAACCTGGCTAACCATGTTCAATATCCGGCTAATCCCGTGAACTTTACCAACACAGCTAATGATACACGCCTTTTTGATCCTGCTGTGAATAATGCTACCTTTAACGGACGCAATGCAAATCAGTATATTGAGTTTGAAGACTACGATGGCGATAACAGAGATGACACGCCTGCTGATGTCCACCAGGAGGCAGGACTAGGCTGCATTGATTGCCACGGCAGTCGTGATTTGCACGGTGGCGCAACTGGCGACGCGACAGGCAACAAAATTAAAAGCCGGGAGGAGCAGGTTGTGGTAATCAAGTGTGAATCCTGTCATGGTTCTATTGAAGCATATGCACCAACCAAGTCATGTCTTAACTATGATAATAAAACAGCGGAGTGTGTATACGACACGGCAGGTAATACGCTACGGCACGTAACACGTGACAATAATGGAAATTATTATCTAATCAGTCGTGTTAATGGTCAGCGTCATTTTGTTCCACAAACGCGTGATACGGTTGTCCTCAGCAATAAAACCAACCCGCTCAATAATCAGCTTGTTTATAACAAGAAGGCGTCCTATGCAATGGGCCGTGCTGACGGCAATGTATCGACCGGTTTGGGACCAGTGCAAGCTAACCCCAATAGTTATACAAACGGGTTTAGTCATACTGACAACATGGACTGTGTATCATGCCATGCTGCCTGGACAAACGCTTGCGTTGGCTGCCACCTGGGCGGTGAGTACGATGATAATCCGGCTAATTTCCGTTTCAGTAATATTACGGGTGAGCGTATTGTATATAATCAGACTAACGCCGACTTTGTCTATCAGTCGCCTGTTCCGTTCCAGCTGGGCGTGACGGCTGATAATAAGATTTCTCAAATGGTGCCGGCTGAAACAGTGTTTTATCGCTACACTGACCTTAACGGAAATGAATCACAGGTATTCGCCTTCAGTGACCGAAACGGGAATGGCAATAATCCCAATACCGGTGGTAGAAATGTATTTCCAGCAATGGGACACAATGCCATGATGGCGCATTCTGTTCGAGGCAAGGTGCAGGGCAACAAGGAGGGGCCGCGCTACTGTGTGGCCTGTCACCTTACCGAAGAGGGTCTGAATAATTTTGGTGACGAGTACGACGTTTTCAGGACTGCTATGGCTAATAATGACTTTGCCAGGCTGGATTTTAATTTACTCCAGGAACACATCGGGAAAAATACGGGAAACCAGCTTGATTCACCTCTCTGGGTGCATATGGTAGCTGGACTGGGCTCAGGTCTGTTCCTGTTTGACGCCAATGGCTGCCCGGTTAATCCGTTAGACAATGATGATAATCGACAGTATTGTGCTAACGGCGCCCCTGCGGATAATTTTAATCTTAATAATGTTGTTTATAATCTTGACAGGGTTGTGGAAGATACCGGTATTTCCAATGCTTCAAATTCCAGTCCGATGAAGCAACCGGGTGCGGGTACCAACAAGCGCGATGGTTCTTTATATCCGGATCTGGCAGGCCCTCTCGGTGCAAGCCTGATTCAGAAATTGACCGATCCTGATACCGGTATAGTGCTGGATTCCTGGCTCGATGCGGATGGACAACCGCAAGGTAATGCGGCCGACTTTGTCCAGTAAGCACTGGATTATTTGCCGGCCATGACCCAGTCATGGCCGGTATTTTTAATCTAATAGTGGAAGTATCCAAATATCGGCATTCGTTACGCTCCCTGTAATGCTATTGATACCCTGTAACACAGAACGTTAGTAGATGCGTGTAATGGCCTGAAGCTATTTGGGCAGCTGCAGTAAATATATATTACATAAGCCGGAGTTGGAAGTGTTTTGTCGGGTGCATTGATCTTATCGAGACCTCAGCCGATGGTTCCGCGGAAATAATACTTCCAGAACAATAACATGGGGTGATTGTTGCAGCTCACTCAAGTGTTTATACTGGCTCCGGGTATACAGTTATTGGTTCAATTTTTGTGGCGTCAGTCGCAGCAAGTCCAGGTCAGCTCATATCCCTCTCTTTTCAGTAAAAAAGTAACATGGAGAAATGGCGCCAGCCAGGATTTAATTTAATTTAATTTAGACGTGAAATAGCCTGCCATGGGGTCTAAAATACGCAGCCTTCGACTATCCGTCCAAGAGAGCGCTGCGTGACGATTAATGGCAAGACAACCTTATTTCTACTTGCATTTCCCGTTGGATTAATGGGTGTAGTGCAGCTGTCCTTTGCGCTGCTGTCACTGCTGGTATTTCATGATCACGAAGAAGTCCTGTTCTTCGATGCTAACCTGATACTGGCTTCTGCAGGCGTCGTGCTGATATTTCTGGCTCGGGGTTTTGATATCAACCGTATAGGGTTTCGCGATTCACTGCTGTTTGCCACCGTAACCTGGGTTGTCATGGGAGTGCTGGGCGCCATCCCTATTATCATGGTGACGCATGTGTCATTCACCGACGGTGTGTTCGAGTCTATCAGCGCACTCACCACCACCGGTGCCACCATACTCACCGGCCTTGATGACATGCCAAGGACATTCCTGTTATACCGCCAGTTTCTGCAATGGCTGGGTGGTCTCGGTGTTGTGATATTCGTGGTCGCGATATTGCCCATACTGAATATCGGTGGTATGAAACTGCTTAAGGCGGAAACGCTGGGGCCGATGAAAGATGAAAAGCTGACACCGCGTGTTATGCATACCGCACATTCCCTGTGGGTCGTCTATCTCATTATAACCATACTGTGTGCTCTGGGCTATTATCTTGCCGGTATGAGCGCCTTCGATGCTATCGCGCATAGTTTAACCACGGTATCAACCGGAGGATTTTCCACCCACGATGCCAGTCTGGGTTATTTCCAGAGCACGAAGATACTCCTGGTCTCCGACATATTCATGATACTGGGAGCAGTCAGTTTTGCATTGCATTTCCGCGCGTATAAGAAGCGAAGCCTGGGAGCTTACTGGTTCGACGAGGAGACCCGTACCTTTTTATACCTGATAGTTATCCTCTCGTTGATTGTCGCTGTAGCATTATTCAGCAATGGCAACTATGCCAGCTTCTTCACGGCGCTGAATCAGGCAACATTTCACCTGATCTCTTTCATCACCAGTACCGGTTTCGGTGCAGACGCGTTTACTGATTGGCCAACGTACATCGCCTTCCTGCTGGTTATTGCCAGCTACATCGGTGGCTGTGCAGGTTCCACCGCTGGTGGTAACAAGGTTGTACGTGACATCCTTTCGGTCAAGATCATTGGTCGTGAGTTGAACAGGCTGGTGCATCCGAAAGGCCTGTTCAAATTGAAGTACCAGCACCATCCAGTAGATGACACTGTGCTGGAGGCGGTGGTTGCGTTCATGTCAGTCGTCGCGTTCAGCAGCCTGGCACTGACCCTGTTACTGATGGTCTCAGGGCTGGATTTCTGGTCGTCATTAACCGCCGTGGCAGCATGTATCAACGTGCTCGGTCCGGCATTTGGCGAACTCGGCAGCAATTTTCAACCAGTGAGTGATTTTGGCACCTGGGTGCTTTCCTGTGCCATGATTCTTGGGCGCCTGGAATATTTCACTGTGCTGGCTTTATTTATGCCGAGTTTCTGGCAACGTTGATAACCTGTTCATATCTCACGTATAACTAAATATATTTATAACGTTATAAAAAGTGAGTTTACCATGCTTACCCGATATTTTCTCTATAACAGCGCGAGCTATCCCTGGCCGGCGCTGTTGAATTATTTGCGCTTGTAAATCTCGATGTAATCGCGTCTTGCAGGCCCAATATATAACTGGCGCGGGCGGCCGATACGCTGGTTGTCATCAGCTATCATTTCCATCCATTGCGCTACCCAGCCAACTGTACGGGCAATAGCAAACATTACCGTGAACATGTTGGTGGGAATGCCGATAGCTTTGTAAATAAGGCCGGAATAGAAATCGACATTGGGATACAGTTTTCGCTCAATAAAATATTCGTCGTTTAGTGCGATTTCTTCCAGTTGTTGTGCCAGCTCAAGAGTAGGATCGTTCGTGTGACAAAGTTTTCCCAGCACGCTATGGCACATCTGGCGGATAATTTTTGCGCGGGGATCATAGTTTTTGTAAACACGGTGACCAAAGCCCATAAGACGGAAGGGATCATTTTTGTCTTTTGCGCGTTCCAGAAATTTTGGGATGTTTTTTACATCGCCAATCTCGTTTAACATCGTTAACACAGCTTCATTGGCGCCGCCATGGGCAGGGCCCCACAAGGCGGCGATGCCTGAAGCGATACAGACAAAAGGGTTGGCGCCAGAGCTGCCCGCAAGGCGGACTGTTGAGGTACTGGCATTTTGCTCATGATCAATATGCAATATGAAAATCAAATCCAGTGCCTTTTCTGCTATTGGATTTATTTCAAATTGCTCACAGGGAACGGAGAACATCATGCGCAGCAGGTTACCGGCGTAGCTGAGCGAGTTGTCGGGATATACCTGCGGTTCACCGATAGAATGTTTATAGCATGCTGCGGCAATCGTGGGCATTTTAGCGATCATTCTGTGTGCGGCAATTTCACGGTGTCGTGCATTACTGATGTCAGTCGAGTCATGATAGAAGGCTGATAATGAACCAACGGCGCCAACCATGATCGCCATCGGGTGTGCGTTGTGATAAAAGCCCCTGAAGAAATCGTTCATTGTTACGTTAAGCATGCTGTGGCGAATAATGACATCATTGAATGCTATTAGCTGCTGCTGATCGGGCAATTCGCCATACAGCATCAGATAGGCGACCTCGATAAAGCTGCTTTTTTCTGCCAGCTGTTCGATGGGGTAGCCTCTGTAAAGCAGCTCACCTTTTTCCCCATCCAGGTAGGTTAATGAACTTTGACAACTGGCGGTGGACAAAAAACCCGGATCAAAAGTGAAATAACCCGTTTCGCGAAATAAACGGCCAATATCCACAGCAGACGGTCCATGTGTGGCGTGTTTTACGGGAAGTTCGATTTGCTGGCCTGTTTTATTGTCAGTGATGGTTACCGTATGTTCTTTCATGTTTTTATTACCTGTGAACAATTGGTGTATGTGGATGTATACCTGTTTGAATTTGATTCATGTTAGTGATGATAGTTCGGAATTGCAAACAGGCAACTTTTAGACAGTAAAGCATGATGGCTGATATTTGGCTTATGTGATTGTTGTGGTTCGTTGATTATCACTTACGATTGATTGTTATTTTGGCATTGCGGGTCTCGCCCCGCTGGCGAGCTACTCTTTTGCTACAGCCCAAAAGAGTAGCCAGAAAAGGCCGCCACTACAACTACGCCCCTGCAAAAGACGCAGGGGTTCCCATTGAGTCAGCACAGCTATCATGCTGTGAAAAAACTCGCACCCGTTAAAAATCTACGTGTGCTCAGACAGTTTTCACAGAAAGCCCATGATAGCTGTGCTGACTCAATGGCTTGTCTAAGGTGGATTGAAAAGCAAAAACCAAAAAAACGTATCAGTATGGTAGGAAACGTCTGACATAAATATTGAAAAAACAAATACGACAATGAGCATGCTTGAGGAGATGTGAAATATTGACAGAAATTCATGATATACAACCACTGGTTTGCATGAACTGCTAAATAATCTATAGTCAGTGAAACTAAAATAAACATTGGCAAAATGGAGTAATACATGGAGACCTCAACTATTGTGACTTTGGTCGTTATCGGTCTGGCTGTTTTTTATATCATCAATATTTTCAATCAACTGGTATCGCTTAAAAACCGTTATAAAAATGCATTTGCGCAAATCGAGGTACAGCTTAAACGCCGTTACGATTTGATTCCGAATTTAATTGAAACCGCCAAAGGTTATATGAAGCATGAGCGTGAAACGCTGGATGCGGTGATTACTGCGCGTAATGCGGCGTCTTCAGGCCTGGAGGCGGCTAAAAATAATCCCGGTGATGCCGGTGTGATGGGGGTGCTGTCGCAGGCTGAAGGGCAGCTACACGGTGCGCTCGGCCGGTTTAACATGGTAATGGAAGATTACCCCGAGCTGAAGGCAAACCAGAATATGATGCAGTTAAGCGAGGAACTGATCAGTACAGAAAACCGGGTGGCTTTTGCCAGGCAGGCATTTAATGACGGGGTGATGCAATACAATAGTTACAGGCAGTCTTTCCCGCAAAATCTGTTTGCCGGCCCTTTCGGTCATCCCGATGATGCCAGCCTGCTAGAGTTTGAAGACAGCGCAGCAATCCAGGCAGCACCGAAAGTGTCGTTTTAAGTATTAAGTTAAAAAACTTACAACTTACAATTTATAACTAAAGACGTTATGAACTTCTTCGAGGCACAGGACTCGGCTCGCCGTAGTACGACACTGCTAATTCTGTTATTCATACTGGCGGTTGTGCTTTTGCTGGCGATGAGCAATTTCATTGTTTTTGAGTATCTCTATTTTATTGAATATCAAACCCTGTCATTTTCACTGTCGCAGTTAGAACTTGTATTCGACAGTAATCTAAGTATTCTCGTAAGTGCTGCCATTATTGGTTTTATCACCCTGGGCAGCTTTTATAAGCTGGTGCAGCTTTCTGCCGGCGGTTCCGTTATCGCGCAACAGCTTGGCGGCAGCATTGTGCCGCGAAGCAGTGATGATCCATTGCATAAAAAAATACTAAATGTTGTCGAGGAAATGGCGATTGCTTCGGGTGCACCTGTGCCGCAGGTTTATATATTAGAGGACAGGGGCATAAACGCGTTTGCCGCCGGCTGGAAAACAACCAATGCGGTCATTGGTATTACGCAGGGGGCTCTGGAAAAATTGACGCGTGATGAATTACAGGGTGTCATTGCGCATGAGTTCAGTCATATCTTTAACGGCGATATGCGGCTCAATATTCGTTTGATTGCGATTCTTCACGGCATCTTAATGATTGGCATGTTAGGGCGCATGATATTACGCTCCCTGCGTTACCTGAGAACATCGCGTAATAATAAAGGCGGCGGCCAGGCTGTTTTGCTAATAGCGGGTATTGGCGGTGCGCTTGCTGTAATTGGTTATTCCGGTACATTTTTTGGCAACTGGATCAAGTCGCTAATAAGCAGACAACGAGAATACCTGGCCGATGCGTCCGCCGTGCAGTTTACCCGTAGCAGTGAAGGCATCGCCAACGCGCTGAAAAAAATCGGCGGCGCAATACACGGTTCAGCATTACTGTCTGCTGCGGTTGATGAATACAGTCATGCTTATTTTGCCAGGGGTGACACGGGTATTAATTTTTTTTTATTTCGTACTCACCCGCCTTTAAAGCAACGCATATTACGTATCCAGCCTGACTGGGACGGAAAGTATATTCTCGATAAAAGCAGGCCGTCAGTTCAAACTGAAGGCGCAGTACGGGCAGCAACCAGGAAACAACGCAAGAAAACCGCAGCTATTGGTGCTGTTACTGGTGTGGGTTTTAACCGGGCCATGAATGCCGTTGAAACTATTGGCGAAGCGTCGCAGGAGCAGATAGATGCCGCTCAGCTCTGGCGTCAGCAATTACCTGATGTTGTCCTTGAAAATGCAGCAAGCCCCTACGGCGCCCAGGCCCTGGTGCTGGCTTTATTGATAGATAAAAACGCTGCAATAAGGCAACAGCAATATAAAGTCTTAAATGATACCATCAATGAATTACATACACGGCATGTAAAACAGCTGCAACAGCAGGTGGCTGATGTGGCGGGCACGCAGACTTTACCGCTGATCGATTTAACGCTGCCAACATTAAGAGAGATGACGATTGAGCAGTACCAGATATTTGCATCTTGTGTACAGCAGTTGATTGCTGCCGACAGAAAAGTGAATTTACGCGAGTGGGTTATTCAGCGTTTGTTGTTGCAGCACCTGGATGAACAGTATGGGCTGCGAAAAAAACCGATTGCAAAATATTTTGTACTAGGCTCGGCGAAATATGCCAGCGAGCTTATTTTATCCCTGCTGGCTTACCTGGAGCACCCCGAGGAAGCTGATGCCAGGATGGCATTCGACCTGGGTAAACGTTCTATTGGTGCAGGTGCCTTATCCATGCTGCCGAAAACGGCGGTATCGCTTGATAGTTTGAATAACGCTATGGATGAACTTGAATTGCTCAAACCACTGTTAAAAAAGCGCTTTCTGCAGGCCTGCGTCAGCTGTATTGCCCATGATGCTGAGGTGACAATACAGGCATATGAGCTGACGCGCGCTATTGCCAGCTGCCTTGACTGTCCAATGCCGCCAGTTTTAGTGAATAAACATTAAACTGTTTATCCGCGAATGAACGCAAATATATATTTATTGTTAAGTTTGTTGAAGCTGCTCGGACTAAGCAGACATTTCAGTGAAGTCGTATTCCATTTTTGGTGAAGGTTCCTGGAAGAAGTATCCTTGCACAAAATTAACACCGATACCCCAAATTATCGATAAACTGCCGGCATCAGGCACATGTTGCGCAATAATTTGTTTGTTTAATTTTTGTGCCCGCTCCGTAAGGCGTTTTACTGTTTCCTGGTTTTGCGTATTTTCCAGCAGTCCTTCCATCAGGCTTCTGTGTAACCGGATATAATCAACATCAACATGATCAAGTAACTGGAACGGGTTGGCGTTTGTGCCAAACTCATCAAGAACAAAGTTGCAGCCTATTGTTTTAAGTTTTTGCCCGAGTATTTTAGCGTATTTTAAATTGGTTACTGCGACAGATTCTTTGATTTCAAAGTTTAAGGTATTGGCAGGTATCTGTTTTTCCTTGACCTGATAACTTAACCAGTCCATTAAGGTTTCATCCTTAAGGGAAGCAGCGGATAACTTTATAAAGAATTGCGTAGTTATCCCCTGAGCCCGTCTGTTGACGAACTCCTTGATAGCTCTAAACAGCACCCAGCGATCGACAGCAATTGCCATACCAATTCGTTCCGTCGCGGGAATAAATTCATGGGGCATAATAAGCTGGAAGGTCTCGTTATTTTCTAATCTAACGAATACTTCATAACGCTCAGTGGTGTCGCCATACAAGCTTATGACTGGCTGATAGTGTAATACGAAATTGTCATTTGTTAGTGCGCTTGTAAGCTGCTCCTTGAGTTTGGCATCAATTTCATGCTGCGTCAGTTCACCTTTTTTGGGAATGTAGGTTACGACCTGATTAACACCGTTTTCCATTGCAGCATTAACCGCTTTTTCAGATCGCACCAGAAGTTCGTGGTAATCGGGTGAGTCGCTGTCGATAAGAGCAATACCAATACAACAGGTTGTATTAATGTTCGTTTCGTTTACCCTTGCTTCCAGATGTAAAATAGACTGCTGTATTTCTTTTGCATAGCGTTCAATGTTATCCTTATTGCTATTGACGGCAATGACTAGAAAGCTTTCATGTGTATAACGGGAAATGACATCGCTATCGTGAATTGCCTTGTTCAGAGCCTTTGCTGCTGCGACGATATACTGGTTTGATTCGACAACACCCACTGTTTTCTTGATTTCATCAAAGTTATCGATGTGGATTTCCATCAATGCTGCAGTGTACTTGTGTTCTTCGGCGTCTTTAATCGTCTTTTCAAGTGAATCGATACAATATTGAAGGCTGTACAAACCGGTCAGCTGGTCTTGTTGACTGAGCAATTTCAGCTGGCGTTCAAGTTCATCAGAGTTGAGATTTTGTTGCCGAATTACGATCTGGACACAGGGCTCTCCTTCAATTCGCGCGGGTGACAGTTCCATCTCGCCCATGAATTCCTCGCCGCCTGGCTTGCGCAGATTGCTTCTCAGTTTTTTTATTCCTTCTTCATTCCGTGTGTAGCCGCGCAAAAAGTCTTTAAAATCATCGCGGCTGTTAACGGCAACCATATCAAGGATGGGTAGACCTTCGAGTTCACCGTGTTCTGCAATGCCAAACAGTTCCAGGTAGGACTGGTTTGAATATACATGCATACCTTCATGTATGTATGCAATCGCATCGCGCGAACTGTCGAGCAGTAAAGTGCAGCGTTTTTCCGATTCTTCAAATTCTTTTTTGTATTTGCTTATTTGCCTGGCGTTCAACAGCGACCGGTGTTCACGATCAATAATTAATATCAGGTGTTCAATCTCGATCAGGCTGGATGCATCGACAGCCCCGGAGTACATGGCGTTAACTACATTAGGCTTTTGACTTTTACTGACGGCTATAACTCGGCAATCTTTTGTGCTTTTATCCTTTTTTAGACATGCAACCGTATCTTTAAGAGTAATGGACTCCATATTGTCAAAATAAAGAATAATATCCGGCGTATGCGTGCTGACAGCTTCGAGTAGATCTTCCTCGTCTTCAGCACGTGATGATCTTGCGGTGAAGCCTGCGGTTCTTAATTTACTGACAATCAGCTCTTCACTGTCAAAAGAATCATCAATAACCAGTATGTTAATTATCTTGTCATCCACGTAAGGTGTTCCTGGTGTCCACTAATAGTAATGCCAGGGAAAGTCCTGGTTGGCGATAAACATAGTGTTTTTCCCGATCACTGATGAATGTGCCCGTAACTAAATGCAACGGCATCAGGTAGGGCGGGCGATGATTAATCGGTATTGTGTACGTCTTTAAATTACATCGTTTTTGGAATCGCCGGTCCGCCGTCTCGTTCATGGCTGAAGCTTGCGGGGGAGTGAGAAACTTCTTCAATTTACGAGGCGCGCTCGGTGATGCAGCTACTGTCGGCGTGATTTGTCTCGCTAAATTCAATTTCATTCTCGTTTGTGTTCGTCCATCAGCAACCAGTTTGTTTTTTCATTAAAAACAACGGCTTGCCATTTGCATTGTAATTATATTATTGATGCACTAATTGTAGCTTAGATATGTGAAATTGCAGTTTTTGCACTTTTTTCAGCAATTTCCTGTACCAGTTTCGGCACCAGATAGCCGGGCAGCCGCGCTTCTAATTGAGACCGCAAATGAAGGGCGGTTTTCTTACTGACATTGAAATGCATTGCGCCTCTGGCCGGATCCAGTAAATGCAGATAGTAAGGAAGTGTTTTGCATTGGAATAATCGTTTGCTTAGTTCGACCAGCGCCTCGGCATTATCATTGATGCCTTTTAGTAGCACGCTCTGGTTTAGCAGGGTTATTCCGGTTTTGTGCAAAAGACGTAATTTTTTATATTCCGCATGTTGCAGCTCATTGGCATGATTTGCATGAATTACCACAACAATCTGAAATCTTGAAGACCGCAACAGGTCAAGCAGGCCGTGATTGACACGGTTTGGTAATACAACGGGCAGGCGCGTGTGTATTCTAAGTGTTTGAACGTGT
>JAJDNP010000037.1 GCA_022340645.1 Gammaproteobacteria bacterium | reverse complement strand
GTCCGAATGAATTATTCGGCATGTCCTTATGCCTCACCCTTTCAGGGCTACCATTCAAATAGTTCCGTACGATTTAGTCGAACCTACAGGGCTGCCATTCAAATCGTTACAGACGATTTAGTCGAACGTATTGTTGGACATAATGAACAATATCCGCTAATTTTTTAAACAAATACATCTGACCCGGTTAATATTGCCTGCTTTGATTATTCCATAAACCAGAACCCTATGAACAAGTACCGCACCGCCCCCTGGCCGTCAGCACATACCCCGCCCGGTATTCCATTTATCATTGGCAATGAAGGTGCTGAACGTTTCAGCTTCTATGGTATGCGCGCCATCCTGGTCGTGTTCATGACGCAGCAACTGGTGAACGCTTCCGGTGAGCCAGAGCTGATGAATGAAGAACAGGCCAGGGGCTGGTTTCACTTATTCGTCTCGGCCGTGTACCTTACTCCCTTGCTGGGCGCCCTGATCTCTGATGGTTTGCTGGGTAAGTACCGCACCATTATCGTGCTATCCATCGTCTACTGTTTAGGCCACCTGGCGCTGGCCATTGACCATACGCGTTTAGGGCTTGCCATTGGCCTGGCATTAATCGCGCTCGGTGCAGGCGGCATCAAGCCCTGTGTCTCGGCACATGTAGGCGATCAGTTTGGCCCGAGCAATCAGCACCTGCTGGCAAGAATATTTGGCTGGTTTTATTTCTCCATTAATCTTGGTGCTTTTTTATCTATATTAGTCACGCCGTGGCTGCTGGAAGCATACGGCGCGTCTACCGCCTTTGCCGTACCGGGTGTGCTGATGCTGGTCGCCACGCTGGTGTTCTGGTCCGGACGATATCGTTTTGTGCATATACCAGCCGGCGGCAGGCATTTCGTGAAAGAAACATTCAGCGGTAGCGGACTAAAAACCCTGGGCAGGCTGACGATGATCTATGTTTTCGTCGCCATGTTCTGGGCGCTGTTTGACCAAACGGCATCGGCCTGGGTGCTGCAGGCGCAGCACATGGATAGAGATATCCTCGGGGTGGAGATATTGCCTGCACAGATCCAGGCAGCTAACCCCTTGCTGGTGATGCTGTTGATACCGCTGTTTTCTTACTATGTTTACCCGGCAATCAGTCGAATATACCCGTTGCATGAGCTGCGCAAAATCGCTATTGGATTATTTGTTACCGTGGCTGCTTTTGCCATTCCAACCTGGCTGCAGCTCAATATCGACAACGGCGGCACACCGCACATCGCCTGGCAGCTGCTTGCCTACCTTGTGCTGACTTCGGCGGAGGTTATGGTGTCGATCACCTGCCTGGAGTTTTCCTATACGCAGGCGCCAAAAACCATGAAGTCATTTGTCATGGCGTTTTTCATGATGTCGATAGCCGCGGGCAACCTGTTCACCAGCGCCGTGAATTTCTTTATACAAAATGAAGATGGCAGCAGCAAACTCGCCGGTGCAGACTATTACCGGTTTTTCACACTGCTGATGTTTTTCACTGCGGTGCTGTTTACCCTCGCCGTACGGTTTTACAGGGGACAAACCTATATTCATGAAGAACTGCCGGAAGCCATGTCTGGCAGAGATTAAAGGTGCAGGTGCCAGTAACCTTCGGACGAATGCAGCATTCCAATATACTCCAGGCCCTGTAATCACGATAAACTACTTACACCAGCTTTTACAGGCAAGATTATTTAATGTTACGCAGATTTATGCCCCTGTTACTGCTAGCTATTGCATTTAGTCAGCCCGGCCATACTGACAGTGCTGAGCCGCAGTCTTTAGACTTAACGCTGAGCAATGATGAAATCATCAGCATCACACGATTTGGTAATCAAGGTGACAGGATACTGTGGATCCCATCCGAATATGGCGTCAATAAAGAGCGGCATTTTAAGTTGTTGCGTTCCCTGTCAGAACTTCATTATGAAGTCTGGTTAGTCAATCTGCATGAGAGCTATTTCATTCCCCCCGGTCGCAGCAGTTACACCAGAATCCCGGCTGAAGATATCGCTGAACTTATTCAGAAAAGCCTGCCGCTGGATAATCGAAAGCTGTTTATCGTTGCGACGGGACGTGGCGCAGTGCTGTCACTGCTGGCAATCAGGCACCGGGAAAACACCTCTGCAAGCGATAACAGGCCTGGCGGTATCATAATGCTGCATCCCAATTTCCAGGCCGACACGCCGACACCCGGAGAAGCAATACAATACCTGCCAATAGTGGATTCAGCACAGTTACCAGCGTTTATCATCCAGCCGAAGAAATCAAATAAATACTGGTACCTGGAAGACCTGGTAGCAAGACTGTCTAACGGCGGTAGCCACGTGTATACACAGGTAATAGACCAGGCAAGCGATGGTTTTGTTTCAAGGCCGGATGTAAATAAAATTGAAGAACAGAAAGCCAGTGAACTTCCCCTGCAGATAGCCAGGGCAATACGTGTGCTTGCAAAGACAGCAATACCCGCCAGCAGGAAATTGTTAGCCGAAGATGTTTCCTGGGAAGTCAGTCCCGTAGCAGAAACACTGCAGCCCTATGCAGTAGATAGCCTGGCGCCAGGGCTGCAATTAGATGACACCGCAGGCAAACGACGTAAACTGCAAGATTATGACGGAAAAGTGGTATTGCTGAATTTCTGGGCCAGCTGGTGCCCGCCCTGTGTTGAAGAGATACCATCCCTTGGCCGTTTGCAAAAAGCCTTCTCTAAAGAAGACCTTGTTGTGTTAAGTGTCGATATCGGTGAAAGCAAAAAAGAGGTCGAGAATTTTTTACAACAGGCCCCCGCTGAATTTCCCGTACTGCTGGACCCCGATGGCAGCATGGTCAAACCATGGAAAGTTATCGCACTGCCAATGACATTTGTTATCGACCGGAACGGCATGATCCAGCTGGCTTATTTTGGCGGCCTGCAATGGGACAATCCGGATGTCGTTGCGCAGTTGCAAAAGCTGGTACAGCAAAAACAATAAGATCACACCTTCTATTAACCCGGCGACAATATATCGCCGGGTTAATGTTTATCCGCAGCCCTGCTCCTCTGTTTTTTTGTATGGGATTAATTGAGACGAGTATTAATTGAAGCGTAAGTCACCCATTAAGTAAACATCCAGTGCGAATAAATAAATTCAAAACAGTAAATCCGTGTCCAAATGAATTTGAATCTGCAACAACACATGAAAAATGTTCTAGTCCGTAGGTTCGAATTTATTCGGACTGCGATCAAAGACAGGCACCATGTCCGAATAAATTATTCGGCATGTCCTTATGCCTCACCCTTTCAGGGCTGCCATTCAAATAGTTCCGTACGATTTAGTCGAACCTACGGCCATGATTTGACTAACATCTAAGCAAGCTTGTCATCCGCAATAAAGTAATGCGGATCTTCCATTACATTAACTTCCACCAGGTCACCTGCTTTGGTCAGCAGTTTCTGACAATCTTCACTCAGATGTCTTAGATGCAGCTTTTTACCTGCGCGAATGTAACGTTCGGCAAGGGTGTCGATTGCCTCAATGGCCGAGTGATCGGCTACGCGCGAGTTTTGAAATTCAATGATAACATCTTCGGCATCCTCTTCCGGGTTAAACAGTTCAAGGAAATTTTTCACTGAGCCAAAGAACAGGGGGCCGTTAAGTTCATGCACGCGTGAGCCGTTTGCATCGTCATATGTTTTAATGTTGATGTGCTTGGCATGATCCCAGGCAAAAACCAGCGCCGAGACAATGACGCCGACGACAACGGCGACAGCCAGGTCGGTAAACACGGTAACCGCCGATACCAGCACCAGCACAAAGGCATCGGTAGGCGGAATCTTGCGGATAATACGTATACTCGACCATTCGAATGTGGCAATCACCACCACAAACATGACACCCACCAGCGCCGCCATGGGTATACGTTCGATCAGTGGCGAGGCAAACAGGATAAACATCAGCAGAAAGACTGCAGCAGCAATACCCGAAAGCCGCTGACGCCCGCCGGAATTCACATTAATCATGCTCTGCCCGATCATGGCACAGCCACCCATGCCGCCAAACATGCCCGTCACCGTGTTGGCAATACCCTGCCCCATGCATTCGCGATTACCGCGCCCGCGGGTATTGGTGACTTCATCGATAAGGCTAAGCGTTAACAGCGACTCAATGAGGCCGACAGCTGCCAGGATGAATGAATACGGCAGGATGATCATCAGTGTTTCAAATGTTAACGGAACAGCGGGAATATGAAAACCCGGTAAGCCGCCCTCGATGCTGGCAAGATCACCCACCGTGGCGGTATCCAGGTTAAGGCCAACCACAACCAGGCTGACAGTTATGATCGCAGCCAGCGAGGATGGCACAGCGCCAGTCAGCTTCGGCAGGTAATGGATGATTGCCATGGTAGCGAGAATCAGGCCAGCGAAAATTACCAGTGCTTCACCGGATAACCATTCTCTCATGCCTTCAGCATTGGTTACCTGGAAATGCTGCAGCTGCGCCAGCAAGATAACGATTGCAAGCCCATTGACAAAACCCAGCATCACCGGATGCGGCACGATACGGATAAATTTACCCAGACGTAAGATACCCGCACCTATCTGGATAATTCCGGTCAGTACCACGGCAGCAAAAAGATATTCCACGCCATGTCCGGCAACCAGTGACACCATCACCACTGCCATGGCGCCGGTCGCTCCCGAGATCATGCCGGGACGGCCACCAAAGATGGAGGCCAGCAGCCCCACCATGAATGCGGCGTAGAGCCCTGCCAGCGGCTCAACACCTGCGACAAACGCAAAGGCAACAGCCTCAGGCACCAGCGCGAGCGCAACGGTAAGTCCGGATAAAATCTCATTTTGAAAACATACACGACTAGCGCAACCAAGCTTGAACATGAGTGACCTTTTTATGGCATAAAAAAAACCGCATAGTATATCAGATTATTCTAATATAGTTTTGTGGAAATAATTTCGGCTAAATCGTCTGCAAAGATTTCCACGACAGCTGTGACAGGGTGAGGCACAGGGACTTGGCGAATGTTATCTGGACAGGGAATTGTCGGTTCGAAATTATTTTTTTCAGCTAATTAATTGCAGGTTCAAGTTTATTCGGACATGGTTTCCGCAACCGTCGTTATGTCCGAATAAATTTGAAGCCACATAGCTGTCATGCCAAGCGTTGCAGACGATTTAGTTCAAGCTACAGGGTATAATCCAGACATGACTGCGACTCTACCTGTTCTGATCCTGCAACTGCGACCTGAAGATGTAACCTCCGACAGTGAATACGCCTGTTTCCTGAAATATGGCGGATTGCAGGCTGCAGACACCTGCAGGATTCGCATCGAGAAAAGTGGTATTCCGGATAGCCTTGAACTCGACGATTATTCCGCCATTATCGTCGGTGGCAGCCCGTTTGATATAAGTACACCCGAAGACAAAAAATCCGGCATCCAGAAAAAAATCGAGGCTGGCTTCCAACGCTTACTGGACCAGATAGTGGCCCGCGACTTTCCTTTTCTTGGCGCCTGCTCCGGTAACGGCCTGTTGGGCAATTACCTTGGCACCAGCATCACGACAAAATACGGCGAAGCCGTGGGATGCGTTACCCTGGACATCACCGAGGCAGGCAAACAGGATAAACTGCTGACAGGTTTCCCTGCGCAAATAGACGTTCTGCTCGGCCACAAGGAAGCCTGTGACACCACCCCCGATAGCGCGACATTACTGATAGCCGGTAGTAACTGCCCGGTACAGATGTTTCGCGTTGGTGAAAATGTGTACGCTACTCAGTTCCACCCGGAAGGCGATGCCGAGGAATTTATATTGCGGATAAACACTTACAGCAATCACGGCTACTTCCAGCCGCATGAAGCGGATGAATTAAAAAAAGCAGTCTGCAGGAATCCAACTCCATATGCACAGGAAATACTCAGGCGCTTTGTGAAAAGCTACGCGGGTTAAAGACATGAAGAGATATGACCTGGATTATTACGAATAACATAATTTCGAATCAACGATGCCTTGACCAAATATATTATTCGGCATGTCCCTATGCCTCTCCCTTTCAGGGCTGACATTCAAATCGCTCCGGACGATTTAGTTGAACCTGAAATTCATTGTCAGAATAATTATTCAGCGCCTAAAGCAGCACCTGACAGCGATTATTTCTAATGGCTGCTAAAAATAATTGCCTCTGTTACTCCATAACTTTATCGGAGTGGAATACATGCAACTGTCAAACAGCGCACGACATTCCGGGTCTTCATAAATCTGATGGGCAACAATCAGGCCGGTAGCGGACCAGGTCTGGAAAAAGTTTGCCCGGCGGCCGATCAGCCCGCCTTTTTTACCGTCATAATATTCCGGCCAGTTATCTTTTTTAAGCCGTTCAGTAATCGTTTCAAGCGCTCTTTCCGCAAGCTCGACGCGCCCGGTACGCATGGCCGCAGCCACAAACGGCCAGATCAATACCGGCCAGTTACCGCCATTGTGATAGGACCACGGCACGTTCTTGGGATCACTGCCGGTAACATGCATCCACTCCCTGCCACGCACGGCCGGGTACATGATTTTGACCGGCATCTCACCAATCAATTCAGCCCAGTGACTGGCAAACAGGTTCATAATCCCCTGGGATTCATCCGCTGTGGCCAGGTCAAACAAAATAGCCAGCAGATTACCCTGGGTAAAGAAACGGAAATCAACCCGGCCCGGGCCCTGGTTGCCTGCCAGGTAGCCGCTACGATTATCCAGCCAGCCATCCATCCAGTCGGGAATACTCTCAGGGTAAACATTAAGCACGTTATCAACATTAAGACCAAACTCCTCGGCATGAAAACGATGAATCCGGTTCAGGCGATCACGATCAATCCAGTAATGGTTCCGTACATAGGAGCGTAACGTCTCGATAAGTAATTGCAGATTGCCGATTAGCGATTCCGATCCATTGGTGCAGGAAAGCAGTTCTTTTGCCGTTTGCAGCATACCAAAGTAAAGCGCCTGAATCTCCAGCGGGTAACCATAAACCCCCATGCGGCGGTCAATCATGAATGAGCCGTCCGGCACCAGCAAGGTAGGCGAGCTTTCGAAACGTTCTCTTAGATACAGATCCAGGATCTGCCGCATGCATTCCTGAACTTCGGCTGATCTCGCAAAATCCCAGTCCCCGCTGGCAACCACATAAGAACGCAACAGGAACATCCACCACATCGCAGAATCAACCGGAATCACCCGGCCGATAGCACGCTCGCCGAAATCAGCGACTAGCTGTTCCTGTCCATCTTCTTCGATTACCTTGAAACTGGCTGGCATCAGCCCCATGGAACGTTGATGCCCCTCAAGCACGGTTTGCTGGCCGCGTATATGCATCACCGTAGTGAGAAAATTACGCACAATCTCCGCCCGGCCACCCATCATGAAAACCAGGGCCGATGGTACAAAGTCCCGCACGAAGCATTCCTGGTAATTGGCCGCCACCGGACTCGAGTCGCAGGCAGCAGCCGTACCGACAGGTTTACCCTGATAGTAAATAATGGAGTCTTCGAGTAATTGATATGCTGTCTTAAGTGGCATAGCTTGAATTATATTATGTTTGCCATGTTCAGGCCTACCCGAGTCTTATGCCGGTAGCTATTAATTCCTGCATCAGGGTTTCGCGATCCACATACTGAATAGCCTGCATGCCAGCCGACTCAGCGTTGGCTATATTCATTTTACTATCATCGATAAACAAAACAGCCGCAGGCTCCAGGCCAAGATCAGCCGCCACGTCAGTGAAATGCGATGGATCACGCTTGCCCTTACCCATGGTGTAACTGTTGTAAACATGGTCAAAGTACACATAGAAATGATCCCTGGCATCCAGCCTGTCCAGCCAGTCGGTCTGATCGCTGAGAATGCCGGTGATATAACCCTGCCGCCTTAGTTGTGCAACCAGTTCGAGCATCCATGGCCGTATCGCAAAACCATGTAGCATCCTGTCTCTGTGATCTGCATCAATGCCAGTCAAACCTGTACGCTCACGCAGCAGCGCCCAGAAATCGGCTTCACTCCCCGTGCCCAGCACAAAGCCTGAATCGTAAACAGCCAGCATCCCCTCGTGCGTCATACTCTCCACAGCAAGGTTCTGTTCATGTGCCAGCGCTTCCAGCACATTGCTGAAGCCCTCTTCAGCCAGCACACCACCGTAATCAAATAATACTGCCTGGATTTTTTTCATATAGTTCCCGGAAATTTCCTTTATCAAGCTTTAGTGAAGTCAAATTTCTGACTGCCCATAAATATTACCTTCCCTGGGATGAAGGTATCAAACAACCAGATATATATGCCCAAACCATGGTCTGTCACTTATTAACCCGGCGACAATATATATCGCCGGTTTAATATTGTTCCATGATTTGCGAGAGTATATGATAGCCGCTATGCCAATAAGCCACATCACAATCTGGCTGTACTTCATGGCCTGCGTCATAACGATCGGAATTGCCGGTACCATGCTTACTCGCTACGGGGATGCCATCGCGGACAAAACAGGCCTCGGTGGCACCTGGATAGGCCTGGTTTTGCTGGCAACGGTGACTTCACTGCCAGAGCTGGCCGCTGGCATCAGCGCAGTTACCATCGGCGATCTGCCGAATATTGCGGTGGGCGATGTCTTTGGCAGCTGCGCCTACAATCTGATTTTACTTGTGTTGCTGGACTATATGAATCGAGCCGAGCCGTTGTATGCCTATGCCAGGCGCGGGCACGTCCTGTCCGCCGGGTTCGGTATCATTCTTGTTGGATGCGCGGGAATCAGTATTATGCTGACCCAGTTCGGGGTTTCACTATCTTTCTCCCACATCGGTGTTTATTCGCCAGTGATATTGCTAGTGTACGGCGTCTCCATTCGTACCGTATTCTCGTATGAAAAAGCCCACATGGCGAGCTTTACCGAAAAGGAGACCGATAAATACCCGGAACATTCCCTGCGAGAGCTGGTGATCCGTTATGTCATCGCCGCATCCTTCGTGGTCGCGGCCGGTATCTTATTGCCGCATGTTGCCGCTGAAATTGCTGTGCAAATGGGCTGGACCCAGTCCTTTGTCGGCACGGTTTTCGCTGCCCTGGCTACATCGCTGCCGGAACTGGTGGTCACCATCGCCGCTGTGCGTATTGGCGCTGTCGATATGGCGATCGGCGATCTACTGGGCAGTAACATGTTTGACATCTTGATTCTGGCCATTGATGATATCTTCTATTTGAAAGCACCGCTGTTCGAATCCGTATCCTCCATCCACCTGAGTTCAGCACTGAGTGCGATGACTATGACGGGTGTCGCCATTGTCGCGTTGTATTACCGCTCCAGGTATCTGATTTTCAATCGTCTGTCCTGGGCTAGCGTGTTTCTCGTTGTCGTCTATGCCACCAATGCCTGGGTACTGTATTCCCATGATCACCCATCAATAGGGCAGAGACCGGAAATATCCCGCAGTGAGGCTGCCGTAGCAACGCAGACAACCCGGTAACCGGTATCCCGCAACCCGACGGGGTAACGAAACACCATCATGGAATTGAAACCAAACCCGATAGCCTGGAAAGCCTGACCAGTCTTTACAAACAACCAGCATCCCTGGAGCCGCTAGCCCGCAAAATGCACCAACCGGTCACGGACTGGTGTAAGCGACTGGAAATGAGTCGGCAAACATCACTATTACAATAGATTCCGGAGAGTACACTTTTTTTTATCCGGTCCGTGGCTCATCCGGACCGTGGTTGGTCCAGGTGTTACGGATTTGCTCTTTAATTAAATTATTGCTGCCAGATCGCACAGGGGATCATGGTCGGAAGCCATCCCTTGACAACGCAAACCGGCGGATTAATCAGGGACGACCCGTGCTCTCACCACCATGACGGAACAGGGCGCGTGACCGGCTACATAGTTGGTGATTGAGCCGAGCATAAATCGTTCGAACGTGGACCGTCCCTTACTGCCGATGACAACAAGATCAATGTCCCTGGTTTTGGCGATATCAAGAATTACCTGTGACACATCGGCCCCTTCCAGCAGTTCCGTTGTCACTTGCCGGGTGGGCCACTGCAGGTCATTGACTGCTTGTTCCAGGGCTTTCTTTTGGGCGAGTTTTTTCTGCTGCCAGATGGGATTCAGCTGCTGGCGTAAATCCTGGTGGTACATATGTATCATCGGCATGACGCTGACGACACTGATTTCCGCATCTTTATGCATCGGCAGCGAGGCACAGAGACTAATAGCCTCCTGCGCCGAGTTCGAACCATCATAGGCTACGAGGATACGCCAGGGCAGGTGTTGGCTGGAATCGTCCGGCGGCGCGGATAACCTGGTCGACGGTTTGACGATAAGCACTGAACAGTGGGCATGTCGAAGAACCCGGTCTGATACACCGCCAAGCAAAAAGTGTTTGACGCCTTTATGTCCGTGCGAGCCCAGCACGATCATGTCCGGTTGCAGTTCGTCAGCGGTCTTGATGATCTCTTCCGCCGGATTACCCATGCGGCTCTCGGTCGAACAAACCCAGCCCGCGTCTTTCAACCGTGATGCATTGTCGGCAAGCAGCTGATCAATGTCCTCGCGCAGGGTTTGCTCGGCTTCCTTAATCACCCTGTTCTGGCTCTCATCGAGATCCAGATGCTTGCCCACGGCCAGCAACTTGCTGTCGAACACCGTCATGACAACAGCGCTGCGGTCGACCGGAAAAGGGAAACGTGTCAGCATCCCCGCTGCATTGCTGGCGCTGTCCGATCCATCAGTTGCAAACAGAATTTTCATGGGTCTTCCTTATCTATATGCTGAGTGGGCGAGTTAAGCATCAGTGACAGGAGTTTTGCTTTGAATTACTGAAGCGATTTTGGCCATTCCGCCACATTTGGCAGGAAAACCTCGCGAATCGAAAACCAGTCCGTCCCTATCACCTTCCTGATCGGAAGCCAGCAGATTGTGTCGCATCTGCCCTGCCAGAACTACAAAGTTAAACACCGACCGCCCTCCAGCATAAAACACACAACTGCAAACCGCGCCCGAGCCGCTGTTTACCAGGTATTATCAAAGACATTCGGGGTTAAGAGTAAGAAACCCAAAGTATTATGACTCTGACCCCAAATATCAGATTACATGTCGCCGTAAGATTATAATAATAATCCGTATAAATATATAGATCCAGATGGGAAGGCAGAAATTAGTGCAACTGCAGAACTAAATTTGGTATTTTCACGAATTTCGTGAAGAATCTACTTAGCCCGGATGCAGCGTCCGTAAAGGGAATGAACGTTTAAATAGCGTATATGCTTCCAGTATTTGATGAACAGGTAAACTGGTGGGGAGCTACGCTTTCTGTTAACGCAAATAATGTATAATTAACATCCCCAGGCTCCGAGATTTCAAAACTGGGATAACCAGTACTGACAAATGAGCCAGTTTGCAGGTCATTGACTACTGCTATTAATCAATTGGAGACCGTTGTGGAATTCATCGAAGGGCAAATATTTAAAGGTAATATCACCATATCCGGTAACAACGATGGGCCAACCAACAGCTGGATCGTTATCTCGCCATTCAACAAAATACATATTCACTCTATCGATGACCCGCTGGATCTCCACTGCTGGCCGTTAGATGCTGCCCGAAAAGGTCTCGAAGGAGGCTATCTCAAGCTGATTAGCACGGATATCGAGCACCCTGTCATCCAGCTGCAGCGAGCTAAGGAAAAATTCGGTGTTTCCGATATCCATATGGGACTTCACGGTGAACTGCTGGAAATGATGTTTGAGCTGCTTGGGCATGCAGTGGCGAACGCGATAGCCTATGCGCCCTTTGCTGCCGGAGAAATCCTGGCATTTTCGGACCGTGCCCTGCTGAGCAAACAAGAATTAGCCGAGATCAGGAAACGGGTGAACGAACATCTTCACACACTGGGTTACCTGCCCGCCGACTGATTCCCCAACAAGACAGACGCCTGTTTTCAAGAAATAAACCTGTCTATTTTATTGGTGCCGGCAGCATCATTTTCTGTCAACTTTAGTAGCCAGCACAAGCCCGAGTGCCTGCCATAATAATGTTGATGCAGGGCCTACCACATGACCTCTGAGCAACTGCCTGATGGCCACTGCAATTAGTAAAATAAAAAGTGCAGATCGCAAATCGAAATCGCCAGCTGTTATTTTTTTCATTCCAGAGTCAATACTTGCAAGTCCAGATGAAGCCCGCTGCAGCAGTACTTCCGGCTGATAATCAGTTTCCTCGAGTATGAATAACTGTTTTTCCTGCGCGTACTGTTTCAACGGGTCTAAGGAAGAATCGCTGTGGTTTATTATTACACTGCCAGCGACTGGATTAACGCGCAATTCTTCGATTGCCGGAAAAGCTGTTAAGCTTTCATATACATTCGCAAAATATGCGGTATCACCACGCCTTGAAGGCACTCTTATCCTGACTCTTCCGTGAATATGATGTGCGACATGAGCAACCGGGTTCATCATTTATCGCCGTTTTCGCCTGCCTCAACTTCAGCCTCAGTTTCCTCAGCAGCCTGGCCTGTTTCGAAGCCTGCACCGGCTTCGGCGGCTTCGGCGGCATGACCCTGCTCCATCTCTGCCCGTGCCTCGGCCGCCAGATCCTCCATTGCCTCGCCAAGTTCGGCCACCTTCTCCCGGCCTTTTTCATAAAACAGGATACCTGATTTAAGCGCAGCTCTTGCCACAGGTCTGGCTGCACCTGACAACACGGCGATTGCTACCGGCGTCAATATTGCTATACCAATACCAATCGCCACCCCTTTCCCGGTATCCCCTTTAAGAAAGTTATCAACTATAGACATTTAAGCTCTCCAAATTCAGCATATGATATCTGCATAAACATTACTTTTCGTCTTAATGCCCAGCGAAACATAAGCCTTGACGAACGCAGATATAATGATAGAAGTTTCTGTAAATCATACGTAAACTTAAAATCATATATAAAAAATTCACCTTTCTTTGCTTAAGAAATTCAACCACGAATCTAACAAGCACTCACGACTTTTTGTAAGATATAACAGAAAAACTTCTTGCCGTAAATATATTACGGCCACAATGTATTGCATTTTATGATATACATCAACCACCTGTGTACAATGACGAAACAGAAGGTGACAAAACAGAAGGTATTAATATTGTTTAGCAGGCCACTATAACAGTTCCTGATGCGGTAATACTGACAAATCGCTAACCAGTATTTGTACCCAGCGATCTTTAAAGCCAGGCAACATTACATAATGTAGATATTCAATCAACACACCATTAATTCTGGAATCTGTTCGCTTCAAACCAACGCATATCGTCTCTCGCAGTTGACACACATCAAACAATCATAAAATTTTGTTAACTGCCATTGCACACAACCGCCTGGATCATTAGTATAAAAATAACAATAAGATCACTTGCGATTAAGAAGCGGAGGTTAATACAATGTTATACAGAGTATTGATGGGCGTAGGTCTTTTTGTATTAGGTTATTACCTCGGCAGAGAGGTAACACGCAAGATAGCGGATGACGCACAAATTACAACCAGTAAGCGCCAGACACGAAAGGTCAGCCAGAGCAGCGCCGACTAATGTCGTGTAGACGATTATCAGCTCTACCGTATATTAATAATTTATTCAATAGTTAGCAGCCGCCTGATATTACGTATAGTGGTAGTGAAAAATACCAGGATATCCGTCAGCGTCACTGTATGAACCAAGAGCATCGCCTTCAGCCTCTTTGCCTTACAAATTGCCTGCTTCGGCGGCTGCTGGTGTTATTTATCATTTATCAATCCCGTTTTTTTCGCACCGCTCAAACAGTACATTCGGCATAGCGTGCCAGGCGACGGGTAACGGAACCGAGCAGGAAGCTCTTAATAGCAGCTTAGTCCTTGCAGCCAAACAGGATCAGATCACTGCCGGCTCCTGCCGCGGCGACAAGTATTTCATCGCTAACACTCCCCGCTTCACGCAGTTGATTCGTTACCTTAGCAATCAGTATATCCATATAAAGTAAAGCAACCTGTCGTTTGCCGGAGTGTAATGGTCATAACTTTAATGAGGACTTTCAATATTCAGGCCGTATTGAAGCATCACATAACACAGGTATACACCCAGCAGCCAGACTCCCTGCCAGCGATGAAACACACCTTCCTTGTTCATCGATATAAATACCCTGAATGAATACAGGATAATCAGCATAGCGGGAAAATGGAAATAATAGAAGTTCATCGGAATAACCAGCGGTGATGCAGCCGCAGCGGCGCCAATCACAAACAATACATTGAGAACATCTGCACCGACAATATTGCCCACGGTTATTTCCGGATACCCTTTACGAATTGCCGCAATAGCAGTCATCAATTCTGGAAGTGACGTTCCGAATGCAACCATTGTCGCGGCAATCACATCATCCGGCACACCAAAACGAATCGCAATTTCGGAGGCGCTCGGCACCAGTATACGGGCGCCAGTGATAACAAGAAGCAGACCGCCAACGATCAGCAGCCAGCTTTTGCCGACGCTCATAAGTTCATCTTCAGCAACTTCATCTTCTGGCAGCACGCCTGCTCCCTGCTTTGCCCATGAGTAGGTTACATAGAGATAAATAACTAACAGACCCAGGAACAGGAAGCCAACCCAGCGATTCAGCTGAGGATGATCTCCATCAGTCATAAAATATACAGCGATGGAAATCAGCACCAGCAGAGTAGCGGCGCCTGCCTGCACCCAGCCGGTACGATTAAGAATGAAGCGGTTTACAGGTACAGCCACAAGCACACAGGTAAGGCCGAAGATAAGCCCGGTATCGGCAATAATTGAGCCAACACCATTGCCTAGGGCCAATCCAGGATTACCCATATAGGCCGCCATCACGGAAACAAAGGCTTCGGGTAATGTTGTACCCAGCGAAACTACGGTAGCGCCGATAACGATCTTGGGCAGGCCGGTACGTTCGGCAAGATCAACCACACCGTCAATCATCCAGTCCGCACCCAGGGACAGCATTGCAATGCAGACCACGATGACGATAAGCAGCACAAATGTCGACTGCCCGGCTACCAGCCCCTGTAACAGGGTCTCATCTCCTATCCAGCTAAAAATAGAGTTATTCATTGGTTCTCATGTCGGGTCTGTTCCAGATGTTAAGCTAATTACTTATTTATCTACTGCATTCGCTAGCAGAGTTATACAGCATGAAAAAAGCCACGTAATTACATTAATCAAAATGTCCAGATACCCTTCAAAATCACATGCTATTAAGGGGTAGATATCAACCAGGAAGTTACCAAACTCTCCCTCTTTCAAAAACCTGATAATGGAAGCAATTCTTTGAAGAATCTTACAGTAGCAATAAAGCGCATACAATATACTTTTACCACAACCCGTTACCGCAGCTAACACTTCCGGGATCGCCCGTTCTTCCGTTAATGTTTTCATCCAATGAGATGCCTGATACTTGAGGCAGCGGTATTGTTTCGTACAGGCTTTAACGTTTTTCAACTGTAACAGTTTCGTAATATTTACATATAGCCGCAATATGTATAATGCATCATAGCTGTCCCGTTAACGATTAGATGCATGCGCTGGAATCCGTTACCTGAGACCGTATGCCGCATGGACGCGGCATTCGAGCGTATATGGACATATTTACAGCGTGTCTCAGGTAACGAATTCCAGTTCATTTCTCAGATAGTTTAAATATAGGCTCATCCTGGCAGAGCAATGGCTTACAAACTGCTCAAAAAAGTTAACGGCACAGTGATGATAATGCATGAATATTTACAATTAAACATACTGGTGTGACTTATATATTGCGTTGATTCATATCAACAACAAGTTGAAAAGAATCTTGTTTAATCTCACAATAAACAACAAATAAATCACGGGTGTAGATCTATATTGTCAACCGCATCGCCAATATCAGAACGTGTTGCACTGGTGCACGCAAGTGTAGCGGGCAGAACACGCTTCGAAATTGCCGGACTGTACCGCTCTACTCGGCTTAAGCAAAGACTCGAGTCAGCACTCGCCGAAGTCAGCGGTATTAAACAGGTCACAGCCAGTGATCTAACAGGTCGTCTGCTGGTATTCTATGGTCCTGACATCACCATCGATGAAATCGTAGCCGCAATAGAAGAACATCTCGATGCCGGCGCCAGGTTTCGCAGTAAACCTCGCTGGACCGCACCAGCGAGCAGCCTGAATATCAAGGACAGTCTAAACATTAAACAGACCATTGATAAAATCACCGGCCTGTTTGGCAGCATGCCCGCCCTGCTTTACTCATTGCCAATATTCAGGCCATCGCCTGCTCAGTCCACGACAAATGAAGACACGGAGCCCCAGAACCTCGAAGACTGGCATCTAAAGGACATCAATGAGCTTCTGCAAACGCTGGGCACTTCACGGCAAATGGGGCTGGACGATGAAGAGGCCTCACAGCGTCTGCAACGTTACGGTTTAAACAGCCTGACTGCCAGCGCAGCCCGCTCCGACCTGTCCATCCTGCTGGGCCAGTTCAACAGTCCGCCCGTTTTCCTGCTTGGCGGCTCTGCAGTCATCGCCATACTCACCGGAGGCATGCTGGATGCCGCGGTAATACTTGGCGTTGTGATGATTAATTCCGCCATTGGTTTTGTCACCGAGCGCCAGGCCGAAAAAACGATAAGTTCGTTATCGGAAACCGGTGTACGAACCGTGCGCGCGCTACGTGGTGGAGAGGAAACAGAAATTGATGTTGAGGATATAGTCCCAGGCGATATTCTGGTGTTTACTCCAGGAAGCTATGTAGCAGCAGATGCACGCATACTGAGTTCGCACCGTCTCAGTGTTGATGAGTCAGCACTGACAGGTGAAAGCCTGCCGGTAAATAAAGACCACCACTTCCTTGCGAATAAAGATACCGCTCTCGCTGACCGCAGGAACATGGCCTACATGGGTACACATATCAGCGGCGGCAACGGCCAGGCTGTTGTTGTCGCAACTGCTGCGGCAACAGAACTGGGACAGATCCAGACCATGGTAGGCGAAGCTCAGGCACCGGAAACGCCGATGCAGAAACAGCTGGACAAGATGGGTACCACTCTTGCGATACTTAGCGGCGGTGTCTGTGCCCTGGTATTTGGCGTTGGCATAATGCGAGGCTATGCAGTACTGGAAATGCTCAAGTCATCCGTTTCACTCGCCGTGGCCGCGGTGCCGGAAGGTTTGCCAGCCGTCGCTACCACTACCCTGGCGATGGGCATTTCAGACATGCGAAAACATAATGTTGCTGTGCGCCATCTTGACGCCGTAGAAACCCTGGGCTCGGTACAGGTGTTCTGCATGGACAAAACCGGCACATTAACAATGAACCGCATGGCTGTGGTATCGATTTATTGCGGCGAAAAAACATATGTTATAGCTGGCCGCCAGCTTCTGCATAATGGAGATGCAATCAAAGCAACCGAACAGCTTGAAACCAGGGAATTGATGCAAATCGTTTCCCTGTGCAGCGATACCGAGTTCAATCAAATTGACGGCGAAAGAAAACAAAGCGGTTCACCGACTGAAATGGCGCTGGTCGAGCTGGCGCTCAACGCCGGCATCGATGTCGAAGCATTACGTCAGCAGCATCCCCGTCTGCTTGGCCGCGATCGCGCTGAGGGCCGGCCCTATATGACCACCCTGCATCCCTGGAAAGCTGGCAAGTATCTGCTGGCGGTCAAGGGCAGTCCGGAAGAAGTACTGGCGATGTGCGATACGCAGATTCGAAATGGCCGCAGCATCCGACTCAGCAGCAAGGCGCGTGAAGCTATCATCAGCAAGAATGACCGCATGGCCGGCGATGCCCTGCGTGTGCTCGGTGTCGCCTATCGCGAGCTTGATGAAGACCGCATGCCGAGGAAGACTGAGAAGCTGGTCTGGCTTGGCCTGGCAGGAATGGCTGATCCTATGCGTGAAGGCATGGACAAACTGATTAAACAGTTCCATCAGGCCGGCATTGACACCGTTATGATTACCGGTGACCAGGCTGCCACCGCCCAGGCCATCGGCAAGCAATTAGGGCTGAGCGGAGACAAGCCGCTACAGGTACTTGAATCAAGTAAACTGGAGAACGTCGAACCGGAACTGCTCGCAGGTCTGGTTAAAAACGTCCACGTATTTGCCCGCGTCAGCCCGGCACACAAGTTACGTATCGTCCAGGCTTTTCAGGATGCCGGTCGCGTGGTTGCAATGACCGGTGATGGTATCAATGATGGTCCGGCATTAAAAGCAGCCGATATCGGTGTCGCTATGGGCGAATCAGGCACCAACGTCGCCCGCGATGTATCGGATGTGGTGCTGGAAGATGACAACCTGCACACCATGGCCATAGCCGTGAGCCAGGGGCGCACCATATACAATAACATACGCAAGATGATCCACTTTATGGTGTCAACCAACCTCACGGAGATTGAGGTCATGCTCGCCGGCATTGCCACAGGCATGGGCCAGCCGATGAATTCGATGCAGTTGTTGTGGATCAACCTGGTAACGGACATTTTCCCCGGCCTTGCACTGTCAATGGAACCGGCGGAGAAAGACATTATGCAGATTCCGCCAAGGAAAACTGAAACTGCAATTATCGCCGGCAAGGACCTGAAAAAAATGACCATCGAATCCGGCATTATCGGGGTCGGCACCATGGCGGCCTATATCTATGGCCTGAAACGTTACGGGCCCGGTGCAGCGGCAAGCACACTTGCCTTCAACACCCTGACGCTGAATGAACTCGCCCATGCCTACAGCTCAAGATCCGAACACCGGCATGTATTCAGTCGCAGCAATAATCTACCCTCAAATCCGTATTTAAACAAAGCTATACTGGTGATGACAGGTTTACAGGCTATTGCCAGCTTCACACCGGGATTCAGACAAATACTGGGGACGACGCCACTGGGGCCGGTTGATTTGCTGGTGATGGCCGGCGGCGTGCTAGTGCCGCTGATAGTCAACGAATCACTCAAGCCGCCAATGCCTGAAGATATCATCCTGGATGAAGAAGAAATGAATGAAACACCATCTATTAATGAAGAAGAAATCGATGAGGGGGATTTAGCATGACAAGCGAAAAATCAAATATGGAAAATAGCTTTATATTCACCTCAGAATCCGTAACCAGCGGGCACCCTGACAAAATCTGTGATCAGATCAGCGATGCTATTGTCGATCTCTTTCTGCAGCAGGACCCTGATGCCCGCGTCGTCGCTGAGTGCGCTGTATCCAGCGGTATAATTTTTATTTCCAGCCATTATGCTTCTGCTGCAACCATGCTGGACATTTCAGACATTGCACGCCGTACAATACGTGATATCGGCTATCCCAGGAAAGTTTTTGATGCAAACGACTGCACTATCCTGACCAGCATCATGGACCATAGCAACACGGACTATTTCCCGATAGCCCTGGATGAAATGTCAGATCAGGATATCGAAAAAATCACCGCACGTCAGCAGACCAGCATTTTCGGCTATGCCTGTGATCAGACAAAGGACCTGATGCCACTGCCGATTTCACTTGCTCATCGGCTAGCCCATCGTATGGACGTAATAAAATCCGATAAAAAACTTCAATATCTGCTACCAGATGCTGAAATACAGGTCGGTTTCGAATTTCATAACAACCAGCCCACCCGCATACACAGCATCACCATAGTAGCAACCCAGGATGAAAACAGCGATGTTGATATAGAAGGCCTGCGTGAGGACCTGAACGAACACGTGATAAGTCCCGTACTGAAAAAAGAGCAGATAAAATCAGATGCAGACACTATTATTCATATTAATCCGGACGGCATTCGTAAAGGCGGTGGCCCCTCCGTCCATTCAGGCCTGACTGGACGTAAAACAGGTATCGATACTTATGGTGGCTATGCACGTTCAAGCGGTCATGCATTGAGTGGCAAGGATCCAATGCGTATTGACCGAGTTGGTGCCTACATCGCACGTTACGCGGCAAAAAATGTTGTTGCCGCAGGATTAGCTCGGGAATGTGAAGTACAGCTGAGTTATTCGATTGGATATGCCGAACCGGTAAGCATCCGGGTTCGCACTTTTGGTAGTAGCGAACTTAATGAAGCGGATATTGCCAGGCGTTTATCCGAGGTAATAGATTTTCGTCCCGGCGCTATAGTACGTGACCTTGGCCTGAAAAAACTAAGCGCCCAGCCTGGCGGTTTCTATCGCCAGCTGGCGGTCTATGGACATATGGGCCGCTCGGATATTGATCTCCCATGGGAGGACACTGCTATCGCCAGTAAGCTGAAATAAGCCTTACCACTTAAATTTCAGGCTTTTGGTGGAAGATATTTGTTCAGGGAACCAATCAACACACCGCTGACAACAGAGAAAACACCTGTTACCGCCGCAATCTTGGCAAGTTCTTTCGGCGGCGGCAGTTCAAAATGAACCGGCTTACCTGAGACGTTATCTTCTCTGGCACGCCCCATATTGTAATGAATTAAAGCCTCAGTCATGAAGACTCCAAAGGTTATACCCGTTACCAGGAAGCGCCCCATAATTAACCTCATATTACTTTATTTCGAAGTATTATTGAAAGTTATTATACACCAGTACACTCAGGCTACCTAGAAAAAGTACGGTAATCATAAGACTCCTTTGTATAAATATACACCCATAATGGAAAACACATATCAGTACGTTTAAATGATTGACAGGCAGACCTGATAGCCGTCGCTCAATCGTAACATATTACAAAACTCCATTATATTGTTTGCCAGGTTCACCAGTCTGGCGGTATTGCAGTCCGTGAAGTTATTGTGATTTTGCTGCAACTTTCCACATAGCTGCTGATTAGTTGCCAATGCTTTATGAAAGTATTATTGTATCGCCACGGCACAGATCTTTGACACGGGAGAATAATGGCGACGATTCATATCAAAAGAAAACACCATCTTGATAATGAAACAGTAAGAAACGAGGTGCAGAATCTTGCTGATAAACTTAGCAAGGATCTGTCTGCCACATACAGCTGGCAAGGCGATCGCCTGGTGTTCAAACGCAGCGGCGCCAGTGGCCATATCGATATCAGCGGCAACGACGTCGAAGTCGAAATCAAGCTGAGCCTGGTACTTGCCCCATTGAAAGGCACCGTTGAGAAAACCGTAACAAACTACCTGGATGAACGTCTCAGCTGAATCTTTTCATTCAAAAGATTTATAATGCGCGCGCACGAAAGCTTCACCATACTTTCGTTCCAGACGGCGAACGGTGAAATGCGCCCTTGCCATACTCTGAAAGTGTTGCATAAAAATTGTATTCACTGCCGCTGCTCCAACAGCACCAACGACAGGCAAAATCTGCGCTGCCGCGCGCTGTGAAACCGTAACACCAAACCTGCTGGCGACAGCATTAAGCAGCCTCAATACAACCGGGCCGGAATCAGCACTAAACCCTTGCTTCGTGACATGAGCAATAGCCGCTGACATATAACCCGACAGGGCCAGGCGAATACCATAATAGCCCGTTTCGGCCGCATCATCGCTTTCGACTTTGCCGCCCAGCGCAAATACCTGAATGCAAGCCATTTGAGCTTCGGCTGTGTGGATATCTTCACCTTCTTCGCGAGCAATTTCAGCAATGCCGCGTATCATCACCGTTGTACTGACAGGCAACTCAATGAGCAGTCCGGGCAATCCAAAAAAACCACCTAAACCGCCTGTACCCGCGATTAACATCTTGAAATAAATTTCATTTTCACTGAAATCCTGTCGCCGACGCATCGCTGAAACAGCTACCTCAAGCGCTTTACCAATCGCACGCTCAGCAGCCTGATGAAAACTTTTATACCAGGATTTGGGGAGAAGATGGATAGCCATATCGATGGGCGTACCAATCACTCCTGAGAGCCGCGCAGCGAGACTGGGGTGCTCAAGCGTAAAGTACGCACTGCGCAACGCATCAAGATCCTCGGCCTCGAATGTCATCGGCAGGCTTGTTGTGGCGGAAGATTTTCGGTTTTTATTCGCTGTTTCCGACATCACGGATACCTGTCGTAAAAAAACACCATGCCAGCACGAAAGTCTGCCACGTTGCATCAGCCACAGCTACTTCAAAAAACCAGAAATGCGGAATCTCATTAGCGGCTATGCAGCAACGGCAGATAGTTTTATCGATCACAGCGGCCACACACGATTTATGGCCATTGCATCATTTTGTAATAATGCGAAACAGGCCGTTTTATTTCTTCCCGGCCTTTTTCTTTGCTGCTTTCTTTTTAGCTGCCTTTTTGCTGGCTGCTGTCTTCTTGGTCACTGTCTTCTTAGCTACTTTTTTCTTTGCAGTTTTCTTTTTGGCTACTGTCTTCCTGGCGACTTTTTTCTTTACAGTTTTCTTTTTGGCTGCCTTTTTACTGGCTGCTGTCTTCTTGGCTGCCGTCTTCTTGGTTACTGTCTTCCTGGCGACTTTTTTCTTTGCAGTTTTCTTTTTGCCAGTCTTGTCTGCTTTTGTCGCCGCTGATCGAAGCTGTCTGAATCGTGAACCAATGCCGTCAATTATACTCTCCGCAACTTCCTCAACTTCGTCTACGAGCTTAAGTATAAGTTGTTTTGGCGGTGTTTCGGAGAGTGTATCTTTAACAGATGAAGTTGCATCTGTAGCCGTTTCGGTGATGGTATCTTTTACTTTTACCGATGTGTCGGCAATAGCATCAGCAGCTGCAGATGCTTTATTGCTGACAACATTAAAACCTTCACGTATCTCACGTACAACGACTTCCCTGGCCTTGTCGATTTCATCAATTATTGCTGATGCCGTTGTACTCACGGAAGTTTTAATGCCAGGCGTATTCTGTTTCTTTTGTTTAGCAGTTGATTTCTTAGTTGCCATTTTAGTTCAACCTCCGACCGGTCGAAAATATAATGAATAATCTTAAAATTATTGTAATTTAAGATTACATGATAAGTAAAATAATAAATTAATATATCGGACTTATACTAGATATATATCAAAAATATACGATTTTTCTACTGGATGTAACAACCGTGTCAGAGACAATGCCGGTAAGTTAAGAATGCAGGTGCGACAAATTCGCACAGCGGTGCCAACGCATGTGCGCATCATGCGAATAAATTTGCACCTACAAAAGAAAAATGAGCTTAACTATCCTGACACAGGGGACATTGGTGTCAGAGAGGATTATTATCAAAGCATCTTCTTTAACCGCTCATAACCCTCTTTGATTTCCTCGGCAAGCAAGATCGCGGTTGCTCCGACATCCTTTGCAACATCGCCGGTGTCGTCATTAATCTCATCCAGCTGACTGCGCAGATGCCGCCATTTGTCTTCCGTCTCCTGCCACAGGTCTTTCGCCTCAGCCTTGCCAAGATGCATCTTCACATTAAGTTCATCACGGCCCTGTTTAAGTTTTTCCAGTAATTCATCAAGATCTGATTTACGCTGTGTCATGATTGATACCATTCCTATACTATGAATAGACAGCTTATGTAATTAAATGGATGAAAGCAATCTTCGCCAATATTAGAAACAATTGCTCTCTGACCCTTTTCGCTATTTTACTAAACATATTTGAAGGAATAGTTAATCTTCAACATTTTCAAAATCAGCCACAGAAACAAAAGCGGAAACAAGATAGTTTGAATAATAAACACGATGATCAAATCAATAATATTATTTGTGATTCTTTCCACCTCTGCCTTTAATTTATCGACCTGTGTTTCAATCTGCTTTTTAATATCCAGCGAATCCATGGCTTTATTTATTTTACCGCCGATCATTTCATACCATGACAGCTCCACTGTGTCCTGCTCTTCGTCTGAACTTTTACTTGTAATGTCAGCAATGGCCTTATCAGAATCTTGAAGCTGCTGAGTTGACTCGATGTATTTTGTTTCAAGAAAACCTGTATAAAGACTGTTGTTGATTATCGTCATTGCCGGAATACAGAAACGCAGAATAACAAGAAAGACAACCAGGCGATAAAGAAAGTTTTTGACATAATCAGGATATTTGTCATTATTCCATATCAGTATTAAAGTCCCCAGCAGTGAGAGAGAAACGATTGCAGAAAATGTATATGACGAGAATATCTTCAACAAGATGGCCTGAATACCAAAAGATGTGGTGCAGATAAGCATGACATTAGAAAACCGCTCAACCAAATCATTCGCCGGGTCAAGTATCTGCCCTGGAGATAAAATTATCCCGATGCCTCCCGGCTCTAAGGCAACTTCCGTTTCCTGTACGATAGAAATAGCGCTATTCAGCCCTTTTGCTATCGCAAACGATGCCAGCGAGCGATTAAACCCCGCCATGGTATGTTTTTCGCCATAAGCATCGAATACCTGGAAAATGGAAAAGAGTGAAATGGATACAAGCAGGATGGAAACAAGTATCCTTGGTTTCGTGCTTTTCGTGAACTCAGTTAATATTGCTGAAGCCATTTTCTTTTCCTGAAGGCAAATTTTTACCTGTCTATAATTGCCTGGCGTTGTTCACGTAGGTTCGAATTTATTCGGACATCGTCAGTAATCATAATCGTAAATGTCCGAATAAATTTGAACCTACAGCGTTATCATTAATTTGTTTCTGCCAATTTAATTGAACGTACAAAGATAACTATACCTTAACTAAATGACATTGATGCCAGATTTAATTCTTTCTAATATTAGAAAATATTGCGCTCCAACGCAGTTTTTAAAACAAATGGCTATCAAATCAGCAAAAAGCGCAGCAATAGCCTTATTCCACCCGGCGTTCCCACACCAGTTCACCATTACGAAAAACCCGGCGAATACGATGAAGCGGAATGCTTTGCCACTCCCCTTCATCATCCTTCAGCCCAAAATCGAAATGATCTTCCTTGTCGAAAGTCAGTTCTTTTAGCGGCACCGTGATGATCCTGTCCTCGATATGATCGTAATAACCAATCACAAACACAGCATCACCATAATCTTTATCCCAGCGGATGCGATTGAGTAGTTCATGAATCGGTGTCATCGCCAGTCTTTATAACTCATTCGGTTAATGAAGCCATCCACCGTTCCAGATGTCCGAATAAAATAGCGTTTCAATTCACTACCACCCTGCTTTACCCAGAAGATCACGGTAATACTGCAGCAATGGCATTTTCAGCTGCTTTGCCAGTAATTCAGCACGCCGGTTTACTTCTGGCTGATGCAAGGCAACAGCACACTTGCAGCAGAACATAACAGAATTTGGACTTTCCCCCGGCAATGCTTCCGAGTCATGGACGATTATTTCGCTAAACAATCCTTCAACCGTATCCATCAGCGCCGAACCCTCATCCGGCTTCTGGTGAAAGTTTATCACCAGGCAACCCTGCTCACTCAATGCCGCAAAACTGGTATAGATAAATTCCAGCTGTGCCTGACATGCCGACATGCCTTCGGCGACATACAGATCGCTAAAGATAATATCGGCTGCACCTTGCTCCAGTTGCGACAGGTAATGTAATGCATCATCTTTGACAACATGCAGATTGCCCCGCCGCGGCAAATCAAACCAGTCACAAGCAATCTCGATTACAGCCTGTCGAATCTCGACAACCTGGATCGCTGACCGGGGAAAATAATGACTCAGACAATGTGCCAGCGCGCCACCGCCCAGGCCGAGTAATACCATGCGCCTGGCATCGACAAATAACAGGCCGAGCAACATGATCTGCGTGTACTGGTGTACCAGGTACCAGGGCCTGTTCATCAGCACACTGCTCTGTTCAAGTCTCGAGCCAAAACTCAACACTCGTTTATTGCCACGCTGTGTCACCACGATAGATCCCTCGCCATCATCAATGCGATAAAGCTCTTTACCCATTAACGTGCCCTGGCAGCTGCGGGCACCATGCTGGACTGGTTTCAATTTAGTTACTCGATGAGGGTGTGTAATAAACGGGGCGACATTCTATTAACCCGGCGACAATAAGTTGTACGCTGATCCACTGCTGTCATCCCTGCAGATTATTCAGGCATGTTTGGCGGATCCAGATCCTCGCAGGGCTGCATATCGTCTTCCATATCATCCAGTGCCTGTTGCATGGATTCAGTGAACTCCTGTTCCATCGCTATCATCCCTGCCGCCAGTTGTTTGACTGCGTTATTGTTAACCTGGTCAACAACCTTGTTGAGGAATTCCACGCTGCGCTTTTCGTTGAATAGCGCCAGTTCCAGCGCCTGCCTGCTGCTCATCATGTAATGCGCCTGGTCGATACACAGGGCTTCCGGATCATCGGAGCAATGCCACTGATATTCCCATGGCGGAATAACCGGTAGCTGATGGTTGGCGGCTACAGCTTCCAGCTTCTGTATATTACTGGTGATATGGCTGGCAAGGCCCCTGAACACATCGCTTGCCGCCGGATTGTTATGGATGGCAAGACAATCGGCCAAACCTTCCAGGCGCTCCTCGAATTCCATCTTTAGCGCAATCACATTGGCCAGAAATTCAGCCTCGGTTTCGATGTCAATTTTTTTATCCTCGCTCATACCAGAAACTCCTGCTCGATGCTTGCGAGGTCCCTGGCGGGCATGGTGCCCGGCTGCCACGGCGGAAGATTGTTCTGATAGATCAGTCCGGTCGACATGCCATCATCACTGTGGATGCGCATTGCCGCCTCGATCGGGTCACTGGTGGCTTCCTGCTGCCACGGCCTGGCCAGTTGTTTCCACTGTTTTTGTTCAGGGCGGAAGGTCGGGCAAGGGCTCAATACTTCAATAAAGGAGAATCCCCGGTGATTGATGCCGTCAACGATCAACCTGGTCAAGGTCAACGGATCACCGGCAAATCCCCGTGCGATAAAGCCTGCCCCGGATGACAATGCAATCGCCAGCGGCTGGAACGGACGCAGGCCGCTACCGTGTGGCGTCAGTTTACTGACCCAGTCGGGCTCCGTGGTTGGCGAAGGCTGCCCCTTGGTCATGCCATAAACATGGTTGTCCATGACGATATATGTCAGATCCATGTTGCGGCGACAGGCATGCAGAAAATGATTACCACCGATCGAATAACCGTCACCATCGCCGCCGGCAGCAATCACGGTCAGGTCCGGCCGTGCCGCTTTCAACCCGGCGGCAACCGCCAGTGCCCGCCCATGCACCCCGTGGAAGCCGTAGCTGTCGATATAAGCCGGCAGACGCGAGGAGCAACCTATGCCGGAAACGACAGCGACCTCGTGCTTCGGCAGGCCCAGGTAGGCCAGGGTTTTGGTCAATGCGCTTAGCGTGGCAAAATCACCGCAACCGGGACACCATATCGGTTTGATGTCGGTTTTATAATCCTTTGGTTTGACCATTTCATTCATCGTTAATGACCCCGCTGATTAATGTGACCACCTCACCAGGCCGTATTGTGAGCGGTCCAGGTTTCGCATAACTCCTTGCGTGCGGCGGAAGTACCTGCTCTGCATGCAGATAGTGATATAACTGACCCGCCTGGTTTTGTTCGATCACTACCACGCTGCTGCATCCCTGTAATACCTCATTTATACCCCGATGGTTCAAAGGCAGCAACAGTCGCAGTGAAATTACCCGGGCAGGAATGCCCATCGATGCCAGCCGTTCCGCAGCCTCACGGCACACGGCGCTGGTCGAACCCCAGCTGATAATCGCAACCGGGCCGTTACCATCAATCCGGGCCCACGTACTTCCATAGTTATAGGCGGTCAGTTTATCCCGCCGCTTGCGCATCTGGGCGTCATGGTCGGACGCCATCGATGACGGTGTGCCGCGTTCGGTATGTTCCAGACCATCAGCGGTGTACATACCGGCCGGTGTGCCCGGGATACTCATCGGCGAAACGCCATCCCCGGTTAACTGGTAACGCTGAAACGCCTGCGACACGTCTATATCCTGCACATGGGCAATACGGCGCTGACATGGCAGTTCAGCATGAGGCGGCTTATCCATGACCGCACGTGTCTGACCCAGCGACTGGTCCGATAATACCAGCGCGACTGTCTGCAGCTGCTCCGCCAGGCATACCGCCCAGTGAGTCGCAAACACACAATCACTTATATCAAGAGGAGCTACCACCAGATGGGGCGCATCACCATGAAAACCATATAAGGCCAGGTTCAGGTCGGACTGTTCGGATTTGGTCGGGATACCGGTGGAAGGACCACCACGCATGACATCGATTGCAACAATCGGGGTTTCACTGGCCACCGCCAGACCCAGTCCCTCCATCATCAGGCTGAGACCGGGACCTGAGGTTGCGGTCAGTGACGGCACCCCGCCGAATGATGCACCGGTAATCATGTTTACCGAAGCCAGCTCGTCTTCCGCCTGCAGCAGTACACCACCCAGTTTTTCCAGGCGCGGTGCCAGCCATTCAAGAATATCACTGGCCGGGGTGATTGGATAGGCGGCAACGAAACGCACACCTCCACGTAATGCGCCGAGTCCACAGGCCTCATTACCACTGATATTCCAATGACTGTCCTGCGCTGCGGACGACGGTAACTGTAGCTGTCCATGATCACCAATATCGAATCCCATACCCTGCTCGATACAGGCCATCGATGCCGCTATGATGTGCTCCCCTTTTTTGCCCAACGTCGCCTGTAATGCCTGGCGCATGGTATCACCGGAAAGTCCCAGCAGTCTGGCAAGGCTCCCCAGGCCAAGCATATTGGCACGCCCACCCTCAATAGATCTGGCGGTCTGCTGCAAATCCAGGGCGGTAAAAGCAGCACCGCTGGCTGTCAGTATTTCAGGGATATCACCAGCGGCGCTATCACCGAAGATCAGGCTGTTACCATCCAGCGGAATTTCATCGGCGAAACGTTCCAGTTTATGCCAGTCCATCGCCAGCAGAACGTCAAACCGGTCATCTCCGCAGTGCACTGGCCTGTTGGAAAAACGCATCATCACTGCCGATTCGCCGCCGCGTATCTGCGGACCAGCCGTACGCGACATGTAACCGTAATACCCTGCCTTCGCCATAGCTTGCAACAGGATCAGGCCGGTAGTGACGGCACCGCTGCCCCCTGAACCGGTAACGGCGATAGAAACTGAGTTATTCATATATGTTCAACTCGTTATCATGAATATGGATTGTTATTCTTACTTTCTGTCTTGCACAGAGCATTCTGGACCGAATTTAGACCCGAGATTGCCATGTCACGCACACCTTTGCAATCACAAATCCGCGATGCCTTATTCCTCATGTGCCGCGTGAGGCACCGGTTCGCCGTGCACCTGTCCCGGCAAGCCGGCGCGCATGAACTCCCGCTTCAGACGTGCGATGAATGATAACGGCATTGACCTGGGGCAGGCTTTGGCGCATTCGTAATGGTTGCAGCAGGTGCCGAAATCTTCACGGTCCATCGCTTCCGCCATGGCGAGCACGCGGTGCGTACGTTACTGTTCGCCCTGGGCGGCAGGTTCAGGTCCGTCACCATGGCGGCGACGAATAACATCGCGGCATGAATGGCCTGGCGGGATTTTTTTTAACGATATGCTGCATTTGATCAAAATTTAACCCTTTCGCCCACTTTAATGTATAATACACACGAAGAACTGTTAGAAGAAACCCTGTTTACACACAAGGGACTTTTTAAGGGCTAGCAGCCTAGACACATGGGATGTTGTCTACATAACAATAATTATAAATGTCTACATAATAAGAATAGATCAGTATGCAAATTACAAAATCGTTTCTTGATCAGATCTCAGCACCACCGACAAAATATAATGGTATAAGCAATCAGGCATTTTATCGTGACTCAACGCTAACCGGCTTTGGTGTGAGGGTCACCAGTGGTGGCGTAAAATCCTTTATCGTAGAAAAACGTATACAGGGCAAAGTCAGGCGTGTCACCCTGGGCCAATATGGCGACCTCAGCGTTGAACAGGCCCGAAAAGAGGCCATGCGCTTTTTAGACGAGAACGCCACCAGCAAACCCCCGGTTGCCGAGATAAAATACCAGCGTGACAGGAAGGTTACCCTGCTCGAGGCATTTGAAGATTACATACAGCTGCGAAAAGACCTTAAGCCTGCCACCATCCATGATTATCGCCGTTCCATCAATGGCGCCTTTGTGCACTGGCAAAGCAAGCCACTGACAGAAATAACAAAAGATATGGTGCAATTACGTCATTCCGCCATGGGAAAACGCAGCAAAGCACGGGCGAACAACGCGATGCGCGTCTTGCGGGCAGTTTTTAACCACGCCATCACAATGTACGAGGATGCCCAGGGTAACCCGGTAATCGAAAACAATCCCGTTGATCGATTAAATCATATGCATGCCTGGTACAGGGTAGAATCTCGACGAACATGGATTGAACCTGGTGAATTGCCAAACTGGATTGCAGCAACCCGACAACTTAACAATGAAACCACACGCAATTATCTCCATCTCCTGCTGTTCACCGGACTGAGGCGCTCTGAAGCATCAAAACTGCAATGGAATGATGTGGATTTCAATGCGCGCACACTGACTGTCAGGGAAACCAAAAATCATCGGATGCACGTTCTCCCCTTATCGGATTTTCTTTATGAATTATTAAAGCAACAAAAAGCGATTAAAGAGAGCCCTTATGTTTTTCCCAGCAATTCTAAACGTGGTTACCTGATAGAACCTCGAAGCGCTGTTAAACGCGTGTCAGAGCTCTCAGGTATCACGTTCACCCTGCATGATCTAAGACGCAGCTTTATCAAGATAGCCGAAAGTCTGGATATTCCAGATTATGCATTAAAAAGCTTGTTAAACCATAAAGGCCCAAATGAGATAACCGTCAATAATATCGCATCAGGTATTGATCGTGTTCGTGAACCAATGCAACAAATCACCGATTTCATTATTAAGAACAGTACAAAAAATACAAACAATAACTAAAGAAGTAACCGGCTTAGAGACAATACTGGTAAGTTAAGAACGTAGGTGCGACAAATTCGCACAGCGGTGCCAACGTATGCGCGATTGTGTGAATTTGTCGCACCTACAACAGAAAAATGAGCTTAACTTACTGGTTTTGTCGCTGACCCGGTTCTTCGGTTTTTACTGCAACGTATTGCCGCTGCTCCGATTCTGCACCTGCGATGCATGATGCTCGATCATCAACCAGCCTTTATCGAATTTCCGGTAAACATTCGTCGCCAGTACGACAGCGACAACCGTCCCTGTGCTGAGCATTTCCTCGGCCACAACATGCACTGCAAGCTCATCTGATACCGCGCGACTCATCACGGTGTGTTGTATATCGGTACGCTGCACATTGCTGAAGATATTCGTCCAACTGCGGACAATCGTATCATAATCCACAATGGCGCCCGCACCTGGATGTATGCATGTCACACCTTCATTGGCCCATAAACCCGCCATCACTTCAGGGTCACAGCGTATGAATGCTTCGTAGAATACAGCCTCTGCTTCGTCCGGGGTTTTGAACGGGATCTTTGAGTTTTTCATCTGCAACATAATAATTCCAATGCCAGCTACGTTCAACTAAATCGTCTGGAACGATTGTTTCGAATATTCAATAACTTATGCTGCTCCGATCTGTCAATATAAATACAGAATTAAACGTTTTTATCAACGTCATCAGGTTCATCTGCATCATCAACATCATAGGCGTCAGCAACATAAGCAGGGCCTTTCATTAACATCACAATGATGCAGCCAATGAGCACTGTCACAATGATCGGCAAAACCGAAACGAAGATCGCAATGGAAAGGAAATCAATCGTGGTATGAAGTTTGGCAACTTCTTCTGCTGTGCGGGTGAACAGGCTTTCGATCAGGGGCAGCCGTACAAATATCACCATGAACAACGGAATAAGGACGCTAGCAAGCAGATACTTCGGGATTTTGCGCAGTATTTCCCGCTCAAGTCCCGGAGGATAACGATGGTTGTGTAACTTGCTCATTCTTTGTCTACTGGCGGCTGGAATCTATCAGTGGCTTCATAAAATGGCCGATGGTTTTTCCCCGCGTGGGCGCGGGTTCTACAGAAACGGGATGCAATGTACCACACGACCGGCCCCCGGCCGGGAATGACGGCTGAGCGCCGCGCTAACGCTGGCAATAACATGAATTTCTTAAGTAAGCACCATACGGTTCATACCCCGTTTATTGTGAACAGAGTCATTGATAACTCGAGTCTAATTTGTAACACCTGTACTCGCAATTACCAATATGGATATCACGCAAGCGCTCATCCGGAATATTTCCCTCAAAATAAGCAACAAACACCCGTATGGTCTCTTCATGCGCAACGACAAGTATATTTTCCTGCGGCTGATGCTGCAGCCAGTCAATAAAACCCAGCACTCGTTGCTTATGATCCAGCAGCGACTCACCGCCGTTTACTCGCGCGTTGAGGGGATCGTGTGCAATAGCAGCAAAATACTCGTCGACGGTCCTGCCATCAAAGCCCGAACGTATATCGCTAATTTCCGGGTGAACCTCTATCGGTACAGCGTGATAGCGGTTTACGAATTCAGCAGTCTGACGCGTGCGCAGCAAGGGCGAGACGATAATGCGATCAAGCGTGACATCGCGCAGACGCTCCGCCGCAGCCTGGGCCTGCAGTTTTCCAGTATCATTTAAATGCACATCAGTTTTCGGGTCGTCGTTGCACAGCCCGAGCTCATTGTAATTGGTACGACCATGGCGCATAACGTAAAGCTTCATATGCATTGAACTGGCAATAAAAAAAAGATTGGCCTGAAGTTATAAACCGGGCGACTCAATCTATCCGCCTGAGCCGGAACAGCCCCTCGGTATCGCTGTCACTGGAAAAATACAGCGCCCCGTCGGGGCCAACCGCGATACCCGCCGGGCGCGCCCAGCGGCTACCGTCCTGCAATTGAAAACCGGTCACCAGGTCATCGACACGCTGCGCCGTGCCGTTGGCAAAGCGCACCACGACGAGCTTCGGCTCACGCCGGCTGGCGCGATCACCGATGAAACCGCCGGATGGTCGTGTCCCCCAGGAGCCGTGCAATGCGACAACGGCGTCACCGGCAAGTCGATCGTCCATCCCCCCGCCGGGTACAAATGTCATGCCGAGGGGTGCATTACGCGCCGCAAAGGTCGCCACCGGCCTGGTCACATCAGCGGCCGGCAACGGCGGCCTCGACCTGATGCAGTCATCCCGTTTCAAGGTATGGCCGTCGTATTGATACCATGGCATGCCGTGAAACGAACCGGGCGTGAGGCGGCTGAAATACTCGGGCGGCAGATCAAAGCCCCAGTGATCCGGCCCGTTATTGGTCGCGTAGAGTGTCCTGCTAGCAGGTTGCCAGGCGATACCGACCGGGTTACGCAGACCAGTCGCATAGGGCTGCCATTGGGTCTTGCCGCCTTCTTCCTGTAATACAAGTACACCGCCACGCCGGTCATCGAAGTCATAGCCGGCCCCCAGGTACTGGTCACTGCAATTGCTGCTGATACCGAGGCTGACATAGATGCGCCCGTCAGGGCCGGTTACCACCGTGCGGCTGTTATGCCCGCCACCGCCGGGCAACGGCGCCAGCAATTTTAGTGAACGCTTACTGATTTTCCTTTGTCCGGCCGAATAAGGGGCGCGATACAAACCGCGCGTCATTGCAATCAATATCTCACCCGGGCGAAATGCGACACTGTGCGGGTAGTCGCCGGTTTCGAGCATGGATTCTGCCCGGGTATACGGCGGACGCAAACGGTAGACATGGCCCGACCGGGAACCGATGAACAGCTCACCGCTGTCATTGAACGTCAGCATGCGCGGCTCTTCAAGCCCGGTATTTAACAATTCAAGCCGGTAACCGCTCGGCACGGTAACATCGTAGGCCGTGTTCTCGATAACCAGGCGCTGTACCCGATAATCCAGCCTCGCGGTTGATGCAAAAACCGTGACGCTTAACCGGGCACAGACTGCCAGCAGTACGAATCGAACAAACCGGGTTGACATGACTTCCCTCCTGCCAGCGTTGAGCCAGGCATGCGCCCTATTATCCACATAAGCACAGTCGATGGATACAATCAGCTATAGTAAAAACCAGCTACCACGTCCGCCGGCAACACTTCATCGTTAACTGCTCAGCTTCTCTAAATGGCGCAGTTTGTCTTTCGAAAGCCGGAATATGTCATTCATTTGAGCAAACTCCCCCTTACAATATTATTAACAGTTAACCAGGGAGGTAATAAAAATGAATACATTAATGATGTCTATTCCTCTATTGATTCTATTTTTATATGGTTTTTGCAATATACGTACAGCTGATCCGGAACAGAAAAAACAGGCGCAAACAGCAATAGCTTATCCAAATGATGGCTCATGGCTCGCAAAAGGCTGGATATCAGGCATTGTTGTGCTCATGCTTATATTATCAATAACAGGATTGTAAGCCTGTTTAATAAATACCCTCGGCAGCAACAAAAAAGGTGACGGACGCATTGCTGTCCCATTTAAATTACAGGCGTACACATAACTCACTGTTATACATGAAAGAGATAACTGTTTATGTCATCCGAAACATGAACTGGCAACGGTCGCCCGAGACACGCTGTGAATACTTCCTTGTACGCTCGAAT
>JAJDNP010000035.1 GCA_022340645.1 Gammaproteobacteria bacterium | reverse complement strand
GTGCGGAGAAGATGCCTTTACCGGTAAAAGCTTTGAACACCGCCGCCAGTGGATTGAAGACCGCCTGCTTGAACTGGGCAGCATCTTTGCCATCGATGTCTGTGCCTATGCGATAATGAGTAATCATTACCATGTGGTATTGCATATCAATGCTGCCCAGGCACTTGACTGGCAGGCCACTGAAGTCATCGAACGCTGGCATCGCCTGTTCAAGGGCAGCTTGCTATCACAACGATCTTCTCAGGGAGAAATACTGAGCAAGGCCGAACAGAACGCCCTGCGTGATCAGGTGGAGCAATGGCGTGCTCGGCTGATGGACATCAGCTGGTTTATGCGCTGTGCCAATGAACCCATTGCCCGCGAAGCCAACCGGGAAGACAAGGTCACGGGGCGCTTCTGGGAGGGCCGCTATAAGTCACAGGCCTTACTGGATGAAAAAGCGCTGGCCGCTGGCATGGTGTATGTCGACCTGAACCCGATTCGGGCAAAGATGGCAGACACGCCCGAAGAATCCTGTCATACCTCCATCAAACAGCGTATCAAGCAGGCCTGCAAGGTACGAAAACCTGATCAACCAGGGAAGCAACCGAAGTCCCTGTTTCCTTTTGTCGGTTACCCCAGAGATAACATGCCGGCAGGTTTGCCCTTCAGGCTGAGTGATTATATTGAATTAGTAGACTGGAGTGGCCGTATTCTGCGTGAAGACAGGAAAGGCACCATCCCGTCAAATATTCCGCCGATATTGCAGCGGCTGGACATCGACAGCCGCCACTGGCTATACCTGACACAAAACTTTGAGCATCCTTTCAGACACCTGGTGGGTGCTGCTTTCCGTGTTCGCAAGGTTTGTGAAGCAACCGGTCGGCACTGGGCACAGGGCATCAAACAGTGCGAACAGCTGTTCTCCAGTCGTTAGCCTGTAACATAAGTCATAAAAACCGGAAGCTTATTCGACCTGACTGACAGGTCAGGGATTTCTATTCTTTCGATTCATCCTTTTCTCATAAAAACAGGCCTGTCAGCAACTTTAACTGTGTATTTACCAGATTCACAAACGAAAATTCCCGTGATTATGAATCGTGATTGCAGTATTTGTAATAACCTGGTTTTTTAATTTATGGGTGTCTTGTTTTTACTTAAAAATAGTAACGTCCCCTTTTATTAAAAAAATAATCCCACCGTCACCATTGCTGTCCCACTTAATGTTAGAAACATGGATTGGGAACTGTTGTGCGAGACCGTATGCCGCATGGATGCGGCATTCGAGCGTACAAGGAAGTATTCACGCGTGTCTCGGGCGACCGTTGCCAGTTCATGTTTCGGATGACATAAACAGTTATCTCTTTCATGTATAACTGTGAGATATGGGTACGCCTGTAATTTAAATGGGACAGCAATGCCACCGTCACCTTTAATTGTCTTTAATTCAGGGTGTGCCGGCGTTGCTCGACATTGTTGTACGGTCGCATTACTATCTGACTGACAACAACATCCGTTTGGGTGAATATGGGGAGGCAGCATAATGGGCAAGTTAATCGGATGGATCGACGACCGTTTCCCGCTGATGAAGATGTGGAACGAGTATCTGGCTGAATACTACGTTCCCAGGAATTTCAATTTCTGGTACTTCTTTGGCTCGCTGGCGCTGCTGGTACTGATGATCCAGATCGTATCCGGCATTTTCCTGGCGATGCATTACAAACCGGACAGTGGACTGGCGTTCGACTCCGTTGAATACATCATGCGCGATGTGCCCTACGGCTGGCTGATCCGCTATATTCATTCCACCGGCGCCACCGCATTCTTCGTCGTGATCTACCTGCACATGCTGCGCGGCCTGATGTACGGCTCGTATCAGAAGCCGCGCGAACTGATCTGGCTGTTCGGCATGTTCATCTACCTGTGCCTGATGGCGGAGGCTTTCATGGGCTACCTGCTGCCGTGGGGCCAGATGTCCTACTGGGGTGCACAGGTGATCACCTCGCTGTTTGGCGCGATCCCGGTGATCGGCGATGACCTGACACTGTGGATCCGCGGCGATTTCCTCGTATCCGACGCGACCCTGAACCGCTTCTTCTCGCTGCACGTGATAGCGTTGCCGCTGGTACTGGTCTTCCTGGTGGTGGCGCACATTCTCGCGCTGCACGAGGTCGGTTCCAACAACCCGGACGGCGTCGAGATCAGGAAGGACAAGGACGAAAAAGGCATTCCGCTGGACGGCATTCCGTTCCATCCGTACTACACGGTGAAAGATTTCTTCGGTGTTGTCGTGTTCCTGTACTTTTTCTCGATAGTGTTGTTCTTCTTCCCGGATGGTGGTGGCTACCTGCTGGAGAATGCCAACTTAAACCCATCGGATCCGCTGATGACGCCAGGGCATATCACACCGGCATGGTACTTCACGCCATTCTACTCGATCCTGCGCGCGGTGCCTGACAAGCTGTTGGGGATCGGCGCCATGGGTGCGGCGATTGTGCTGCTGTTCTTCATGCCGTGGATCGACCGTTGCAAGGTCAGGTCCATCCGCTATCGTTCGAATGTCTACAAGATCAACCTGGTGGTATTTACGGTCAGCATCGTTGCGCTTGGATGGTTGGCGATGCAGCATGTGAACACGAAGGTAACCATACTTTCGCAGATATTCACGCTGCTGTATTTCAGCTTCTTCATCGTGTTATTCATCACCTCAAAGAATGAAGTGACCCGGCCGATACCTGACAGGGTGACAGAATGAAAAAACAGATCCTGATATTGTTGTTTGTCCTGCCGATAACGCAGTTTGCTTACGGTGGCGTCCAGATTGTACATGCGCCGATCGATAGCGCTGACATGGATTCGGTAAAACGCGGTGCGAAATATTTTGTCGAATACTGTTTCGGTTGTCATTCGGCAAAGTACATGCGCTTCAACCGCATCGGCCGTGATACCGGTATGAGCGATGCCGAGCTGCGTGAAAACCTGATTTTCACCAAAAATGCCAAAGGTGAACCGAGCAAACTCGGCGCGCTGATGACGACAGCGATGAGTGATGACTATGCCAGGCAGGCGTTTGGTATTGTGGCCCCTGATCTAACCCATGTCGCACGTACAGGTGGTGTGGACTGGCTTTATACCTATATGAAATCATTCTATGCAGATCCGAATCGTCCGACCGGTGTGAACAATGCGATGTACCGGAATGTTCGCATGCCGCATGTGCTGGCCCCGTTGCAGGGCGTGCAGAAGGCCGTGAACAAAACCGTAGAACGCCGGGGGATAAAGATCGAGGTGATCAACCATCTTGAGCTGGAGCAACCCGGCAGCATGGACGAGGAAGAATACGATGCGTTCATAACCGACCTGGTCAATTTTATGGTCTATCTCAGTGAGCCGGTACAGAACGAACGCAAGAACCTTGGCTGGAAGGTGATGATATACCTTACTATCCTGTTAGTGTTTGCGTATCTGCTGAAGAACGAATACTGGAAGGACGTCCATTAACCTCTGTTGTATTAATCATGGGAACAGGGTCAGCCATTAGCAGTTCACAGTCAATAGGCAACAGTTGTTTGTTGGAAAAACCGGGTCAGAAAGGAATGGCACTTACTTAAGCAATAACTGACTGAATCCTGTAGATGAAACGGCTGTTCTGAATGATCACATATCATGGATACACATTGATTTACCAAGCACCTAAATTCAGTAATCGAATATTAAATCAATAAGATATGAATAATCTAATTTATGGGTAATTTATGGGTGTCCATGTTTATTTAACTGTGTATTTACCCGATTCACTAACGAAAATTCCCGTGATTATGAATCGTGATTGCAGCATTTGTAATAACCTGGTTTTTAATTTATGGATGTCTTGTTTTTTTGTTGTTTTTTTCGTAAAAACCTGGTGGGAACGGTATTTAATGTTCGCAAGGCCTGTGGTGAACTGGGTAACAACTGGGTTCATGGCATTCGCCAATGTGAGATATTCTTCTCAGGCAGTTAAGCACTTCCCAGCACAACAATAACAATGAGCATAATAAGAACAGCTCAGGTATTGCTTTGCTCTGAAATTATTAGTTTCAAATATCGCCGTATAAAACACTGCTTTTTTTATTTAACTCGCATCTTTATTAACAAAACTCATCGGCAATAAACAAATGAACTGAGATAAATACAGCTTTGTGACTTTTCAGTCTATGGATATCTTTGAATTTCCTTTGATTTTCCTTTGATTTTCCAGGCAACCGGGGACAGACCACGGTTTTCATTTTTCAATACTATAATCACATACATTCCAACTAATTTAAATCAGTGTCCATAAATTCGGCGCCACAAAGCGCTACCCTTATGTAACGGAAGATTGCGATGAAAACCTTTCTGAAGATTCTGGCCGTGGTCGTCGTGCTACTGGCCATCGCTGTTGGTGGTTTCATTTACACCTTCGATGCAAACGACTACAAGAAAGAAATTGCAGGCCTGGTTGGAAAATATCTGGGCCGGCCAATCGATATCACGGGTGATATTGCAATTTCATTATATCCATCCATTGAACTGCAAGCTGGCAATATCGGTATCGATAATCCTGCCGGTTTCAGCAAAAAGGCTTTTGCAAGCATCGGCCAGCTCGATGTGAAGATTAAATTCAAGCCGCTGCTTAGAAAGCGCCTCGACATTGAAAACCTGGTGCTGCATGAGCTGGTGGTTGATCTCGAAAAGAATGCAGCAGGCGAAGATAACTGGCACAGTTTCGCCGGCATGGACGAGAAAACTCATGCGGAAACCGGGTTTGGTTTTGCTTCACTGACGGTCGATGCCGTCGATATTGCGAATTCCAGCCTGACATGGCTGGAGGCCGATAGTGGCAAGAAGTTCGTGATTACAAGGGTGAGCCTGAGCACGCAGGCGATTGCGGAAGGGCAGCCGTTGCCGCTGGAATTGAAGGCCTTTGTCAAGAGTAACCAGCCCGGCTATCAGGCGGCTGTCAACGTGAAAACAAAGCTGGTTTTCAATAGCGATTCGGCCAGTTTCAATGCCAACGACATGAAGCTGGTGATCAAGGCGCTGTTGCCGGATTCAAAAATGGAGAGCGTATCGCTGGCGATGATTGCGAACACGACCATCGATCTGGAAAGGCAAACAGCAAAATTGCAAGATGCCAGGATCGGTGCCCTTGGTTTGATCGCGAGTGGAACACTGGATGTCGAAAATATTTTCTCCGTGCCGACGATCAAGGGGCCACTGAAGTTCAAAACATTTGACGCACAAACCCTGGCCAGTCATCTCAAATTCGATATGCCCGTGCTGAGAAACGAGCAGAGCCTGAAGAAAATAGCCGTCGCGTCGATGTTCAAGACGGACTTTTACGGGATCTACCTGGATAATCTGACAGCCACCATAGATGAAACCGCGATCAAAGGATTCATACACGTCACCGGAATATCGGAGCCGGTTGTGCGTTATGAGCTTGAGGCCGACAAGTTCAGGCCGCAGGATTACATGGTCGCCACCGAGGAGCAGCAGGACCAGATTCCGCTGCCGCTGGAATTTATCAGGTCCGCCAGGATCGAAGGTGCGCTAAAGATCGACACGCTTGACGTGGGTGATGTCGAGATGTCGGATGTCCAGGCAAAGGCATCGATAAAGGATGGCGTTATGAAGGCCAACCCTGTTACGATGCTGATAGGCCAGAGCGAAGTCAAGGCTGCGCTGCAGCTCGATACAAACGATACCCCAAAAGGACAGCTTATGGCCAGGGCCAGTAATATCGATGCGAACGACAGCATCACGCCATTGCTGAAAATCCTGCTCGGTGAAACCAGCCTGGTTGTTGAGGGTATTGCCAGTGCCGATGTCAACCTGAGCGCACGAGGTAACAGTGTCGCCGAGCTGGAGCGGTCGGCAACGGGCACGATCAGTCTCACGATGGACAATGCAGTTTTACAGGGTGTCGATTTCAATCATGAAACACGGAATGTGGTGCAAACGTATGCGGAGAAACATGATTTCAGCCGCAGCCGGGCATACACCGCCGAGTTCAATGCGGATACCCGAACCGAATTCAGAGATGTCAGTGCCGGCTTCGATATCAAAAATGGCAAGCTGAATAACAAGGACATGACGATGACGGCGGATAATATCATAGTGACCGGGTCCGGCAACATTGATTTCATCAACAAAAAACTGGACTATCAGGTGACCATCGATATGGTGATGGATAATACGCAGTACATCCGGGACAAGCTGCGAGACCACGCAATGCTGTACAATGTACAAGGTGCTTTCGGTACCGCCAGCTGCAAGATGGACATGGAAAAATACGAGCTTCTGGTAGGCCGCATGCTGATTCAGGATGCCAAAGCGAAAAGGAACAAGCGTATCAACCAGGGATCCCGGAGCACCTGGGCCAATGTCAGAAGTGAGTAACGTCGATATAACAGGTCTAGGGTACCCCTAGTCTGTCCCCTATTATTTTGTTTTTATATGTTACCTGTCAGTCTTATTAACAGAAAACAGCTGAAGTAAAAGATTTTATTAAGCTGATTTCAATAGCCCTTGATACTGCGCTCCTGCAAACTCTATCCGTAGAGGTCTTGCCACGTTATTTCCCTCATGGTCTTTGATATGTTAAGTCTGAAGAATTTACGTGCTTATCGCATTAATGTCAAAAATCCTTATCTCACGGCCTTTCAATGTCAAATGTAAGGCCTGATAATCATCTAGCGAGTTCCTCAAATAGGCGATATCGTTAAGTTGCAAAGCTAAACGAACCTATAAGAGGAACTCATAATGAAACTATATTGCGGAATCGATTTACATTCAAATAATAGCGTAGTCGTTATCCTGGATGAGGCAGACAAAGTGATTTATCAGAAAAAGCTGAACAATGATCTTTTCTCGATACTTCAGCAACTGTCTGTCTATAAGAATGAGATCACAGCGGTCGCTATTGAATCCACCTTTAACTGGTACTGGCTGGTCGATGGCCTAATGGATGCGGGCTACACCGTAAAACTGGTCAATACCGCGGCTGTTCAAACCTATAACGGTCTCAAGTATACCGATGACAAGGACAATGCCCGTTGGCTGGCTCACTTACTTCGTCTAGGTATTTTACCTACCGGATATATTTATCCCAAAGAAGAGCGCGCTGTTCGAGACCTACTCAGGAAGCGTAGTCAGCTTGTTCGGCAAAGCAGCACAAATATACTCAGCTTGCAAAACATCCTGGCCCGAAATACAGCGCAATCGTTATCCAGCTACCGGGTTAAAAAACTCGATGATGATCAGGCGGAAAAACTGATCAATGATCCTAATATCACTTTATCGTTAAAAAGCAATCTTAATGTGATTCGGTGTCTGCAGGGCGCCATCAATGACATTGAAGCCGCCGCATTAAAGCAAGCCAGGCTACGCACTGAATTCAAAAAAATACTGAGTGTTACCGGTATCGGTGAAATACTGGGACTTACCATTATGCTGGAAAGTGGCGATATAAACCGTTTTGCAAAAGTCGGGAATTTCTCATCGTACTGTCGCTGCGTCAAAAGTGAACGATTGAGTAATGGGAAAAAGAAAGGCGAGAATAACCGTAAGAACGGCAATAAATATTTAGCCTGGGCATTTATAGAAGCCGCCAACTTCGCCATGCGGTATAACGATCAGGTTAAATCGTTTTATCAAAAAAAGAAATCAAAAACGAACAGCATTATTGCCACCAAAGCCGTGGCGAATAAATTAGCACGGGCGTGCTATCACGTATCAAAAGATCAGGTGACGTTTGATGTCAATAAAGCATTTGCCTGATCAATGAATCAGGTTGAATGAGGAAACCGGACATGGGGTTGGCTAATAACCATCAGGCCTGATTTATTGCTCATTCGACCTTTTTAAACAACTTCTGTTATAGAAGATAAGAAGTAAGTGTGCCTCAACGGTAAGCCAACTGGGGTCTGGAACTGAGTAATCGGCAGCCATAAACCTGTTATGTGCTAAAGCACAACATGCCTGGATACACGTTGGGAACAAAAGATTTTATGGAGCAATAAATATTGCCTGGGACAAGCAAATGTTTGTCTAGAACCAGATGGCTGACTGGTGCAGACTTATCAGTTACCTTGCTATAAATTTTAGGCGTACACCAATTGTTATTGATTTAACAGAAGCTTAACTTTGACGGATAAATTATGGCTGTCTTGTTTTTGTCTTGTTTTTACACTGTTTAGGCGATACGTGGAAAAGAAAAAACTAGATTTCAGTTTGCTTCGTTCCTTCGAAATTAAAGTTACGCCTCCGAATATATACTCCATACATCAATATATTCCGCTTTCGGACCATTTACACAACAAGTGTTTAAACTGACCCCGTCTATTTTGTCCGAATAATGTCTTTAGAGTTCATCATACTTCCGAATATATCTCCGCCCCCTGCTCTTTAAACTCTTCAGCCTTCTCCTTCAACCCTTCATCCACCGCAATCTCAACCCCAATCCCCCGCTCCGCAGCCTATTATTCCGGGCTATCCATGCCGTTATGAATTACGTCCTGTCATTCACCTTTCAGGCTGACCTATGGCCATTCAATTTCGTTCCAGACGAAATTAGTCACCTTGAAGGCCAGCCATAAAACAGCTGTTCAAAATACAAATACCATCCATGGTATTTGCCCTGTTAGGGCTAGCTAAAAAACAGCTATTCAAATTCATTCCCGATGAATTTGTCATTCCATACGATTTTGTCCCTAACATCCCGCGAAATCATCATCGAACAAAACTTCGAACCACACATACTACAAAAATGTGCAACCTTATGCGACTCCTTGTGTTGAAGGTTAGATCGTAAATCAAAGGCTTGGCCCTGTAACCCTTTATTTCCTTTGCTTCCAGTATCCCGGATTACGATGCAGGTGCATCACGGCAATAATGAATATTCCTTCCTGTTCTTCTGAATAAAGAACGCCATACGGAAATCGTCGCACCAGAGACCGCCTGATGTCACCATCGAGAACAGTCCAGGCTTTTGGTAATTTGACTGAACGTATGATGGTTGAATACACCTCCTGCGCGAAGTCATAGCCAAGCCCGAGCTCCATTTCTTCGTAATAATCAATTGCCTTGTTGAATTCGTTTTCAGCTTCCGGATGAAACGAGAAGTTCATTTTTCAAACCTTTTCCTCACCTTGTCGAATACTTCCTGCCCTGGAACTGCGTCAACAACGCCTGAGCGCAATTCAGCCAGTCGTTGTTTTGCCACAGCCGCCCATTCTTTATCTATCTCTGCTTCCGGCTGATTGAGACTGCGGAGCAATGAATCAACCAGTAAAGCACGTTCTTCTACTGGTAGGGACACTGCCTCATTGAATAGTTCTTCTGTATTCACCTGCTTACCTCCCGAATCTGATAATATTTGTTGACGCATGAACGACTACAAGATTCCTCGCCACTTCGCTCTGTCGGAATGGCAGTTAGGCATCAGAGTATATTTACTCCATACATCCATGTATTCCGCCCTTCGGGCCGCGTACACAACACACGTTCAAAACTGATCCAGTCAGTTTTGTCAGACCCTTTCTCGGCTCATCTATATACTCTTTATACTTCAGAGTAAATTTCAGAGCCGTGTTCCTTGAACTCTTCCGCTTTTTCTTTCAAACCTTCGTCTACTGCGATCTCGATTCCAATGCCTCTCTCCGCCGCATAATCCCTGACATCCTGCGAAATCTTCATCGAACAAAACTTCGGGCCGCACATCGAACAGAAATGCGCAACCTTATGCGCTTCCTTCGGCAGGGTCTGGTCATGATATTCCCGCGCCCTTTCAGGATCGAGCGCCAGCCTGAACTGGTCCTGCCAGCGGAATTCAAACCGCGCTTTTGACATTGCATTATCACGAATCTGCGCCCCGGGATGACCTTTAGCAAGGTCGGCGGCGTGCGCCGAGATCTTGTAGGTGATAATGCCGGTGCGCACGTCTTCCTTGTTAGGCAGGCCGAGGTGTTCTTTCGGTGTGACGTAACACAACATGGCGCAACCGTACCAGCCGATCTGCGCGGCACCGATGCCGGAGGTGATGTGGTCGTAGCCGGGGGCGATGTCTGTGGTCAGCGGGCCGAGGGTGTAGAACGGCGCTTCGAAGCAGTCTTCGAGTTCCTTGTCCATGTTCTCCTTGATCATCTGCATCGGCACGTGGCCGGGGCCTTCGATCATCACCTGCACGTCGTGCTGCCAGGCGATTTTCGTCAGTTCGCCCAGGGTTTCGAGTTCGCCGAACTGGGCTTCGTCATTCGCATCGGCAATCGAGCCCGGGCGCAGGCCGTCACCTAAGGAGAACGACACGTCGTAGGCTTTCATGATCTCGCAGATTTCCTCGAAATGGGTGTAGAGGAAGCTTTCCTTGTGATGCGCCAGGCACCACTTGGCCATAATGGAACCGCCGCGGCTGACGATGCCGGTGACGCGGCTGGCGGTCAGCGGTACGTACGCCAACCGGACACCTGCGTGAATGGTGAAGTAATCCACGCCCTGTTCGGCCTGCTCGATCAGGGTGTCCCTGAAGATTTCCCAGGTCAGGTCCTCGGCCACGCCGTTGACCTTTTCCAGCGCCTGGTAGATGGGCACGGTGCCGATCGGCACCGGCGCGTTGCGCAATATCCATTCGCGGGTTTCGTGGATGTTATTGCCGGTGGACAGGTCCATAATGGTGTCCGAACCCCAGCGGATGCCCCATACCATTTTTTCCACCTCTTCTGTGATCGACGAGGTGACGGCAGAATTGCCGAGGTTGCCGTTGATCTTCACCAGGAAGTTGCGGCCGATAATCATCGGCTCCAGTTCCGGGTGGTTGATATTGGCGGGGATAATGGCGCGGCCGGCGGCGACCTCGTCGCGCACGAATTCGGGGGTAATTGCATTGGGCAGATGCGCGCCGAAGGACTGGCCCGGGTGCTGCATCAGTACTTTTTTGTATTCCGGATTATTGCGCAGCTGCTGCAGTTTCATGCTCTCGCGGATGGCGACATATTCCATTTCAGGGGTGATAATGCCCTGCCGCGCATAATGCATCTGGCTCACGTTTTTGCCCGCTTTGGCGCGGCGCGGTTTGCGCAGGTGTTCGAAACGCAGGTGGCCCAGCGCCGGGTCATTCTGCCGCTGCTGGCCATAGTCCGAGGTCGGGCCGTCGAGCTGTTCGGTATCATCGCGCTGCGCTATCCACTGGCTGCGCACATCATTCAGCCCTTTTAACAGGTCGATGGTTACGGTCGGATCGGTATAGGGGCCGGAAGTGTCGTATACAGGGATGGGTGGGTTCGGCTCGGCGCCGAAACTCGAAGGCGTGTCACTCAGACTTATCTCCCGCATGGGCACCCGGATGTCCGGACGCGAGCCTGCCACATAAATTTTTTTCGAGCCATCAAGTGGTTTGGTTGCATCGGCTGACAGCTCGGCTGCGCGGTCAAGGAATTCCTGTGGTATAGCGCTCATGAATTTTGTTCTCTTTAAATAACTTGCGGTGAAGTGATAATGATACCTGATTTAAAAGCTTTATAAAAAGTTATAAGTTTTAAGTAATAAGTTTTAACTAAAACCTTTCATTAAACATGGATTTATCACTTAATAACTTGCAACTTGAAACTTATAACTCTAATTGTTGCAAAACCCTACCCTGCCACGCCTGCTCGGGGTAGAATATGCGCCTTTGTTAATATTAGACATGAAGGCGTTTTATGGACTTCGAAAAAGCTCGGTTTAACATGGTTGAACAGCAGGTACGCCCCTGGGACGTACTGGATTCACGCGTACTGGAGGTTATCGGCGAAATTCCCCGTGAAAACTTCGTTCCGGATGAATACAAAACCCTGGCCTATGCCGATGCCCGCATTCCGCTGGGCAGCTACGAAAACCATCCCTGCACCATGGCGAACCCGGTCATTGAGGGTCGTATTCTGCAAGTACTGGATATCCAGGAGGATGACCTGATCCTGGAAATCGGCACCGGCAGCGGCTATCTGACCGCCTGCCTGGCAAAGCTGGGCCGCCATGTCGATTCGGTTGATATCAATGAAGACCTCACCGCCATGGCAGAAAAAAACCTGCAGGCGCTCGGCATCACTAACGTTAATCTTGCCACCGGCGACGCCAGCAAGACCTGGGACCAGAAACGCAATTACGACGTCATCGTGATTTCAGCCGCCATGGCGTCAATTCCGGACAGCTATAAAAACCTGCTCAAACCCGGCGGCAGGCTGTTCGTGGTAACCGGCGAAGCCCCGGTGATGACCGCGCACCTGGTTACCCGTACGGATGAACATCAATGGCAGGTTGAAGATATATTCGAAACCTCGATTGAACCGATGATTGAAGCGGTTGAACAGAAATTTATTTTCTAAAGCATGCGTGAATTCAACGCCTTACAGTTAAAGGCATATCTCGATTCCTGCGACGAACAACCACTGCTGCTTGATGTTCGCCAGCCATGGGAATTTGATGTCTGCAAAATTGAAAACAGCGTGCTGATACCGATGTCGCAGATTCCGTCCAGCCTGGAATCACTGGACTCAAACCGTGAAACAGTGGTGATATGCCATCACGGGATACGCAGCCGCAGGGTCGGCTATTACCTGGAACAGGCCGGCTTCAGTAACGTCATCAACCTGTCGGGCGGTGTCAGCCAGTGGGCAATGACCGTTGATAAACAGATGCCCACTTATTAATCGATCATGCAAACTTACCAGCCTGGAACAATAATGAAAAAGCTCACAACGAACCTGATTAGTTTACTGCTCTGCTCAGTTGCGACAAATTCGTCTGCGCTGGATCTAACTGAAGTCGTGCAGCTCGCGCAGCAAAATGATACGGCATTCCAGGCAGCCTATGCCGCCTACAGGGCTGCCACCGAAGCGTCGAACCAGACTACCGCTGCAATATTACCCCAGGTTGATTTCAACGCCTACATTCAGCGCGGCCGTACCGAAAATGAAAAGGCCGGGGTGATAAACAAATCGGATAATAACAGTGACGGCTATTCACTCAACCTGAACCAGGTTATCTATAACAAGACCGTGTTTGACAACCTGGACCAGGGCGATGCCGTTGTTGCCAAGGCAGTAGCCGACCTGGAAACAGCCAAGCAGGACACCATCGTCCGTGTCGCCACTGCTTATTTTGATGTATTAACCGCGATTGACACCCTGGAATCGGCCAGTGCCGAGAAAAAAGCCATCGGCAAGCAGCTGGAACAGAGCAAGGAACGCTTCAATGTTGGTTTATCTGCAATCACCGATGTGAAAGAGCAACAGGCAAGTTACGATATTGCCGTGGCAAACGAGATTATTGCCATCAATGATTTATCGAATAAACGCGAGACCCTGCGTTTTATTATCAATGTTTACCCGGAAAACCTGAAGATTGCCCGCGAAGACATGCCACTGATAATACCTGAGCCGATGGATATCGATGCCTGGACGGAAAAGTCATTAGAGAATAATTTCTCCATTATCGCCGCCAAATATGCAGTTGATGCCGCACAGAGTGCTTACGATGCCAGCAAGGGCGGGCATTATCCTACACTGAGCCTGAATGCGGCATATGCAGTTGATAATACTGACGACCGCACCTTTTCTGGTATACCTATTCCCGCCAACGAGAACACGGATGCCAGGGTTATATTAAACCTTAACGTGCCTATCTACAGTGGCGGCCTGACCAGTTCAACCGTTCGCCAGAAGTTATCTGAACTGGACCAGACGAAGGCATTGTACGAGCAGGAAAAACGCCGCACCATCGGCTTATCACGCAGTGCCTACCTCAGCCTGCAGGCGGATATCGCAAACGTCAAGGCAAGAAAGCAGGCGGTGATTTCCACACAGACCTCGCTGGATGCCACCCTGGCAGGCTACGATGCCGGCACCCGAACCAGTGTTGACGTACTGCTGTCACAGCGCCAGCTGTTCAGCGCACAACGCGATTACTCGGTATCACGTTACACCTACCTGTCGAACAGTCTTAACCTGAAAAAGGTTGCCGGCATACTTACGCCGGCAGATATCGACGCCATTAATAAATGGCTGATCCCCAGACAGAAAGATGCAGCACAGGGTAGTACAAACTAAACTAATTACTCGGTTCGTAGGGTGCAATAAGCGAAGCGCATTGCACCAATATGCCACCTACATAAAAAATGGCGGGTTGCGCTATGCTTAACCCGCCCTACGTACAGGCGTCAGCAGGATGCAATAAGCAAAGCGCATGCATCACCATCCCTGTGATACGGTTAACATTCGGCGCAATGCCCGCTGGTTATTGCGCCCTACGCTTTAACCCGCCCTACGCGTTGTGACGAATAAAAACAACAAGTCATTGCTGCTCAGTTCCTACCTGGCGCCTAAATACTGGCCATTATGGCTTGCTGTTGGTTTACTGCGTTTAATCGCATTGCTGCCAGCGTCAGTGCTGCAAATTATGGGCTCCGCTCTGGGCATGCTGATATATCGTACTGTCGCATCGCGAAGACGCGCCGCCCGCATCAATCTGAAACAGGCTTATCCTGATTTAGGCGACAGGGAAATCGACGCGCTAAGTAAAAAAGCATTTAAAAGCCTGGGCATTTCAATTTTTGAAATGGGCGTTGCCTGGTTTGAAAACAGCGACACCCTGAAACGGCAATGCCGGATTGAAGGCAAGGAACATCTTGATAATGCCATGGCCAGGGGCAAGGGCGTGATATTGCTCACCGGTCATTTCACCACGCTGGAAATCGGGGGGCGCCTCATCGGGTTCTATACTGAAAAGTACAACGGCGTATTCAAAAAAGCCCATAATCCCCTGTTTAACGCCATCATGGTGCATTACCGCTCCAAATTCGGTAACGATCTAATCGAAAACAAAAATACACGCGCCATTATCCGCGGCCTGAAAAGTGGCCATGCCACCTGGTTTGCGCCTGACCAGGATTTTGCTGACCAGGAAATTGTGTTTACGCCGTTCCTTGGCGGCATTGCCTCAACATTGACTGCCACAGCCAAGCTGGCGAAAATCACCGGCGCCGCGGTTGTCCCCTTTTACCCGATAAGGCTGGCGAAAGGCAAAGGCTACAGGCTTGTCGTCATGCCTGAACTGGAAAACTTTCCTTCGGATAATATCGAAGCCGACAGTGCGCGCGTAAACAAAACCATTGAAAGCATGGTTTATGACTGCCCGGAACAGTACCTGTGGTCGCATAAGCGTTTCAAGACCCAGCCGGACAGAATCACCAATATTTACGCCTGAGCCATACATAGAATAAATCAATGCTCTTCTATCGACTGTTAATCATGATAGCCAGCCCGGTCATCCTGGGGCATATCCTGTGGAAGTCGACAAGCAATCATGACAGCCGCTACTTCTGGCAGCGGCTGGGGTTTCAATACTCCTCACTGCCGGAAAACTGCTTATGGTTTCACTGCGCATCGGTTGGCGAAGTGAATACCCTGTTACCGCTGCTGAAGAATCTGCACGCAAAAAAACCGCAGTTAAAATTCCTCATTACGACCAACACGGTCACCGGCGGCAAAATTGTCAGCCAGCAGAAACTGGATTACCTGTTTCACAGCTACCTGCCGTTTGACTGGGTTTTCTGCATCCGGCGTTTTATTAAAACGGCAAAACCCGAAGCACTCTATGTACTGGAAACGGAAATCTGGCCAAACCTGTTCAGGTGGTGTTTTAACAGGGGGATCGCCATACACATCATTAACGCGCGCCTGTCCAGCAAAACTTCCACGGCAAAACCCTGGGTTAAATCCCTGCTTAAAACAGCGTTATCGAATGTTAGTTCAATTTCTGCCCGCACTGAGCACGATGCCCGGGGCTATGCGTTGCTCGGCGCGGATAAAACCAGGATAGCAACATTAGGCAACCTGAAATTCACCACCGCGCTGTCCACCAGTCAGTCAATGGAAGACAAAAGTTTTTCAAGCAGCCGCGATTTTGTGCTGGTTGCTTCCACCCATGATGATGAAGAACTGCAGATTTACAAACTCTGGAAAACACTCAACCGCCAGGAACTGCTGGTTATCGCGCCAAGACATCCGGAACGCGCGGCCTCGATCGTCAAAAATCTCAACTGCGGCACGATTGCCATAAGAAGCAGAAACCAGCCGATAAGCAGCGAAACCAGCGTGTATTTACTCGACACCGTCGGCGAACTGAAAAACTATTTTAAAAACGCAAAACTGGTCGTCATGGGCGGCTCGTTTACCCCCATAGGCGGACATAATATCCTGGAGCCGGCCAGTTATAACAACGCGATCATCACCGGCCCGCACATGGAGAATTTCACGCAGGAGCTTGCATTAATGCTGGAAAAACAAGCCATTATCCAGGTCGCGTCCTACGATGAACTGGCCGTACAGATGGGCAGGCTGCTGGATGATGCTGATGCACGTGAAGAACTACAGCAGAATACGGCGAGATTGACGCATAATGTTGAGGAAATCCTGCAGGGCTATACCAGTCTTATTCTTGGTGAAACGTAGTTATAAGTTGTAAGTTCGTAGGGTGTAATAAGCGAAGCGCATTGCACCGCTATGTCAGGTGCAAATTGCTGAGTTGCGGGTTGTTTATTACCTTATGTACTTGTTACATACATCATGTGACCGGTTAAATTAGCCGATTATATCTGTACAGCATTCATTCGGCGCAATGCCCGTTGGTTATTGCGCCCTACGCTGGTTTAAATATAGCAGTTCGTAGGGTGTCATAAGCGAAGCGCATTGCACCGCTATGCCAGGCGCTAATTGCTGAGTTGCGCGTTGTTTATTACCTTATGTACTTGTTACATAGATCATGTGACCGGTTAAATTAGCCGATTATATCTGTACAGCATTCATTCGGCGCAATGCCCGTTGGTTATTGCACCCTACGCTGGGATAAATATAGTTTTAAGTTATAAGTAGTAAATTATAAGTTGGTGTAAAAAGCAGCTTATAAGTTGTAACTTAATACTTACAACTTACAACTCTGACCTTATAACTCCGCCTTATACCCCGCCAATAAATCGATCCAGTCATTCTCGTTAAAGTGAAACCCCGGCGTATTCTTGCTGAACTTCAGCAACGACCTGTGCAGTCGCGCCAGGTTGGCCATTTTCCAGGAAGCCGAATCAGCACGAAACTGGCCGCGATCAAAATCGATCAGGTAAACCCCGCCCTCTTCCGGCACAGCACCGGCAAGCAGAATATTCCTGGCATTCAAGTCGGCATGATAAACATCGTGCCGGTGGAACAAGCTGATGCAGGCGCCGATTTTTTTCCATTGTTCCGCGTCGATGCTGGTTTTACTTAAAACATCTGCCAGCGTTTTTGCATCTTTTATCTCTTCGGTAACCAGGTCTGCAGTGTAGCTAAATAATGCTTTTTCAACATGTGCTGCCACGGCCCGCGGCACGGGCAGGCCGAGTTGATGCATTTTTTTAAGCAGACGCCACTCCCTGAATGCGCGGCTGTTTTCAATATTAAAACCGGGGTAACGGTCTTTGCTTATTGAAGCCACCGCACCGCCGCGATAGTAGTGTTTTAAAACCAGCGGCCTGTTGCCATGGAAAAAATACGTTACCCTGGCCCTGCCGATACCAGCGCCTGCAGCGCTGCCCGCATTCGCCGCAGCAACCGCGGAATTACTTTGCCGGGGCTGTTGATTAGTGTGATAATCGCGCCTGAATAACTGCAATGTCGGCTCAGCGATTATATCGTCGTCATATAGAATATATGAACACACATGTTTGCTGACCCTGATTTTACTGATTTTGCCCGTTTTCATTGATTTGCAGTATTATCCAGCGGACTACTGTTAATTCAAGGATTCGTTAATCCCAAGATTCTTTATATGACAAGCTCACAGACTTTTTCCCGCGCTGATCCGCCAGAAACCCTGTGTCTGCTTCGCCTGTCTGCACTGGGTGATATTACGCATGTTTTGCCGACTTTGCGAACCCTGCAAAAGCACTGGCCGGCAACAAAAATAACCTGGATCATCGGCAGGTCAGAATACCCGCTGGTCAAGGCAATTGATAACATCAACTTTATCGTGTTTGACAAGTCGGCCGGTGTTTCATCTTATCTAAAGCTGAATAAACAGCTAAAACAGTATCTCGGCAACCGGTCTTTTGATGTGCTGCTGCACATGCAGCTCTCGCTGCGCGCCTCGATGGCCAGTTTATTTATACCCGCACGTTTCAAACTCGGGTTTGATAAAGCCCGTGCCAGGGATATGCAATCGCTATTCTGCAACAGGCAGATCACACCCGGCTCGACTCGCCAGCACGTAGTGGACAGCTTCCTCGAGTTCCCCCGCTATTTCGGCCTGGAGCCGGTGATGGAATGGCGGCTGCCGGTTTCCCGTGGCGCGATAAAATCAGTACAACACAAACTACAAACCGATAAAAAACTATTTGTTATCAACCCCTGCGCCGTCGCCAAATCCCGCAACTGGCGTAACTGGACAGCTCAAGGTTACGCCGCAATTGCAGACTATGTCAGTGATAATTACGGTATGCAGACGGTGCTGACGGGCGGTAACAGCGTGCTGGAACAAAATACCGCTGACGACATTATTGCCTTATGCAAAACGGCCAAACCAGCCAGTCTTGTCGCCGCGACCAGCATTGCAGAACTGGTGGCAGTACTGGACATTGCCAGCATCGTGCTGGCGCCGGATACAGGACCGGTACATATCGCCAGCGCGCTGGGAACAGATACTATCGGTTTATATGCTGCAACCAACCCGGACCGAGCCGGACCCTATAATCACCGGCATTATGTCGTTAACAAATACCCGCAGGCCCTGTTAAAGTACAATAATAAAAAAGTCGAAGATGCGGCATGGGGTGAACGCGTCAGGACCGCGGAATGTATGAAACTGATTACAGCCGCTGATGTTATACGGCAGATTGATAAAATAATGCTGAAACAACAATAAATCGAGAAACAAATGGCAATGGCTACACAACACAGGATAATTGGCTGCATTCCGGCACGGTATGCCTCTTCACGCCTGCCGGGCAAGCCGCTGGTAGAGATTGCAGGCAAACCAATGATCCTGCATGTTGCAGAAAAAGCCAGCCGGGCATCGACCTTATCCGGGGTTGCGGTTTTAACCGACGACCAGCGCATTTATGACGCTGTCAATGACGCCGGTTACAGGGCTGTCATGACATCGGAAAACTGTGCCTCCGGCACCGATCGCATTGCCGAATTTATGCAGCAGTCCGATGCCGGCATTTTCGTCAACATACAGGGCGATGAAATCACGCTTAACCCGGAGCATATCGATCAGCTGGTCAATACCTTCATCGAACAAAATAACCCGCAGATGGGCACGCTTGCGCACTGGAGCGCAGACAGGAACGTGCTGGCGGCGCCATCGAACGTGAAAGTGGTCACTTCCATCAGCGGCAATGCACTGTACTTTTCACGGAGCATGATTCCGGTAACGCAGCTGGGCGAGATACCGGAAAAAGGGCTGATTCATATCGGCATTTATATCTATACCCGCGAGACACTGAGCAGGTTAATGCAGCTGGAACAAACACCGCTGGAAAAAACCGAAAAACTGGAACAGCTGCGCGCCCTGGAAAATGACATTGCGATTAACGTGACCACGCTTAAAGATTACTCGGGGCTGGCAGTGGACACGCCGGATGACCTGGAGAAAGCAAGAAAGCTATTTAAATAACTTTTTTCGTTGTTTGTCGTTGGTCGTTGGTCGTTGGTCGTTGGTCAAAGACAAATAACAAACGACCAATGACGGTGGTCACATACACCCGGGATACTGGCTGGTATAGTCAGCATCTTTTGTAATACTGAACTCGTCCCTCACCTGCCCGCTGTTATTGATAAAACGCTCAGTCAGTTTGTTATTATCAACGTCGATGACAACAGAACCCGCTTCCAGGAAACCGACGGCATGCGCCGGATGATCCAGCGACCCCTGATCGACTTTTGAAGATGAACCGGCAACCACGTATACCGTCCCCTGATGAGCTTTAGTTTGCAGTGGTTTTATATATTGCTGATTTTTATTATCAACACCCTTTGAAACTATGTTAGCCGAGGTAAATGCTTCTGATTGCGCATAAGCACAATCAATCAGATAAGACCGCTCATACATATGACTGTGGCCGGATAACACCACGTCAACACCGGCCTGCTCCAGTATCGGCAGAATATTCTTGCGCACGTCGGTCATCTTGCCACTGCTGTCACCGGCATCATCCGAATCATGCGTACCCTTGCTATATGGCGGGTGATGGAAAGCGGCAATTAGCCAGGGTTTGTGGTTCTGCGCCAGGTCCTGCTTTAACCACTCCGCCATGTCACCGGTTGCAGACAGGTCGCTGGACTGGGTATCCAGCATGACAAAATGCACATTCGAATAATCCATGGCGTAATAACTTTCCGTCCCTGATGCCACACCGCCGGCTTCACCTTTTTCAGGCAAATCAAATATCCTGAAATAGGTCCATCGGCGATCATCGTGATTGCCATACACCGGCCATAAAGCGGTGTTTGGCGTTAACTCAGTAAAGGTATCGAACAACGCTGCCTGATACTGTTCGTTACTACCAGACTTATAGGCGATGTCTCCCAGCGCAATCCAGACATTAATCAACGGCTCATCACCCCGTTGTATGCCGGCGTTGTCATTCGAGCCATCAGCCTGCGCCGGATGCAATGGATTATTTTTCATCCAGCTGAAAGCAGAATCTCTGACCTGGTTTAATGTCTTGCCCGGGGTGCCTGAATCACCAAGCACCCAGATTCGCGTGGCAACCGTTTCCTCGGGAATTGTATAAAACCAGTGTTGCCTGTAATCAGTATCCAGGATGCCGCTTATTTCATCTACCTGGTAAAAATACCGTGTCGCCGGTTTTAATCCGGATATTTTAACACTGTGTATTTTCGCTGGGTTTGGCTCTATTTCGACGCCTGTCATATTATCTTTATCTACGCCATAATGCACAACACCCAGCTGATTGTTCTCGGTTACCCAGTGAATGATGACGCTTTGCCGGGTTAACATCTGAATATAAGGTGCACGATCACCTTCCACCCGACTGTCTTTGTATACGACGATAAAGCGGCCGACTCCATAAGCCAGAACGATGACAATTAAAACCTGAACAAGCTTTTTGAATAGTGACATTTTATATATGGTGCGCCTGTAAGATGTACATCCAATCAATTATGATACAATACGCGACGTTTGGTAATACCTAAAATTACATAAAATTATTCTGTGAATTTGACTTACAACAATTAAATACCAAATCTGGCGATGCCGTCATTTCATAATTAGTCAGCGATCATATAAACCCCAACATCTACTCAATATACCATTCGGCGATAATGTCATTTCTAAACAAGATTCCACGGCTGCATTTGTACGTAATAACCGTTTTATTGCTGTTTCTTGTTATCCAGACAGGCCTGCGTTTTATTTTCTGGCTAAAGTTTAACATTCCAGCCGACCCGATATCGACTCATGACCTGCTGTGGTCGTTTTATCTCGGCATGAAATTCGATTTGCAGGCATCACTTGGTACGCTGCTGCCTGTTTTACTGCTCGGCTGGATTAAACCGTTGCACCCGGTATACAGCACACTGGGCAAACGATTATGGGCTGTCTATATCAGCCTGGCCTTTATTCTGATGTATCTGGTGTATATCACCGATGCGGGCCATTATGCTTATTTACAACAGCGTCTGAATGCAACGGCACTGCGTTTTCTGGAGAACCCGTTCATTTCAGCTGACATGGTCTGGGAGACTTACCCGGTCATCAGCGGCGGTTTTGTATTTATTATCGTTTCTGCAATTACCATTTATCTATTTCTAAAACTGACCGGCAGTATCAATCAATCAAACCTGGTGAGGTCATACTGGCAACAAAAGCGCTGGTATCATAAAACAGCACTGGTGATATTTACCGTTTTTCTCGTTTTATTCGGTTTTATGGCGAAAATTTCGTGGTATCCACTGCGCTGGAGTGACGCATTTTTCAGCACACATGCCTTCAGCAGCCAGCTGGCGTCGAACCCGGTTATTTATTTCACCAACACGCTTAAAAATGTCGCTGAAACCTATGATATTGAAGCCGCCAGGCAGGCCTACCCCGTGATGGTAGAATACCTGGGTGTACAGAACCCGGATGTAAACAGGTTAAATTATAAACGTGAGCAGATATTTTCAACGTCGGCCAAAAGCAGGTCCAATGTCATCGTTGTTATTCTGGAGTCGTTTGCGTCATACAAAACCAGCCTGACCGGCAACCCCCTGGACACCACACCCAATATCGCCAGGCTGGCAAGAGAAGGTTATCTTTTCAACAGGTTCTATACCCCGAGCACCGGTACCGCCCGCTCGGTATGGACGTTTACCACCGGCATCCCTGATATCGAAAAGAACAAAACCTCCAGCAGAAATCCGCTAATTGTGGATCAGTACAGCATTATTAATGAATTTAAAGATCATAAAAAACTGTACTTTCTGGGCGGCAGCGCAAGCTGGGCCAATATCCGCGGTTTGTTGTCATCCAATATTCCGGGGCTGGAACTGCATGAAGAAGGCAGTTACGATGCACCGCGCGTTGACGTGTGGGGCATTTCAGACCTTGACCTGTTCCGCGAAGCCAATGCCGTTCTGAAAAAAGAAAAGCAGCCTTTCTTCACCATCATACAGACTTCCGGCAACCACCGTCCCTACACCATTCCCGAAGATAATGCAGGCTTCGAATTATGGACGGAAGACGATCTGCCAGGCGGCAATATCGAGGATTATGGTTTTGCCTCGCTTGAAGAACTCAATTCTTTTCGTTTCATGGACCACAGCATCGGGCAGTTCATAAAAATCGCCAGCAAGGAACCGTATTTTGACAATACCCTGTTTGTCTTTTTTGGCGATCATGGCATACATGCACATGCTGGCAATCATACGCCGGCATACGAAGAGCAGCTTAATTTACAGGGCCTGCGCGTGCCGCTGGTGTTTTACGGGAAAAACCTTATCGATGAAGCAAAAGTCTTTGATACAATAGCCAGCGAAGTGGACGTACTGCCGACCATCGCGTCAATAACGCATACAAGTTATCTCGACACGACGCTTGGCAGAAGCCTGCTCGATGAAAAGTATAACAATGAGCGTTATGCATTCACGGTTGAACACGGCAGCGATCGCACCATCGGCTTACTTTCAGACGAATATTACATGCTGATGCAGGCCGACGGCAGCAATAAAAGACTGCACCGTCTGCACAGCAAGAATCCGCGTGCAAATATCGCTGCACAGGAAAAAAACATTGCTGCTCAGTACACTCAAAAGCTGACAGATATATGGAACACAATACGTTACATGCGTGAAAACAATAAACCCCAACAGGCGCGCCCTGTACAGGCAAGCAATTAACAAACAGAACATAATCAACCAGCAGCGGGACACACGGTCACCATGCGGCTACAGTTACAGGTAAAGTTATTATGGATGCAAAAAAAATTCTGATCACCGGCGGCGGCGGTTTCCTCGGCTCACACCTTTGCGAAAGACTGCTGATCGATGGCCATGAAGTCATTTGCCTGGATAACTTTTTCACCGGCAACAAGAAGAATATCCTGCCGCTGATGGACAATCCGCGTTTTGAATTACTGCGCCATGACGTTACCTTCCCGCTGTATATCGAAGTGGATGAAATTTACAACCTGGCTTGCCCTGCCTCACCCATTCATTACCAGCATGACCCGGTGCAGACGACAAAAACCTGCGTGCACGGCGCCATCAACATGCTCGGCCTGGCCAAGCGCACCGGCGCAAAAATAATGCAGGCATCAACCAGTGAAGTCTACGGTGACCCGGAAATTCACCCGCAGGTTGAATCCTACTGGGGCCGGGTGAATCCCATTGGCATTCGCTCCTGCTACGATGAAGGCAAGCGCTGCGCGGAAACGCTGTTTATGGATTATTACAGGCAGCATAACCTGGAAATTAAAATCGCCCGTATCTTTAATACCTATGGCCCCAGGATGCATTCCAATGACGGGCGCGTGGTATCGAACTTCATTGTGCAGGCACTGCAAGGCAAGGATATCACCATTTATGGTGACGGCGGGCAGTCGCGTTCATTCTGTTACGTCGATGAAATGGTTGATGCCTTTGTCCGCCTGATGGGTACGGACGGTGACTTTATCGGCCCGGTTAATCTTGGTAACCCCGGTGAATTCACCATCCGCGAACTGGCGGAAAAAACACTGGCCATGGTTGGTTCAAAATCAAAAATCATCAATGAGCCGCTGCCGCAGGACGACCCCAAACAGCGCCAGCCCGATATCAGTCTCGCAAAACAGAAACTTGGCTGGGAGCCTGTCATAAAACTGGATGAAGGCCTGGCCAGAACGATTCAATATTTCAAATCCGCGCTGTAACGACAACCGATTACCTGGCTCAGCATGGCTAAAATCAGCGCCTGCATTATCTCTTTCAATGAAGAGAAAAAGATTGAAGACTGCCTGAAAAGTCTGAAAGATGTCGCCGATGAAATCATTATCGTCGACTCCTACAGTACCGATAGCACGCTGGAAATCGCAAAACGCTATACACACAGGATATATCAGCATAACTTCGAAGGTTACGGAAAACAGAAGAACCAGGCCGTCGATAAGGCAGCGAATGACTGGATTATCAGCCTGGACTGTGATGAAAGGCTCTCCACTGAACTGCGGGCATCAATCCTGTCGATAAAACAGGAGCTGGACAGGAATACAGTTTACAGCATGGCAAGGAAAACATTTTATATCTATCGCTGGCTGAATCACTGCTGGTATCCTGACAGGAAAGTAAGGCTGTTTAACAAAACCAGAACCCGCTGGCTTGACAATGACGTACACGAAAGCATCGACACCAGCAGCATGCAGGTGATTCCGCTCAGCGGCGATATCCTGCACTATTCATTTGACAGTTTTTCCGATCATCTGAAAACCATCGACAGGTTTACAGAAACAGGCGCCAATGACCTGTTAAAGAAAGGCAAGCCTGTCGGATTTCTGACGCCTGTCACCCATGCAAGCTGGACATTTTTCAAGCTGTATATTTTAAAACGCGGCTTTCTCGATGGCTTTGCCGGCCTGGCCGTCGCTGTACTTTCCTATATGCATGTCTTTATCAAGTATGCCCGCGCCTACCTCATGCAAAAAACGCACCCCGATAAGGCCAGCTAATGAACATACTTGAACTGTGTCTTTCCACCGGCTTTGGCGGTCTCGAACTTTACGTATTCAGGTCAGCCTGTGCACTCAACGCCAGTAACAGGGTACTCGCCGTACTCAACCAAAATAGCAGGCTGGCCGAACACTTCAAAAATAACAGTGACATCAGCACGCTGTACCTGCACTGGTCAAAAAGTTATTTCCCCCTGGTTAATGCTTACCGGCTGGCTAAAATAATTGACCAGCATGAAATTGATGCCATTCATATGCACTGGGGAAACGACCTCGCGCTTGCCGCTTTTGCAAAGAAACTTTCAACTAAAAAACCGGCGTTAATCTATACCCGGCAGATGCAGATCACACGCAGCAAGGACGATTTTTACCACAATATGCTCTATCAGCAGATGAGTCGGATGCTGACCATTTCCAGGCGCCTGGAAAATGATGCGCGGCGATTTATAAAAAAGTATGCCGACAACATCACCACACTCTATTACGGGGTAAATGAACCCGCGCATTTCCCTGATGACAATGAAAGAAAAATGCAGCGTGAAGAAATCGGTTTCCAGGCCGATGATTTTGTCGTCGGACTGTTCGGCAGGCTCGAGGAAAACAAGGGCCAGCACCTGCTGATCAAGGCCATCGCCAGGGCGCAGCGTGATGGACTGGATATCCACGGCTTAATCATCGGCCATGAAATGGATGAAGGCTACCGCGACACGCTCAAACAGATGACGATCGACCAGGGCATCGCCGATAAAGTCGTGTTCATGGATTTTGTAAACAATCCGCAGCAGCTGATGCAGCTGTGTGACTGTGTTGTATTAGCCACCTACGAGGAAACCTTCGGCCTCGTGCTTGCCGAAGCAATGCGCGCAGGCGTTGCCGTTATCGGCAGCAACAGCGGCGGCGTACCGGAAATCATTGAGCACAATAAAACCGGATTGCTGTTTGAAAGCAGGAACGAGGAAGACCTGTACCAGAAAATAAGCACCCTGTACAACGATCCGGAGCTGAAGCAGCGACTTGCGGCGCAGGGAAAAGAGTCCGCAGATATCAGGTTTAACACGGCGGCGCACTTTGAAAAACTTGAAGGCCATATTATCGAGTGTGTTAATTGACCCGGACTAATGGCAAATACTAAGAAGATCCTGGTAATACGCAATGACAAGCTTGGCGATTTCATGCTCGCCTGGCCGGCATTTGCATTGTTAAAACAGCAATATCCGGATTATGAAATCACCGCGCTGGTACCGGCATATACGGCGCCCATGGCAGAACAGTGTGAATGGATAGACCGGATTCTGATCGATACAAAAATCAGGGACGCCAGCATTAAAGACATACTGGGCCTGTCCGGAAAAATTAAAGCAGGTCATTTTGATGCTTCAATTTCCCTGTTCTCGGAAGCACGCACCGCCATCGCATTATGGCTCGCCGGCATCAAAACAAGAGTCGGTCCCGCGACCAAGCTGGCACAGCTGTTTTTAAACAAAAGACTGCAACAGAAACGCTCGCTATCTTTAAAGCCTGAATACGAATACAACCTTGACCTGGCCAGGTATTATATCCAGCTGAACAGTGATATCTGCAGCGCCATTCCCCAGCCGCCCTACCTGACATTTGACCGCACCGAGATTCATGAACTGAAACACAAATATCTCGATCATTACCGGATACCCGAGGCAGCAAAGATTATCATCATCCATCCGGGCAGCGGCGGCTCCGCGATCAATCTTTCCATCGAGCAGTATGCGGCACTGGCGCAAAAAATAGCAGACCAGTGCCATGTATTCTTTGTTATTACCTGTGGCCCGGGCGAACAGCAGACCGCGGAAAAATTATCCGGCCTGCTGGCAGCAGTGGATCACTGTGTACATCAGTCAACAGACG
>JAJDNP010000034.1 GCA_022340645.1 Gammaproteobacteria bacterium | reverse complement strand
GTTGTTTTGTGATTATCGGGGCCTTATGTATCGTTTCCAGTAGCTGACGAAAGCTGGAGCCTTCAATTAAGGTAATATCATGTTGTACCACCTTCCCTGCAACCATATTGTCCAGCAGCCCTGCCAGTGTTGATCCCGGAGTGATTAGATATTCTCCTGCCTGCAGCCTGGTTTCCTGGCGCTTCAGTTTGCCCCAGATAAGAAAATAAGTTTTTTCCTGAAGCAGCCCTTTATCTATCAACTGGTTAGCCAGTGTGCGGATAGATGAGCCACGAGAAAAATCAATCGTTTCTACGTTGGTCAACGCCAGTTCTGCGTGCATAACCGAATATATTTTCAGTGAAAAGTAGAACACTATTACCAGCACAATACTGCTAATAGAAAATAATGCCGGTAAACCCTTGTTAAACAGTCTGAACATAATCGTCCTTTGTACCAAGTAGTGTTTCAAATATTACTTTTGTCACATCTGATCGATTGTATTGCTTGTGTTTGAAACGGTTGATTGATTTTATGCCAATCAAACTGTTTGTGATAAACAGCTCATCCATGGCAAGCAGTTCTTCGACTCGCAGCCTGTCTACCTTCACCACAATACCCATTTTATTTGCTATATCGATGATCACATCTCGCATAACGCCTTTAATGCCGGACTGTGCCAGGTCCGGTGTGAATAACTGATTGCCTTTAACTGCAAATAAATTACTCATTGTGCCTTCAATAACATACTGATCGGCATTCTGCATCAGGCCATCTGCGATAGTGTGTGCATCGTCACCGTGCCGGGCCTTATCACCCCATTCATTTCTTGCCATCACGTTTTCCAGCCGGTTGAGATGTTTTAATCCTGCCAGGCTTTCATTTATCGAAACCTGCTGCCGGCATAAATATAATTCACCCGATAATAAGCGCCCCGAAAGTAATGACGAATATTCCGCTGCTATGTACGACAGAAATACCAGTCGGGCCGGTGCCATCGAACCTGAGATTATATATCCACGTTCGCCGCTGCCGCGGGTAATAATGATTTTAACTGCACGGTTATTATTGGCAGAATTTTTATTTTTCGCCAGCAGGGTCTTTATATCACGCAGCAAAAGCTGCTCGTCAGGACAGTGTATTTTAATTTTTTTGCATGACGATAACAGCCGCTGATAATGCTGATGCCAGTAAAACAGGCTATTATCACGGCACAGTATGGTTTCGAACAGACCATCGCCATAATGAATCGCCCGGTCGTTGATGTCGATATAATCTGCTGCAATACCGTTGATTAAATTGTGTTTTCCGGTCGTATTCATATGCTGAAAATCTTCAGCAGTCCTTTTGCCTTGGCACGGGTTTCTTCGAGCTCTTTTTCGGCAATTGAATCGCTCACGATACCGCCGCCGGCTCTAAACGTTATTTTCTTGCTATCGCCTGTTGTACTTCGCACCATTGTACGTATCAGTATATTAAAATCCATGCTGCCGTCTAAATTTATGTAGCCTAACGAGCCAGTATAGGCTCCCCTTGCCTGCTGTTCCATTTCTGCCAGTATTTCCATGCACCTGACCTTTGGGCAGCCGGTAATGGTGCCGCCCGGGAAAACCGCGCGCAGCACATCGACTGGTGACTTATTGCTTTGTAGCTCGCCGCAGACATTCGACACAATGTGATGCACGTGCTGCCAGCTTTCCAGGACCATTAATTCATCAACCTTAACCGTGCCGGGACGGCATACGCGGCCAAGATCATTACGTTCAAGATCGATGAGCATGATGTGCTCGGCCTGTTCCTTGGGGTGTGCCAGTAGTTCTTTGGCTAAAATTTCGTCACTTTGCTGATTACTGTCTCTGGGCCGGGTGCCGGCAATGGGCCTTGTTTCGACGATACCATTTCTTAGCGAAACAAGACGTTCGGGTGATGAACTGATAATGGTTATATTTTCCAGACAGGCCATGGCGGCAAACGATGATGGGTTCTGTTTCGCCAGCGCACTCAATAAAACGCTGCTTTCAACATTATCTCTTAGCGTTGCCTGCCATAACCTGGATAAATTCGCCTGAAAAATATCGCCATCAACAATATACTGTTTAATTCTTTCTACCTGTTTAAGATACGGCTCCGAGTCAGCTTCCAGCAACGCCTGCAGCTTTATTCCGTCGTTGGCTGTTTCACTTTTATTTACCCGATTATTTGCCAGTGTATTTACCTGGGCAACATGCTGGCGGATGATAGTCGCATAATCCTGTTCCAGCTCGTCTAGCAAATAACTGTAGTTTTCTTCAGCAAGCGCGATTAGCTGTTTGTTTTTCCTGTCATAAATAATCGCCGCAGGGCAACGCGCCGCAACGGCCAGCGGCTGTTCATCGGGCAAGGCAGGCAGTGTGAGACAGGGTTCAATTTCTTCCGCCATCTCGTAAGACAGGTAAACAAACCAGCCGCCGGTATAAGGCAAGGCATCAGCATTGGTTGCTGTCTGAGTTTTATTCTGCCGGTAAAGGTTTTCCAGGGCATCAAAAAAACCTGTAGCAGGTTTTATATCATCATTCGCGTTGCGCCGCTGGTTGTCATCCGTATGTTTAACACTCAGTGTTTTATCAGCCTTAAGTGTGAGGATATATTGCGGGCAGGATATTAAAATATCATATTGTGTGTTTTGTTCTCTTGTAGCAGAACTGAGCAACAGGTAGGGATAACGTTGCGTATTGTATTCATTAAACAGGATTAGTGCCGGAATATCAGGGTCTGAAAGACACAGGTTCTGACTTGATAGCAGCCGCGTTTGAAATGACACGGTAAGTCTCGACGAATAGAAATGTTGAAGCGGTTAATATAACGGCAGTTTAGTGGCCGCTGTTAGCCCGGTCTTTTGAAAATTAATGTTCCGTTGGTGCCGCCAAATCCAAAAGAGTTGGACAGGGCATAATCAATTTTCATTTTACGGGCCGTGTTCGGCACGTAGTCTAAATCGCAGCCATCACCCGGGTTATCCAGGTTGATTGTCGGTGGCGCAACCTGGTCTTTTATCGCCATTACCGAAAATACGGCTTCAATACCGCCAGCAGCACCCAGTAAATGACCTGTCATGGATTTGGTCGAACTGACGGCAACTTTGTTTGCATGACCGGCTAAAGCATTTTTAATGGCATTGGTTTCAGCAATATCGCCTGCCGGTGTTGATGTACCATGCGCGTTTATATAGTCAATATCTTCGGCATTAAGTCCGGCGTCTTTGAATGCCAGCTGCATGCATTTGCCTGCACCGCTGCCATCCTCGACAGGCATCGTCATATGGAACGCATCGCTGTTATATCCAAAGCCGGCAACTTCGGCGTAGATAGATGCACCGCGGGCTTTTGCATGTTCGTATTCTTCCAGCACCAGCACACCCGCACCATCACCCAGCACAAAACCGTCGCGTTCCCTGTCCCATGGCCGGCTTGCCGCGGCAGGATCATCGTTGCGCGTGGATAATGCCCTCGCGGCAGCAAATCCTGCGATACCCAGTGGTGAAGACGCCATTTCCGCACCGCCGGCAATCATCACATCGGCATCACCATAAGTGATAATTCTTGCCGCCTCACCGATACTGTGGGTGCCGGTAGAACAGGCTGTCACTATCGCTATATTCGGTCCTTTAGCACCGTAACGGATGGAGAAATTTCCGGAAATCATATTAATGATTGAACCGGGTACAAAAAACGGTGATATTTTACGCGGTCCGCCGTTTCTTAATTTTTCGGTATTAGCTTCAATCATCGGCAAACCGCCGATACCTGAACCAATCGCAACACCGACTCTTTCAGCATTGTCTTCCGTGATTTCAAGACCGCTATCTTTTAACGCTTCATCCGCGGCGACAAGACCGTAATGGATAAAGGTGTCCATTTTCTTGAGTTCTTTTGCAGGAATAACGGAAGTTGCATCAAAACCTTTTACGGTTGCTGCAATTTTGACTGGAAACTCCGAGGTATCAAAATTATCAATGGTGACAACACCACTTTTTCCAGCAACGATGTTATCCCAGGATTCTTTTAAGTTAAGACCTACCGGCGATACGATACCAAGACCAGTGATGACAACGCGTCGATGTGACAAATTTAGCCTCTTTGATTAATACATGAAAACACAGATACTAGTTGCCTGGTATCTGTGATTTTTTAAAACTTAAACGGTAACCCTGGTACGGTTATTGGAGTTGCCGATATGAACCAGTTAGCTTGAATGTGCGTTTACGTAATCGATAGCCTGTTGAATCGTTGTAATTTTTTCAGCTTCTTCATCAGGAATTTCGCATTCGAATTCTTCTTCAAGAGCCATTACCAGTTCCACTGTGTCGAGTGAATCTGCACCCAGATCATCAACAAATGATGCGTCATTCGTTGCCTGTTCTTCGGTTGCGCCCAGTTGCTCTATGACAATTTTACGAACGCGTTCTTCAGCTGTGCTCATTTATTTTTCCTCTTGTTTCAACCGTAATTTTTATCATGTACGGTCATCTATAAGTCAGTTTGTTATTTACAGGGATTGTTATGATTGCGCGGTATTTTAGAGAATTCGGGCGGCAGTTGCCAGTGAAATCCCACTATTAATACCCATATTAATA
>JAJDNP010000028.1 GCA_022340645.1 Gammaproteobacteria bacterium | reverse complement strand
CATATTTAAAGCAACACTGTGATTTTTAAACAAAGTACATTTGTCCACAGATTAACGCAGATAAACACAGATTATTTTGTTTTCCACGCTCACACGTGAAAACTGTATTTTATCTGTGTTTATCTGCGTTAATCTGTGGACTTATTTTTTTAATTCCAGTTGACTAACTCGGGAAAACGCCGGTAGACAGGTAGCGGTCACCCCTGTCACACACGATCGAAACGATAACTGCATTTTCGACCTGCCGGGCAAGTTTCAATGCGGCCACACAGGCACCGCCTGATGACACCCCGCAAAACAGGCCTTCTTTAGCAGCCAGTAGCCGTGTAATATCTTCCGCTTCCTGTTGATTCACATCCAGTGTGAGATCAACCCTGGCAGCATCAAAGATACCGGGAAGATATTCCTTTGGCCAGCGGCGAATCCCTGGTATACGTGAACCTTCTCCAGGTTGCACGCCGACAATCTGTATTTCCGGATTTTTTTCTTTCAGGTAACGTGATACACCCATGATAGTGCCTGTCGTTCCCATCGCACTGACAAAGTGAGTAACCCTGCCAGCTGTCTGCTGCCAGATTTCCGGACCTGTGCCATTATAGTGCGCCTGCGGATTGTCAGGGTTATTAAACTGATCCAGCACCTTGCCTTTGCCCTCATCCTGCATCTTTAACGCCAGGTCACGAGCCCCCTCCATGCTCTGCTCCTGGGTCACTAATATCAGTTCCGCGCCGTATGCTTTCATTGCCGCACGGCGCTCCTCGCTCATATTATCCGGCATGATCAGTATCATCCGGTATCCCATGACGGCCGCAGCCATAGCCAGCGCAATACCCGTATTACCGCTGGTCGCCTCGATAAGCGTATCACCCGGATGGATATCACCGCGTTTTTGCGCCTGGGTAATCATATTCAGCGCGGGGCGATCTTTTACGGAGCCCGCGGGATTATTGCCTTCAAGCTTGAGTAATATGGTATTACTGCTATTTTCAGCCAGTCTTTGCAGCCTGATCAGCGGTGTATTTCCAACTGTATCTGCTAAAGTTAAATACATTGCTTCTGCCATTTGCTTCATTCAAAAATATAGAGGTGTTATATTACATTAAAATATACCAATAATATTATAGGGATCATGAAGATAATAAGAATAAATACATTTTTTAACATCGGTTTCCATGTTTGTTTGCCGGGCCTGCTGATTTTTATTAACTCGTTACCACTTTATGCGCATGACCTGCCTGCCGAACATGAACATGAACATGAACTTTTTTTTGACATGCCTATCGTACTGTCCGCCAATCGGCTGGAACAGCCTGCTTCTTCTGCAGGCGCCAGCATCACGGTGATCGATAGAGAAACCATCATCGCTTCAGGCGCCCGCACCATCCCGGAAATATTACGACTGGTTCCGGGTATGCAGGTGGGTTTTAGTGGTAACGAATTTGGTGATGAACCGCAATATGTTGTTACCTATCACGGCCACAGTGACCAGTATTCCAGGCAGATGCAGGTGCTTATTGACGGTCGCTCCATTTACGAGCCTTTTCGCGGCGGTGTAAACTGGAAATCAATACCGGTCAATATCAATGATATCGAGCGTATCGAAGTCTCACGCGGACCCAACATGGCGACATACGGAACGAACAGTTTCCAGGCGGCGATTAATATCATTACCCGTACCGCTGCCGAAGACCAGGGCTCTTTTATCCAGACCAATATTGGTTCCGATGATATCCGAGATATTACCTACCGCTATGGTGGCAGCAGCGGCAATCTGGATTACCGGATCACCGCGGCCACCCTGAATGATGCCGGCCTGGACAGCGCCAATCAATATGACTATCCCGACGATACGCAAAGCAATAATATTGATTACCGCCTTGATTACCAGCTGAACAATAACAATACGATTTCCTACCAGGGGGGCTATGGCAAGAACCACCAGCAAACCGACCGTAACCATTCCGGTGAATATCCGCTTGCCCGCACTGTTGAGAACACCCGTATATTCCAGTTTGTTAAATGGGAAAGCGTCATCAACCAGAAAAATACCGTACTGTTACAATATTACTATAATCTTTCTGATAAAAAAGATTCTTCACTCGTAGACATACCTCCGCCATTCGACCCTTTTACACTGGATGGCGATATTAGAACCGAGCGACACAATTTTGAATTCACCCATTTTTTTACTCCGGACGAAAACTTCAGGTTTCTCTGGGGTGCAAGCACACAACTTGATGTAGCATTAGCCCCCCTTTATCTCGGTACAGCCGATAAAGTAAAAAATAACCAGCTCCGGGGATTTGCCAATATCGAATGGCACCTCGACCAGCAGAATATAATCAATGCCGGCGCTCTGGTTGAGAATAATGACTACACCCCGACCGACCTGTCACCACGCCTGTCGCTTACTCATGTCTTTAACGAACATCACAGTGTTCGCATTGGTATCAGCCAGGCGATACGCAACCCTTTTATATTTGAAGGAGATGCCGACACCTTTATAAACCAGGAGCTGACAGTTAATACCAACCCTGCTGGTATTATCTATACTGATCAGATCTACCTTGGCAGTATTCCTGCTAACATCGACCTGCAAAATGAAAAAATAACAAGCTATGAGATCGCTTATTACGGCAGATTTATCGACTCGAATCTGTTATTCAATGCAAGATTTTCTCATGATGAAATAACCAATTTTATTCGCGCCAAATATGTAGATATTCCAAGTACGCAGGACCAATCATATGTATTCATGAATACAGATGATACCACTACCAACGGATTAGAACTGGAGCTGGACTATCATATCGATCCTACTTTAAGGTTGATAGCAAGTGGCGCTGTTATTAATATACAAAGTGATGGCGATCCAAATTTTTTCCCCGTATCGGCACCGCAACACTCTTTTTCGTTTATGACAATCAAGCAGTTTAATGAAAAATACAATGGCAGCCTCGCGTATTATTATGTCGATGCATTCAAGTGGACAGACGCACCTGGCGGCATCAGTGAATACGACACGCTTGATTTGCGGCTGTCCCGAAATTTTAAACTTGACTGGTCAAATGGAAGCCTGTCTCTGGTATTAAAGAACATGCTTGGTGATTATAGTGACTACCAGGAAAATCCAAGCGCTGCTACTGCACCGAAAGTAGTCAATAGCAAACTGGCCTATGTTGATTTCAGGTTAAATTTTTAATACCAGGGTTTCAAAATGAACCGAAAAGAACAAGGAGTTCGAAATCAAAACAGGCTGGACTGCCGGTTCGTTATTGCTCTATGGCTGGCAATACTCTGCTTTTCACAAACCCTTTACGCTGGCACGGGAACTACAGATAACAACCCGTCAAGCACTAGCAGTGGTGATAATCATGCGCATCACTATATCACCCTTTTGTACTCAGCGAACAGCACGTTGTATGCCGAGATTGCGCAAAATATAACGCGATCATTTGCACATAATGATAAGAACATTGCTATAACGGATATATCAACGTCAGACATAAATAATGTTAAAAACAGCAAACCTGAACTGCTTATTGCTATTGGTCTTGACAGTATCGAAAGTGCAAACAGCAACTTTTACGATACCAGTAAACTGCTAATTGCCAGTAATCCGGGAGAATACCGGCCGGTTAACGGTACCGAAGATAAAAACACTGTGTTGTATATGTCACAGCCTTATTGCCGGCAAATTCACTTCATTAAACTGTTAAACAGACAGTGGCATGCCTTTAGTTATCTCAGCAGTCAGAATAATCCTGTTGACGATGATTCACTACAACAGTGCGCTGGCAAACTCAGGATAGCGGCATATAAAGTTGTCACCTCAGACGACGTGCAACTAACTCATTATATAAAAGATGCATTATCCCATTCAGATCTCATCCTGGCATTACCGGATAAAGCGATATACAACAGCAAATCTGTAAAAAATATTCTACTTACCAGTTACCGGGACAGGAAGCCGATAATCGGTTTTTCCAGGAGCTTTGTTAACGCTGGCGCACTCGCCGCAATTCACAGTGATACCGAGCAGATAGCTCACAGTGCCAGTGTGCTGGTAAATCAATTTCTTGAGATGGGTGACCAGTTCAGCAAACCAGTCAATTATCCCCGGACTTTCGATGTTAGTATTAACAGGCAGGTTTTCAGAGCACTGGATCTTTCCATACCGGATATTGCAAAAATAAAACGGATTCTTGAGAAATCTGAATCAGAAAAAACGGGTAGCAGACAGTGAAGCGACTGGGTATAAGCAAACAAATACTTGTTATCGCGATAACGCCGGCACTGATTGTTGCAGCCATTCTATCGACACATTATATATGGAACCAGTTTGATTATATTAGCGACTCATTGAATAGAAGCGGAATGCTGCTGGCAAAACAGTTATCCCCTGCAGCTGAGTATGCAGTCTATTCAGGCAACATTGAGCTCGTCAAACCGCTCACAAAGACGGTAATCAATAACAGGTCCGTGCTGCGTATCCAGATTATGGACAAGGATAACAAAACTATCCTTGACGTAAAAAAAGATGAAAGTCATTCTAAACAAAAAAAATCATTATTTTACGCTCTATTCGGCAGCGACAAACATCTTGTATTTGCTGAACCTATTTTCTCTGCACAGATTGCTGTAGAAGATGAAGCCAGTCATACAAGCAGCATATATGAAAGCAATAATGTCAGTTTAATAGGCAAGGTTATTATTACAATGACTGACCAGTATGCGACCAAGCAGAAAATTGAACAAATAAAAGAAGGCGTATTAATTACCCTGTTAATTATCAGCCTGACCATAATTATTACAATTCAAATTACAAACATAATCACGCTGCCCATCAAATCACTCACAAAAGCTGTTAAAAGTATTGCCTCGGGAAATCTTGAAACAAGAATTAAAAGCCAGGCGGGCGGAGAAGTCGGTGATTTGCAGACAGGCATTAATCACATGGCTAACGAGTTACAGCATTCACAGGAAAATATGGAACACCAGATTGATGAATACACGCAGGAACTTCAACAGACTATGGAAGAACTTGAAATCAGAAATGCTGAGTTAGATATAACACGTTCCAGGGCGATTCATGCCAGCAAGGCCAAGTCAGAGTTCCTGGCAAATATGAGTCATGAAATCAGAACGCCGCTAAGCGGTATTATCGGCTTCGCCGAACTGCTGCAGGAAACCAGTCTGACTAACCAGCAAAAAGACTATTCAAGCACAATCCAGAAATCGGCGAAGAACCTGTTAAATATTATTAATGACATCCTTGATCTGGCCAAAATTGAGTCAGGCAAGACCGAGATCATCAAGAGCGAATTCAACCTGGTTGATATTATTGAAGATATTATTAACCTGTTAAGCCCGGCGGCACTGGAGAAAAACGTAGAACTTTTCTTCCTCATTGAGAAAAACGTACCTGACATTATAAATGCAGACCATTTTCGTATTCATCAGATACTTACCAATCTCATCAGTAATGCCATCAAGTTTACAGATGAAGGTTATGTCTACCTGCAGGTGACTGCCGAGGTAAATAACCAGGGCGAATGTAATATTAAATTTACCGTGACCGATACCGGCATCGGCATGAGCAGTGAAGATAAGGCCAAGTTATTTAAAGCTTTCACTCAGGCAGATACCAGCATTACTCGCAGATTTGGCGGCACCGGACTTGGTCTGGTAATTTCACGAAAGCTTACCCTGTTAATGAATGGCGAAATTGGCTTTGACAGCATAAAAGGTGAAGGCTCAACCTTCTGGTTTCAAATACCTGTCACTTACATTGCCGAAAAACAGCAAGCTTCCGAGCTGAGCAATAAAAAACTGGCCTTTATCAGTGATAACGTTATTGCTGAGCGGACTTTTACAACATTACTGGTCAACAGCGGGTGCCATGTCAACGTTTATTCTTTTGAAAAGCTGGATAATCTGACTGACATTGAAGCGGCAAATGAGGCCGTTATAATTTTTCTGGGGCGCAAGGAAATTAATAACAAAACCATTACCGCGAAGCTTGGCAGGTTAAATTTTTCCAGGCCCTCATTTCTGATAGCGAGTACACGTTCATACACGGAACTAAGAAATTTACAACTAAACGGTTTTGACAACGCCGTATTTACTTCGGAAAAAACAGAACGAATAAAGCAAAAACTTATCGGCATAATGAACACAAATATTACTGATCTGCGGGTTGATATAGCTGATAAAACCGCAACAGACAGTCGCGACTGGTCAAATATAAATATAATGGTTGTCGATGATAACGAGGTCAATTTGCACCTGGCTGAAATCATCCTGCAAAAACATAATGCCCGCGTTACCACTGCCAGATCAGGTACGCAGGCTATCGATTATGCAGGCAAGAACTCATTTGATATTATATTTATGGATTTGCACATGCCAGGAATAGATGGCTACAAAACTGCGAAAATGATCCGGGAAATGACGACAGCGAAACAGCCTGTCATTATCGCTGTCACCGCTAATGCCCTGACACAGGAAAAACAAAAAGTTATTGAAACAGGCATGAACGGTGTCTTAATCAAGCCAGTCAACAACGGCATAATGCAGAAAGTGGTAAATCAGTGGCTAGCTGATAAAACGATAGACATCGTTGAAATAAATGATCCGGATAATAACGGTACAGATGACGACGAAAATGTATTTTCTATCGAATTGGCCAAAAATTTCACCGGCAATAATGAAGAACTTGCTTATGAATTATTTCACATGTTCCGTGCTGAAATTGGTGATTATGAAAAAGCCATATCAGCAGCCGTTAAGGATAACAACCTGACAAAACTGCGCGAACAGATACACAAGTTACACGGTGCAAGTCGTTGCTGCGGAACCGGCGAATTACGCAAGATAAGCAGCCATATCGAAAATTTGATCGACCAGGAGATTGATTTCGATATACATAATGAAACCGACAAGCTGCTGGCCGCCATGAAGAATGTTACCGAGTACAAAATAAACAACACCGCGGTGAACTGAGGTATATGCAGGTCCGACTAAATCGTACTGAACGATTTGTATGTTAGCCCTGAAAGGGTGAGGCATAAGGAATGCCGAATAATTTATTCGGACAACGGTGCCAACGTTATCTCGCAGCGTGCGAATAAATTCGCACCTACGTAAATCTTCAAACTGTGGCAAAGTCCGTAGGTCGGGTTACGCTACGCTAACCCGACGTTTTGCTGATGATGCAAACGATTAAAACTACTTATTACTCAACATCGATAACATAGTATCTTCATCGATAATCTGCACTCCAAGTTTCTCGGCTTTGGTCAGCTTTAACCCTGCCTTGTCACCAGCCAGCACGTAATCTGTTTTTGCCGATACACTGCCCGTCACTTTTGCGCCGACTGCCAGTAATTTATCCTTTGCTTCATCTCGTGACATTGACGGCAGCGTGCCCGTGATCACAACCGTCTTACCGCTTAACTCACTGGCAGGCTGATTATCTGATATTGCCTGGCTGACACCCTGTACTTCAATACCGGCAGCGAACAGCTGGTTTATAACTTCCAGGTTATGCCGTTGCTGGAAAAAGTTAACGATATGCTGTGCGACAACAGGTCCGATATCCTCAACTTCGATCAGTTGATCAAACGTTGCATGCTGCACGGCTGGAAATGTTTTAAATTCATTGGCAAGATTCAGTGCAGTGCTTTCACCAACTTCCCGAATACCGAGGGCATAAATAAAACGTGACAACGAAGGATGCTTGCTCTTCTCCAGTGCTGCCAGCAGGTTAGCCGCAGACTTGTTGCCCATGCGCTCTAATGATGCCAGTGTATCTGCAGTCAGCTGATATAAATCCGCCGCTGTATTGATCAGTTTCTGCTCTACCAGCTGTTCAACCAGCTTGTCGCCGAGGCCATCTATATCCATCGCTTTGCGTGAGGCAAAATGTTTTATCGCTTCTGCGCGTTGCGCACGGCAATATAATCCGCCTGTACAACGCGCCACAGCCTCACCTTCCAGCTGTTCAATAAGTGACTTGCATACCGGGCAGTGAGTTAACATCTGGATTTCAGGCAGCTGCTGTTTTCTGGAACCGGGTACCACACGAACAACTTCCGGAATAACATCACCGGCACGGCGTACGATTACCTGGTCACCGACACGAATATCTTTGCGGCGTATTTCATCCATATTATGCAGGGTGGCGTTACTTACCGTAACACCGCCAACAAAAACCGGTTCCAGGCGCGCAACCGGTGTCACTGCACCGGTGCGGCCAACCTGAAAATCAACTTCAAGAATCCTGCTGATTTCTTCCTGCGCCGGAAACTTGTGCGCTATGGCCCAGCGAGGCGCCCGCGAGACAAAACCAAGACGTTCCTGTAACTCAATGGCATTGACCTTATAAACAATACCATCAATGTCGTAGGATAATGCATCACGCCGATTTAACAGATTTTCATAATATGACAGGCATGCATTGATACCACTGAGAACCTTTATTTCATCACATACAGGCAGGCCAAAATCCTTCAACTGCTGAAGAATTTGATAATGTGTCTTTGCCAGTGCCCTGCCCTCGACTATACCAAGCCCGTAACAATAGAAACTTAAAGGCCGGCTGGCTGTAATAGCAGGATCCAGCTGACGCAAGCTGCCGGCAGCGGCATTTCTCGGATTGGCAAATTCTTTCTCCCCGTTTTCCCTTGCCTGTTTGTTATGTTTTTCAAAGCCTGCTTTAGGCATAAAAACTTCACCACGCACTTCCAGTACGGCAGGAGGGTTTTCACCTAATAAACGCAAAGGCACGCTATGCATGGTACGGACATTTTGCGTTACGTTTTCTCCGGTAAAGCCATCGCCGCGCGTAGCCGCGTAAACCAGTAGCCCTTTTTCATAACGTAAACTAATTGCCAGGCCGTCAAGCTTTGGCTCAGCAGTAAATTCAATTTCATCATGACTGTTTAGCCTCTCCTGCAGGCGATGATAAAAAGCCTGCAATTCATCCTCGCTGAAGACGTTATCGAGCGACAGCATCGGTATCTCATGCTGTATTTGCTCAAATGCCGTTAACGGTTTTGAGCCAATCCGCTGGGTCGGCGAATCAGCTGTGATTAACTCTGGATGCGCTTCTTCCAGCGCCACAAGCTGATTATATAAACGGTCATATTCCGCATCAGGAATATCCGGATCATCGAGAACATAATATTTATAGGAATGATATCGAAGCTGCTCACGCAGCTTTTCGATTTGCTTTTCTATAGATGCGGGCATTGAATAACTTTAACCACAGAGACACAGAGGGCACGGAGATTTTTAGTTTATTTCGCCACAGGCATATAAACAACAAAAAAATCTTTTCTCTGTGCTCACTGTGTCTCTGTGGTGAGAAAAGAAGCGCTCAGGTTTCACTGGAAAGTTCGGCTGATTTTTCATTGATAAAATCACTTACCTGTTCGCGGTAGTTTTCCGCATCCTGCTGTGTTAGCGGCTGACGCCTGTGGTTGCATAATCGCGCACCCAGTAAACCAGCCAGCTGATAACTTCTTTGCAGCATCTCTGTTAAGTCATCGAGTGGATCGTCACCGGTAATTTGCATGAATATGCTCAATCCTGATGTTTTTAAATCGTGAATTGTTTTTACATCAAAGGAACCAGGTTCCAGCATATTGGCAATACTGAACACATTACGATTAGCGGATTTGTAATGGAAGATATTCATCTCGCCGAACGTTAAACCCATTGCCTGTACTGCGCTGTTTATCTGTGAACCCGTTAATTTCTGATTAGCTTTTGGCAACAGGTATAAAACAATAATGTCGGAAGGCAGCCTGGTGGCCGCGCTGCCCGTGGTTTTCTCGACTGACACTGCTTCTGCGGGTTCGCCATGCGGCTCTTCACTCTGATCAGCAGCTGCCGATGTGTCCAGCTCCCCGGCATTATCTGCCGCAAGGCCCGCCCCGGAAATGATCTTGACCTGACCCACACCTTCATCAACATCATCCAGGGTCTTCGCGGAAAACTCGGGAAGGTCAGCATCCAGCTCATCGACGATGGAATGATTCCGGCGGCGCCGGCTACGGCCGAGAATGTAAACAACCAGTACGAAAAAAATGCCTACTGCAAGCAAAATCCAGCGTAGCGATTCCATGAACTATGCTCCTACTCCGGCCATCGTGGCAGCCTCTGCCACATCAACAGATACCAGACGAGATACCCCGGACTCACGCATGGTAACACCGCTTAAGTGTTCTGAAATCTCCATGGTAGTCTTATTGTGGGTAATAAAAATAAACTGTACCCTGGAAGACATTTCTTTCACCAGCTGGCAGAAACGGCCGACATTAGCTTCATCGAGCGGCGCATCAACCTCGTCAAGCATGCAGAATGGCGCCGGGTTCAGTTCGAAGATGGCAAACACCAGCGCCACTGCCGTCAAGGCTTTTTCACCGCCCGACATTAAATGGATATTAGAAATGCGTTTGCCCGGGGGTCTGGCCATGATGGCGACACCCGTATTCAAAAGATCATCGCCGGTCATTTCCAGGAACGCTGTTCCGCCGCCAAATAAACGCGGAAACATATCCTTGATTCGCGTATTAACATGATCGAATGTTTCCTTAAAGCGATGGCGGGTTTCCTTATCGATTTTTGCGATGGCCTGCTCCAGAATCTCCAGCGCGGCCATTACATCCTTGTTCTGGCCATCCAGGTATTCCTTACGCTGCAGCTGTTCCCTGTACTCATCGATAGCAGCCAGGTTTATCGGGCCAAGACGTGTAATTTTATCAGCCACCTCGGCAAGTTTTGTTTGCCACTGTTTACTGTCTGCCTGTTCATCCAGCCTGTTGAGAATCTGCTCTAACTCAAAACCTGTATCAGCCAGCTGTTCCAGCGTTGTTTTACTGCGAACCCTGGTTTCCTGGCTGTCGAGACGCAATTGCTCCAGTTGCGAGCGCACCGCCTGCGATCTCTGTTCAAACTCACTGCGCTGATGCTCCAGTGTTCGCAGCATTTGCGTGACGTTTTCGACTTTTCGGCGTGCTTCAGCTAATGCATCTTCTGTCTTCAGGCGCTGCTCCAGCAAGGTTTTAAGTTCGTCCTGTAATTGCTCGATAGGTAGATTAGCCTGCGATAGCAGTGCAACAAGTTCCTGTTTACGCTGCAGCTGTACCGCCTGCGCCTGCTCCATCCGCTTGATGTTGTGCAGCAGCCCGCTTAAACGTGTTTTCAATCCTTCAACGCGAATCGCCAGTTGATGCGCCTGCTCACGATGCTGCTGCAGATTTGTTCGATGCTGCTGCAGCTGCAATTGCAGGTCATCTCGCTGTTCCTGCAGCTGCTTTCTGTTAGCTTCCATTATCTCGGCATTTTCCAGCGCCTGGTTGCGGCTGACTGTTGCAGCAGCGATGTCCGCTTCATAAACCGCGATAAGCTTTTTCGTTTCTTCCAGTTCGATGCCGAGGTCATGGCCACGGTTGGTTATATGCTCCTGGCGTGATTCACGAGCGGCAATCTGCGCCCTGATCTCATTCAAACGGGAATGGACAGTGTTCAATGTAATCTGGACTTCTTCGCGCTGCTGCTCATTGCGCTGCAGGCTGCTGCGCAGTTCGGTTAATTGCGTGTTTATTTTTTCAGCTTCTGCTTCATGTCCGGCCAATACCTGCTGCAGCTCACGAATGCCGTGCTCACGCGCCAGTACACCGGTACTCGCATCCGTTTCCCGGCTAACCCGCAGCCAGTTCGCACCCAGCCAGATGCCATCTCTGGTAATGATGCTTTCATCATGCGACAGTGAATGGCGCATTGTTAAAGCTTCATCTAATGTCTCCGCACAATGAATGCCATATAAAAACTGGCCAAGCTCAAGCGTGGATGAAACATTGTCGATCAGCATTTGTGCTGATGCAGGATGAGCTGAATCAGCTGAGGATGAAGCAGATTTGCCGGTTTCAATTAAAGATAAATGACTGTTCTCCAGTGAACTGAGCGCGGCAGAGTACTGTTCAATATCATCAACACAGATCGCTTCCAGGGTATCGCCTAATACCGTTTCAACTGCGAGCTCCCAGCCATTTTTTACATCCAGCTGTTCCGCCAGGCGCGCATTGTTACTGATGCCGCTTCTTTCCAGCCATTGTTTCGCCGCGATGTCTGTTTTCCCCAGCGCGGCTTGCTGCAGGGCTTCCATTGAAGACAAACTGCCCTGGCACTGGTGAATGCTGCGACGGACATCAGCTGATTGCTGCTCCACCGAAACTATTTGCTCACGGGCATTTCTTATCGCCGCGATGGCTTCTGTTAAAAGCTGTTCGTTTTCTTCTTTTTCGCCAGTGGATCTGTTCAGCAGCGTTGTTAAATCAGCGATTTGTTCCTGCAGATTTTCACCGCGTAGCGCCTGTTTTTCTATATCAATTTTCTGCAAACGCTGTTTCTGCTGCTCAACGTTACGCTCCAGCTGCTCCATTTTCGAGCGCTCCAGCTGGGCTTTCTGACTTTCCGCGGAATAAAGCTGATTGATTTCGTCCCATGCCTGCTGCCATTGCTGCATAGCCTGCTCGGCCTGCTGGAACTGGGCATTGCATTCCTGCTCCTGTGCTTTTAAAGTTTCCAGCCGTGGCTCGTCTGCAAGCAGCTTTTGCTGAATTTCTTCAACATCGCGCTTATCTGATTGCACCGCCTGACTCGCATCATCCAGTGCAATGTCAATCTGCTCCAGGTCGGTTTGCTGACGTTTCTGCAAATCCTGCTGATGTTTGATGTTCTGTTCCTTGGCAGAGATTGCAGCCCCAAGACGATAAAACTCGCCCTGTATGTTATTTAAAACCTCATTCGAGTCGGTGCTTTGCTGACGAGAAGATTCAATTTTTGTTTCCGTAGCGCGTAACTCGGCGATAATCTGCTCAAGCGATGTTTGTGTACTCTGGATTTCCCTGTCCCGGCTATCAAGTTCCGCCTTTAACTCACGCCAGTGCAGAGTTAGATGCTCCGCTTTCAGTTCACGTTCTTCCTGTTTTAATTCTTTATAACGCTCGGCAGAACGACTCTGGCGCTGCAATCTCGCCAGCTGCTTATCGATTTCTTCGCGTAGATCGGCAAGACGCTCCAGGTTCTCGCGCGTATGCCGAATCCTGGTTTCCGTTTCGCGGCGGCGCTCTTTATATTTGGAAATTCCCGCAGCTTCTTCAAGAAAGTTACGCAGTTCCTCCGGCTTTGCTTCGATCAGCCGGGAAATCATGCCCTGTTCAATAATGGCATAACTTCGCGGCCCCAGGCCTGTCCCCAGGAAGAGGTCAGCGACATCACGCCGGCGGCAGCGAGCCCCGTTCAAACTGTATTTTGACTGGCCGTCCCGTGTCACCAGGCGTTTAACGGAGATTTCAGCATAATTGGCGTATTGACCGCCCAGCTTGCCTTCACTGTTATCAAAAACCAGCTCAACGGAGGCCATGTCAATTGGTTTTCTTGCCGATGAGCCATTAAAAATAACATCATCCATGGACGCGCCACGCAGATGCTTGGCCGATGACTCACCCATTACCCAGCGCACGGCATCAATCGTATTGGATTTTCCGCAGCCGTTAGGGCCGACGATACCGGTTAAATTACTGGGTAAATGGATTGTAGTTGGATCAACAAAAGACTTAAAACCAGCGAGTTTAATCTTGCTTAAACGCATTCTATTTTATTTATCGGGCCTGAATTAGATTGCCTGTATCTATAAAAGTTTGGCGTAGTTTACATGAGTCGACAGGCATTATAAGTGCGAATTTTACATCATTTTAAGGAATTTTTATTATGGCTACTTCCTTGTTTAAAATGCGTTTGTAAGCTGCTGAATTCATTGTAACACAAACATTAACATTCGCTAATATTAGTTATCGATAATATAAAAAATGCGGATTTTTTCTGTATAATGCCCGCTATATTTTCGCTGAACAATTACTACAAGATTCGTTATGACTACAAAACCCGGCAAAGAACTGGAAACTTTTGACAATCCATCACCGGAACGTGATTATACTATCCGCATTCGAATGCCGGAATTTACCTGCCTATGCCCCAAAACCGGGCAGCCGGATTTCGCCACCCTGCAGCTGGAATATGTTCCGGAAAATAGCTGTATCGAACTTAAAGCGCTGAAACTTTATATCTGGGCCTTTCGAGACCAGGGCGCTTTTCATGAAGCGGTTACCAATGAGATTTTATCTGACCTGGTTAAAGCCTGTAATCCGCGTTTCATGCGCCTGACTGCCGAGTTTAATGTACGCGGCGGCATTTACACCTCCGTCGTTGCCGAACATAAGGACCCCGCCTGGACTGCACCGGCACCAGTAATCTTGCCTTAACACCTGTTTGTGGCCACGGCAGCATACCTCGGGATTGATATCGGCACCTCCGGTATACGCGCAAGCTGTATTAACGACGCTGAAGAGGAACTTGTTAGCCACCATATCGCCTTTGTAAGCACACAGGCCGTTGAGGGCAAAAATGAACAGGACCCTGTGATCTGGCGGCAACTGCTTGATCGAATCATCAGCACGATTAGCGGGAAATTACAGCAGCTGGATAAATCCTGCCTTATTCGCGCAATTTCTATAGACGGCACTTCAGCTACATTGATCGCCTGTAAAAAAGACGGTACACCGCTCTCCCCTGCACTGATGTACAACGATCAGCAAGCCTGGCGGCAGGCAGAAATCATCAGCCGCTTTGCGCCGGCCGAAAGCGCTGTTCATGGCGCCAGCTCTTCACTAGCCAAAGCCCTTCTCCTGCTGGAAAAATACCCGGAGACTGAAATTCTCTGTTTTCAGGCTGACTGGCTGGCTGCCTCGCTCACCGGGCGCTACGGTATCAGTGACGAGAATAACTGTTTGAAGCTCGGTTATGACAGTGCAAAACAGGCGTGGCCAGACTGGCTGCAAAGCAATGCTGAAAGTGCCGTTCTGCCAGCAACACTGTTACCGCGGGTGGTCACTCCTGGCAGCAGCATCGGCAAGGTTAAATCTTCATTAATCGAAAAATATAATCTCGCCGAAAATTGCATCGTTGTTGCTGGTACGACCGACAGCAATGCGGCTGTGCTGGCAACCGGGGCAAACCAGCTCGGTGATGCCGTCACCTCGCTTGGCAGCACTCTGGTCATCAAACTTTTTACCGATAAACCGCTGTTTGAAGCGAAATACGGCATATATAGCCATCGCCTGAAGAACCTCTGGTTAGTTGGCGGCGCTTCAAATTCCGGTGGCAGTGTTCTGTTACAGCATTTCAACCAGGCGCAGCTTGATGAAATGACACGCAAGTTAAAACCTGAACAGCCAACGGGCTTGCATTATTACCCGCTGCCCGGCAGAGGTGAACGATTTCCGGTTAATGACAGTAATAAAAAAAGCATGATCGATCCTCGCCCGGAATCGGATATCGCATTCTTTCAGGCCCTGCTCGAAGGCATCGCCGGCATAGAAGCTGAGGGTTATCATAAACTTGAGCAACTGGGCGCCATGTACCCGCAAAGAATTTTCACCACCGGCGGCGGCAATAAAAACCTGGCCTGGAATAAAATACGCGAACGCACAATGCGGGTGAAGATTTTATCGGCAGAGCACAGTGAAGCCTGTTATGGCAGTGCGTTACTGGCAAAACAGGGAGCTATTAAAAGTTTTAAGTTGTAAGTTATAAGTAAAAAATGAAATACTTAGAACTTAGGACTTACAACTTACAACTTACAACTATTTTAATCATGGTTTCATTTTTTAAAGGCTTTATCGATTGTTTAAGCGGATTCGCTTTATTGTTTAAACCCGGTATCAGGCGTTTTGTGCTTATTCCGTTTTTCATCAATCTCGGACTGTTTTCTGTGGCAACAAAACTGTTAAGCGACCAGCTCGATAGCTGGTTGGAAAAGTTATTGCCTGACTGGCTAAGCTGGCTTGAATGGCTGATATGGCCGCTGTTTGCCATTGCAATGTTTCTTATCGTGTTCTACACCTTCACCGTTATCGCCAATTTAATCGCTGCGCCATTTAACAGCTTGCTGTCATCAAGTGTTGAAGCCATGCTCACCGGTCAAAAACCAAAAGATATTAACTCTGATAGCTTTATAAGACTGATGGTGCGAACCCTGAAATCAGAGATCCAGAAAATTCTATACGCCGTCAAATGGTTTATACCGCTCATCATTATCACCATCATTCCGGGCATTAATATTGTTGCACCCTTCCTCTGGATTCTGTTTGCAGTCTGGTTTTTTGCACTTGAATACAATGATTACCCGCTTGGCAACCGGGGGCATTTTTTTGAAGATATCAAGGCATACAATCGAAAAAATCGTATGCGCTCGCTTGGCCTGGGCAGCGCTGTTTTTATTTTGACCAGTATCCCGGTTATCAATTTCTTTGCCATGCCGGTCGCGGTTGCCGGTGCGACCAAACTGACAACAAAAATCAGCAATAAACCTGAAGCAGTTTAAATACGGTCAATAAATGGAAAATCGAATCACAGAATTAGAAATTCGTTTGACTCACCTGGAAGACACCATCGAAGTATTAAATAAAACCGTCATTCGTCAGCACAGCGAAATAGATTCACTGCAGCAAAAAGTTTCAATGCTTGAGAAAAAGTTAAGTGCATCACAGGCATCACTGGTAGCGCACGAAAGTGAAGAAACCCCGCCACCGCATTATTGATAAAAACAAAAATATCCGCGAAAAACGCAAATAATGCAAATATTTAATAAAAAAATATTTTTCGCTTCTTTTGTGTATTTGGCGTTATTCGCGGACTAAAATAATTTGCTTTTACAAAGCCCCGCGGCGCTTATCGTTTTCCAGTTCATCATCAGGCAAAACGCGCTCCTGGTATACGCGCCACTGGCCATCATCTTCTTTTTGAATAATGAACTCGATGCCACTGGTATTCACGCTGCCATCGCTGCCTTCAACAGTTTCCACTGATTTGAACATAATGCGATCGGGTGTCTCGGCAAGGACATTCAGCCCTTCATAGCTGACCTTCTTTAGCAGCCTGTTTTCAAATTCGTATTCACACTGCCTGTACCAGTCATCAAAGGTAATAACTTCAAAACCGGGTACACCGTAGACACTGACTTCTTTAGAAATCATATTCATGTGTGCATCCAGGTCAAGCTTGTTTGCGGTTTCTGCCATTGTGGCTAAAAATTCTAATGGGTTCATAATATTGCAATTTAAGTGCTGCTACCTGTATGAAATAATAAAAACATTTAGTCCACAGATGAACGCAGATAAACACAGATAAAAACGATTATTTTGGTTACTGTTATCTTGAGCGGTTGCGAAAGATCTTTAGTTTGCCTATTGATATTATGCTGTTAAATATCCTTCACTAGCGTTCAGGATGACAGACTTTTTAAACAGTTTTATCTGTGTTTATCTGCGTTCATCTGTGGACTAATTTTTCTTTATGACTGCTGATCAATTAATTTTTGACGATATTTAATCACATCGGGATTATCTTTACCTAACATAATGAACAAACCGCGCAGGCATAAACTGGCGATGCTATCCTGCCATGCAGGGTCTAGCCTGATCATTTTCAAAAGCGTCTCCATTGCATCAGGGAATCTGCTTTGCATCATCTGATGACTGCAAAGCTGGAATAATAATTTTTGATCGCCCGGTGTGCTTGTTAACTGCTGCTCGATTTCAGCCAGGTTCGGCGCCTGTTGTGCGGTTGATAAAAACTTCGCGTTTGCCATTAACACCACTGCTTCCTCACTCTCAAATTTTAACGGTGACTTTTGCAGCAAGTCATAGGCCTGCCGGTATTCTTCTTCTCTCATTAATAACTTGGAAAGAGTGAGCAAAATACGCGGGTTCTCAGGATCGAGAAAAACCAGTTTATTTAACTGCTGAATTGCCGCCTGTTTATCACCAGTTTGATAGAGCGATACCGCCGCCGCCAGTTCTTTATCTGACTCGCGCGCCAGGTACTTTTGCAGCATTTTTTTAAAACTGTCGGGGGAATCATAGCCATGAATCTGCTCAACGACTTCGCCATTAACGAACAGTTTTACAGTGGGTACGCTATTAACACCATAATCGCGCGCAAGCTGTTTATCTTTATTGGTATCAATATTAACCAGCAAAAACCGGCCCTGGTAATCATTTGCCAGTTTTTCCAGCACTGGCCACAGGCGCAGGCAGGGACCAGCGTTTTCAGCCCAGTAATTAACCATTACCGGTCCTTTATGCGAATTATGCAGCACAGCCTCTTTGAAGTTCTCTGCCGTTACATCCAGGATATAGTTACTCATTGGCATTCACCAACCGAACTGGCGCGGCAGCGTTTGTAATTCGACCAGGTAGTATCTCCCAGTAGCGCCCCGGTAAAAATAGACTCTTCTATCTTTGCTTCCCTGAAAGATGCCTTGGTCAAATCAGCCTGGGTAAAGTCCGCATCCCGGCAATCTGCTTCATCAAGTACTGCTCTGGTTAAATCCGCTTTATTAAAACTGGTTTCCTGTAATCGTGCCTGTCGAAATACAGACTGTATCAATTTCGAGTCATTGAAGTTTGCACGGCTCAGGCGGCTGCGTTCAAAAGTAGATTTGGTCAACCTGGCGCCAGTGAAGATTGCAGACTGAAGTTTTGCATCATAAAAATTGGCGCCATCGGCCCTGGCCCCGGTGAAATCAGCATTTGCCAGTTCAGAACGGCTCAGACGGCTGCCTTCAAGTTCCGCATTCTTAAAGCTTGCGCCCTGTGCCTTGACGGCAACCAGGCGTGAATTGTTCATTCGCGCACCATCAAAACGTGCATTTTCAAGCCTGGCAAAATTTAAGTCGGCATTTTCCAGAATCGCACCGGATAAATCAGCATTGTTAAATATCGCGGAAGTCAACACAGCATTAGATAAGTCTTTATTTTTTAAATCGATACCGGTGAAATCACATTTCGCCCAGTTCACTGCAGGCCCGGCAGCGTCTTCACAAGCAGAAAACGCTGGACTGATTCCAAATATATTAAAAAACACCAAAAATAAACTACATATCAGCTTTTTTGACATGTTTTTCCTCATAACTTGACTAGAATCCTATTATTATTTTTCCCTTACTACGTGTTAAGTAATTTTACAGTGATTTAACCCTGGAATGTTAGTTATTAAATACCTCCATACTGCATACTTACCATCATTAATAATATGCTTACTCGCTATAATGTGTGTATTTAATACTGCCAGCGCACTTGCAGGAAAAAGTGAATCATTACGACATGAACCGATATCTCCTATCCCCCAGGTTATGGAAGTTGACGCCGTCAGGGCCAGGCTTGGTGAAAGGCTATTTTATGACACCCGTTTATCTGCAAACAACGATCTTTCATGTGCAAGTTGCCACCAGCTGGATGCTGGTGGAGATGACAATGTTACTGTGAATAGCTTGCTGGCAAACAGCCAGTATGCGCTCAATACGCCTAGTGTATTTAATGTTTTATTCAATTTCAGGCAAAACTGGGATGGCTCTGCTGCATCACCCCAGCAGCAAATAGATATGGCAGTGAAAAATACCCATAAGTTCAATAATAAGTGGAGCAATATCATTGCAAGACTTACTATTGATGAGGACTTCCAGAAAAACTTTAATGCGACTTATGCTGATGGTTTAACAATAGAAAATATCATCGACGCCATCGTTGAATTCGAAAAAACACTAATCACGCCAAATTCACGCTTTGATCGTTACCTTAGAAATGATGGAAGCCTGACGAATAAAGAAATTGAAGGTTATACCCTGTTTAAAGAGTTGGGCTGTGTGTCCTGCCACCAGGGGACGAATATTGGCGGCAATCTTTACCAGAAATTTGGCCTGTTTTATGACTATCTTGCTGAAAGAGGCAACATTCAAAAGCAGGATTACGGGCGGTATAACACCAGCAACCGTGAAATGGACAAATTTGTTTTCAAGGTGCCATCCCTGAGAAACATTGCTGTTACCGCACCATATTTACATGACGGCAGCGCAAAAACGATTGAACAAGCCATCAGCATCATGGGTAAAACACAGGTAGGAAAGGTGTTAACAGACAATGAGATAGAGTTAATCAAGTCATTTCTGAATACTCTAACCGGTGAATATAAAAACAGACCACTGGATATGCACTCATGAAAAAAGGTAGTCTAAATCACTGGATCGGTTTTACTCTATTAATATCGATTATAAGTTTCTTCTTTTATAAAAGCATCTATAGCGACATACCGCTTAGCGAAACACTTCGCACTATAGAAGATATTGAGGGCTTGCAGGTTCAGCTTCACCGGGATCTGTTACGCTACAGAAGCAGTCAGATCCAGGGATATGATGTACTCAACAACACGCTGGCAACACTCAACGAAAAGGCCTCACATTTAAACAGCGCCAATGCTGTTAATGAGGATATCATTATCGTTCCAATCGCCAGTCTGGAAAGACTGATCAAGAATGAATCAGAAATAGTGGAAGATTTCAAAACACACCACTCAATTCTGCAGAATTCCCTGTCTTATATTTTTAATATTAGCAATGAAATTTATTCACAAAATGCAAAACTCACAGCAAATGGAAAACAACAGATTATCGCCGAACTCATTACACTGCTGCTGGAATATAACAAAAAGCCTGAACCCGAGCTTGCCACGAAAATATATCCACTGCTTGACACGCTGAACGTAAATGCGGATACGGATATCAATGCATTAATCAACCACAGTTTAATCATTATTGAACACTTGCCTGAGATCGACAAAATTTTATCATGGTTCAATTCGCTGAATGTTGAAAATCAAATCATCCTGTTAAAAAACACCGTTAGTGATTTAAGAAAAAAACAAGGCAATGACATAAAAACATTTAATGTTTTGTTGTTTCTATGCACGATTTATCTGATTTTTTATATCCTGTACATATTCATTACACTGCAAAAAAACAAGGATCAACTGTCAAACAGCAACACCAGGTTAAATAACGAAATCGGTCTTAGACAAAAAACAGAACACGCGCTTTACCAGCTGGTTAATATTGATAAAAAAAGCAACAATAATGAAGACCGGATATTGTTTTTACTAAACGCATTATGTAATGCACTTAACGTTGAATATGCTTATCTCAGCTCAATAAACCCTAACAGAAAAAACGCCGAAATTATCGGACTGCTTGAACATGGAATGTTCAGCAACAATATAGCCTGCACTATTACAAACACGCCCTGTGAACAAGTCCTTAAATATGGACGGTTAGTGCATAATAATAATCTGCATAAATATTTTCCTAACGCCAAAAACGGCATACTGAAAAACGCCGTCAGTTACATCGGCATCAGCCTTTTCAATAAAAAGAAAAACATCATTGGAATAATAGCTATTGCAAGCGACTTCCCGATCAAGGATACCAACCTGGCAGAAAACATATTAACCATTTCAACGTCACGCGCCATTATTGAGCTTGAAAACCAGATAGAAATAAATAACAGCATACGCTATCAAAAAGGTCTGGCGCTCATAGATAACTGGATTGCACGCCTGATAACTGAAGGCTATGATAAAGATGCATTCTTTAAAAACATCTGCCATGCGGCCCAGGAAATAACGAATACACAGCTGGCCGCATTCCCTGCGCTTGACAGCAATAAAGAAGAATACAGTTTTCTGGCATCGACTGGAGTGCGGTCTGATTTATTAAAGGACTTAATTTTTGACCTGCAGGACAACAGCATATGCTCATGGACGATATTGAACAATAAAAACCTTGTGATCAATGATGTATCATCAGACAATCGCGTGCGCAAACAACTGGCCTCTCAGCTTGGCATCAAATCTGCACTGCTTACACCGGTAACTTTAAAAGATGAGCCTTATGGTGCAATCGCAGTTTTCAGAACTTATGAAGATTTCGATAAAATCGATGAACAGTTGATGACACAGTTCAGCCAAAGCGTTCAAATGGCCATTATCAATATGCAGCTGGTAAGCGATATAAAAACAGAACGCGAACGTGCTGAAGTTACCCTCCACTCTATTGGCGATGCAGTCATAACCACTAATATCAGCGGAAAAATCGAATACATGAATCATGTCGCTGAATCATTGACATCCTGGCCATTTAATGAAGCCAGGAATAAAAATATACAGGATGTTTTCAGAATCGAGGATATGGACACTGGCGAACCGATACATGATGTTGTGCTGTCATGTATTGAAGACGGTATCGCCATAGAAAAAAGTATCTTGATACTGATTAATAAAAACGACGCCAAGAAAGACATTGAAAGCTCTATTTCCCCAATCCTGAATACTTCAGGCATGGCGGAGGGTGTGGTTATCGTTTTCCATGACGAAACAGAGCGCAGGCAGCTTGAAAACACCATCAAGTATCAGGCATCACATGACCCGCTCACAGACCTGTTAAACAGGGCTGCTTTCGATATTGAATTATCCAATCACGTTTATGATGCAGTTAATAACGGTAAAGAACACATATTATGTTATCTTGACCTTGATAGATTCAAGCTTATAAACGACACCGCCGGACACAGTGCGGGAGACCAGTGCCTGATACAGGTAACTTCTTTGATCCAGTCATGCATCCGCAGCGAAGATATATTAGGCCGTCTCGGTGGAGATGAATTCGGTTTAATATTGAAGAACTGTTCGCAGGATATTGCCTTAAAGATCACCAACAATATTGTCAAAATGATGGCTGACATGCAGTTTAACTGGGACGGCTGCGATTACAGCCTTGGCGTCAGCATTGGTTTAACACCGCTGGAAATGAATACTAAAACCGCTAAAGAAGCCATCAGGAAGGCCGACCTGGCATGCTATACAGCTAAAGACCAGGGCAAGAGCCAGGCATACATGTATGAAGAGCAGGACAGTGAACTTATTCGGCGCCAGGAAGAATCTTACTGGGCTACACGCATCACCGATGCGATAGAAAAAAACCGCCTGCAGCTTTTTGCGCAACCGATAATTTCATTAAAAAACAACAACCCGCTCTATTCCCATGTAGAAATTCTTGTTCGCCTGCTTGATGAAAACAACAAACTGATTGCGCCAGATGCATTCATCCCTGCAGCGGAACGTTATAACCTGATACACCTGATTGACAGGACAATAATTTTTGAAACCTTTTTATTTATTAACAAGTATGCGGGTACTGATGAAAACAATACACTCTACTCCATCAATTTATCCGGACACACTTTAGGTGATAAAGACATTGTTGAATTTATCAACTCGACGGCTGATCGATTTGGTATTAGCCCCAGGCAAATCTGTTTTGAAATCACGGAAACCGCGGCTATCAAGGAGTTGCAGAAAGCGAAAAAATTCATTCGAGAACTCAAATCTCGCGGCTATAAATTTGCGCTGGATGATTTCGGCAGCGGCCTGTCTTCATTCCAGTACCTGAAAACCCTCTCTGTCGACTATCTGAAAATCGATGGCAGCTTTGTTGCTGACATGGTTAACAATAATATCGACCACGCGATGGTTGCCGCTATCAACGAGGTTGGCCACATCATGGGAATCGAAACGATTGCTGAATACGTTGAAAACGATCAGATAATCAAGAAGCTCCAGGACCTTAATGTTGACTATGGCCAGGGATACGGCATTGAACAACCCCGACCGATAAAGGAAATGCTGTCATTCAACATTCAAAGTTCACCCGCGCTTAAGCTTGTTAACAGTAAATCGTGATGGATGCAGATAATCCAGCACTCTTTTTAACACCGGTGCCGGCTCCCCCTCGATTAGAGAAGCAATAATTTGCGAACAAAGAAAACTGCTGGTAAAACCGCGTGAACCATGTGCAGCAGTAATATACAGGCCTTTTAGATAGCGAGCCGGCTGGTAGGCTTTGTTAACCTTGCCATGGCAGATATCAGCATATTCCCTGTTATAAAAGTCTTCATCAGGAACAGCGCCGACGATTGGTGCCCGGTCTTTTGACATGGTGCGAACACCAGCCCAGCTGCCACTATAGTCATCCGCTGAAAACATATCCGGGAAAATATCATTCAGTGACGCAAGCAACTGCCTGTTTTCTTGCGGGTCTATATCCAGATCCAGCCTGGCGCTATGTCTAGTATAGCTGGCGCCAAGATAATGCTTGCCGTTAATCACGGGTGTAATATGTACGGCCGCATTGACTGTTTTTTTGATATGATGCGATGCCGGGTTTGCATTCAGCTCGACCACCTGCCCACGGATAGCTTCTACGGGAAAACTCAGCGGCAAAGCCAGCGCATTTATCCCCGTACCATTGGCAATAGTGAGTATTTCGCTTTGCCCGACCAGTTGAGAACCGGACAGGCAGTGCCAGAGTTTGCCGTCATGTTTAACCGCTGTAACTTCAGCATGAATGATGCGTATTTTGTCACCACATTCGTTTTTCAGCACATCACATAAAACAGCGGGCAACAGTACACCTGCCGATGGAAAATGAACAGATGCCTGCTCACTGCTGTTATCATCAACAGAAATATAACCATCATTAAACTGAAATTTATTTATTATTTGTGTGATTCTATTTCGGTCCATTGTCTGTATTAAACCATCACCGAACCAGAAACGCTGCCGGCTCTTATGCTGTAATGTTTTAAATACATACAATGCATAATAATAAGCTGCGGTGAAAAACTCTGTATCGACATCATTATTAACAGATAACCGGGGGTAGACGACAGGCGCCGGGTTGGAGGTCGCTTCTTTTACCTGTTCGCCATGCCTGTCTATAATAGTCACTGTCCAGCCACGTTTTACTAATGTATAAGCAAGACTTAAGCCCGCGATACCCGCGCCGATAATGACCGCTTGTTTTTCAGAGACATCGGTTTTCAATGGCCGCTTAAACCACGGTTTATCCCTGTATTTCAAGGTAGCCGGTTCGCTGCTGCCTAATTCGGCCACCAGGCTTTCACGCTTGTTGCCGGAACCGCTTACCTTGTTAACGCTAAATCCCGCAGCCTGCATATTTCGTTTGACAAAGCCGGCACTGGTATAGGTGCTGCACGTGGCACCACTATGACTGTTTTCTGCCAGCAGCCTGAATACCTGCTCAGACCACATCTCGGGATTTTTTGCTGGCGAGAAACCGTCCAGGTACCAGGCGTCTACATCGAGCGCTTCATCTTTCAGGGCATCGACGACATCCATAAACCGGTAGTGAATGGCCACCCGGTTATCAAACAAATGGCGGCTGTGCAAACCTTCAATCGCCGGCGGATAACTGGCTAGCAGTTCATCGTAGTATTGCTTTAGCTGGGGGTAACGCGATACCAGTTCGGTTATTGTTTCGGGTGATAATGGAAATTTCTCAATTGCGATATAGTGTAAACGTTTTGACTGCTTGCTGTCCGCGAGATGATTTAACCATTCGCGTATTGTCAGTATGCAGTTCAGGCCGCAGCCGAATCCAAGTTCGGCGATAACGAAATCACTGCTGTTCTGCCAGCGATCCGGCAAACCATTATTTCTAAAAAACACATGATCGAATTCACTTTCGCCTGCAATAATTTCGTTGTGGCCGGATGAATAATATATATCATCATACATCTCGCTATATGGCTGCCCATCGCGCCAGCTTATATTTGTATACTGCATCGTAGCCAGGGCCTGTTAACACTATTTGAATCGTTACTGTTGCTCCTGCCAAATTGCGAACCTGGGTGCCCCATGAGATTGTTCCAGCGGTGGCACGAGGCGCATGGTTTGGCTCCACCAAATAAATCATGGCCAAACGAGTAACGAGTAACGCCGAGTGGTGCCCATAATGGCAACCTGGCAGGAACGACCCGAAGGGCCGGATCCATTTTTCCGGTTAACTGCGTTATCAGTCGTTTATTTAACATAGCTAAACTGCTCTCCTTCTGCCTTGTTACCCAAACCAAAAATATAATAAACAGGGGGTTCCCGGCAGTAATGATTCAAATAGTGTTAGCAGGCCCCAAGAAAAGGTAGAATAGCGGATTATTTTAAGCCCCTCTTACGAATATGCAATTTATCAATAAAACGATTTTAATTACCGGCGCCAGTGACGGTATCGGTAAAGCAACAGCAATAGAGTGCGCCAGGCAAGGTGCCACCGTGATAATTCATGGAAAAACTCAGCCCAAGCTTGAAGCCCTGTATGATGAAATAACTAACCAGGGTTATCCCGAGCCGGTAATCTACCCGCTTGATTTTGAAAAAATGACGCCTGGAGACTGTGACACGCTAAATTCAGCCCTGCATAAAGAATTCGGCAAACTGGATGCGTTATTCAACAACGCAGCCTGGCTGGGCGCCTCCACCCCTGTCCAGCAACATGACATTAAACTCTGGCACCGCGTTATGCAGATCAATCTGAATGCCACATTCATGATAACCCAGGCATGTTTGCCTCTGCTCAACCATGATAGCTACAGCTCTATCGTATTTAACCTGGATGACAAGTGCACAGCATACTGGGGAGCCTATGGCGTATCAAAGGCGGGTTTAACCGCGTTGATGAATATCCTGGCCGATGAGCTTGAATCCACCTCAATCAATGTCTGCGGGTTAATGCCTGGCGCCGTAAGAACCGCCTTGCGGACGCACGCATTTCCCGCGGAAGATCCAACAGGGCTGACTACAACGGATGAAGTTGCAAAAGCAGCTGCTTATTTACTGAATGAATCAGGCAGGACTGTTAATGGCGAGCCATCACATGGAAAGATATTCAGGCTTGATGAGCTAACTGCAGTTACCGGCTAACGACACAGGTATGGCTTTTATTTATGCCTCCAGCTTGAGTATTATCTGCCAATATAATAAACCTGAGCCGATAGCAATAATTAGTGATTTGCCGGCAACGCTATCGCTTATGCCAGCCTGCGCTAATGAATGATTTCCCGGCAGGCTGGCATAAGCGATAGCGTTGCCGGCGCAATTTCGAATGGGTATACAGCTTATCTTACTGGGACTGCTTTAATACCCCGCCTGTTTATTCATCTGCCAGCACTTTCTCGAAAATATGCCTGACCAGCACCAGGAAACTGGCCGTCGCTATACCCGCGGCGCCAAATACCATACACATCACCATGATCTGGTACCTGGCGGCAATAAGCGGTGAAACGCCCGACAGTATTTGTCCCGTCATCATACCCGGCAGTGATACCAGGCCGACCGCAAACAGCGAATTGATCACCGGTATAAGTGATGACTGCAAGGCTATTTTTCGTGCAGCATCATAAGGCACACCTCTGCCTGTTTCTGCATTTAAACGTTCCGTAGCAAGGCTGACACTGTTCATTGCATTGGCAAAAATCATCCCGGCAATTGGAATCATTGACTGCGCTGAATACCAGGGATCTAGCGCCAGTACCGCCTGGGTAATCAATAGCAGTGTAAAGCCGCCGCCAAATGCAATTGATACAAGTGCGTATTTAAATAGCTCCTGCCTTTTTTCTGCCACGGTGCCTAACGCGATCCAGCTCGAAGAAAATACCATAACAAATAATATTAGGAGCACGATCCCCGAACTGTCAGATTCGAATATATAGGTAAGCAGGTAGCCGATAAGCAGCAGCTGCACCAGCATTCGTGAAATCGCGTAAAGCGCATTGCCAGACCTAAGCGACCATTGATAGAGTATAAAAATGGTAATCAATACCGGAATAAAGGCGAGTGATAAATTCAATAACGGTATTGTTTGCAGTGAATGATTCATGGTTATGACTTAGTCCACAGATGAACGCAGATAAACACAGATAATAACGAGTGTTTTCTCTATTTTTAATTATTGTTAATTACACATTCTGGTTCATTGCTGTCCCGATGAGATAGCAGTGATTCTGGTTATAAAAAAGAAGCGTAAAATGTTTCTCATATTAACAAGGCTTTTTATCTGTGTTTATCTGCGTTCATCTGTGGACATTATTCCATTAAATTAATTTCTATGCCCTGCTCGCGCAGGTGATCTGCACGTTGATCAATATAACGCTGGAAATTACTCTGGGTCTTATAGGCGCCGGAAGCAACATATTCCATCACCGACTGGGTGTGGAAGGCTTTTAGATAGGCATCGGTTCTAAACACTTCGTCACCATTGTTATCGAAAAACAACAGGCTTGGTGCGTATTTCACATCGAGCTGTTTCGCCCAGTCACGCACCTTCATCTTGTTACCCTTTGGTGTAGTGATGAGATCATACGACCACATATCAACAACCAGGACATTAAAGCGCGACAGTAAATCAGCGCTTTCTTTACGTTGTAACATGTCAAGGTGCAGCTCATCGCAGGTTTTACATTTCCTTTGTTCGAACATCACCAGCAGGGGCTTGTCGTGCACGCTTAGATCAGTCGTTGAAGTCACGCTGTTAATTTCATCATGCAGGCGGCCGCTTGCAGGCTCAGGGTTAATCTTTTCCATGTAATCCTGGTAACTCAGGTTTTTCTCCTGCTTTTTACCCACGTAGTCCAGTAATGCGCTAAATTTTTCAGGCGGGTAATAACCGTTTGCTCGAAAAACGATTTTGTTATCCTCGCTGAAGAATAACAGGGTGGGCGTGTACTGCACTTTCAGGGCTTCAGCAAATTCCTTTTCTGAATAGGTTTTATCACCCACGGTGACTTCCTTATCGCCCCACAGGTTAATGGAAACTACATCAAAATATTGCCGTGTTTTATCAGCTATTTCACGCTGAGAAAAATTTTCTTCGAGTAATTTTTTACAATAGGGGCAGCCGTCCTGGTAGTAATAAACCATTAATCGCTTATTGTTGTCTGCAGCCTCTGCAATATCTTCGAACAAATCCAGGAAGGAAACTTTAAACCAGGCGGGCTGTTCCTTATGCCCGGGATTTACCATCCCTTCTTCCAGTTCACCCTCGGTTTTTGCAACGACCTGCGGCAAATCACCTAATGAAACAATAAACAGAATTAATACGAACTTCAGTGACAAATTATTCATTGCAAAGTCCACCACTCAATTACCTGTCATTGCGAGGTACCAGGCAATGACAAAACGACTAACGTTTACCTGTGCTTACTTTTTGTAGCAGGGCTTTTTAATTGTACCGATTTCCTTTTCTTTCCCTTACCGGCTTTGTCTCTTTGACCTCTACCGGGACGAGAAGTTTTCGCTGGTGGTTGACTTCCATATAGCTGCTTTTTGATCGACAGGTTTCTGGCCTTTTTGCTTCTTTCCCTTGCCGCCTCGTCTCGCGACTCGGGCCACTCAAGTTTCACGAATTCAAACAGGGTTTTTATTTCATCCAGTGTTAGCTCCCTTTTGTTACCCTGTTTTAAATCACGCGGTAAAACAATGCTGCCGTAACGCACACGAATTAAACGGCTGACCATTATGTCCTGCGACTGCCATAGCCGGCGGACCTCACGGTTCTTGCCTTCTTTCAGGATCACGTGGTACCAGTGGTTTGCACCCTGCCCGCCACTATCGAGGATTTGCTCGAATTTCATAAAACCGTCTTCCAGCTCAACACCTTTTAATAATGTCCTGATCGTGTTAGCGGTCACTTCTCCGTTGACTCTTACTGCATACTCGCGTTCGATTTCACTCGACGGATGCATTAAATGGTTAGCCAGTTCACCATAGTTGGTAAACAGCAATAAACCGCTGGAGTTGATATCGAGACGGCCGACGCAAATCCAGCGTCCATCTTTCAAATTGCCGATACTGTCAAAAACGGTCCTGCGCCCCTGCTCGTCTTTGCGGGTACAGACTTCACCTTCAGGTTTGTTGTAGAGAAGAACACGGATGCGGTTAACATCAGACTTGATGACAGCACGGGAGCTGCCGATACTGATTTTATCGCCTTCTTTGACATGGTCGCCCAGTTTTGCAAGCTGGCCGTTGATACGAATTTTCCCTTCAGTGATCAGTTGCTCAATTTCTCGACGCGAACCGTATCCCATACGTGCCAGAGCTTTCTGTACACGTTCTGTCTGCACGCTGTCTTGTGGCATAGAGACTTAATCCGAATGGGGATTTTAATGGATGTTTACTTTAACCTAAAAAATCAGTTGAACCTACTGCGAGCGTCCAATGCACTGAATCTACAAGACTTTCTCGAACATTTTAAACTCACCGTATGGGTGATACGGTTTCGCCCAAAATAACCGATAAAGTCTTGTAGATTCAGCACCTTGTTCACTCTCGCTACGATTCAACTGATTTTTTAGGTTTAAACGATGAAAACCTGATCTTCTTCATCCATCAGCTCACCGGAGTCATTCGCTTCAGTGTCCGGGTCATCATCAGACGCCTGCTTATGCTGTTCTCTGGCAGCCGGGTTTTCGGCATTACCCTGATCTGCACTTTCCTCACCGGCCTGGTTAGCATCTTCATCGAGTTCCAGCTCGGGATGAATTTTATCCAGATCTTTTATCTCTGCCAGTGTTGGCAGCTGGTCAAGCGAGCTGAGATTGAAATAATCCAGGAATCCCCTGGTGCTGCCATAAAGCGCCGGCTTGCCGGGTACGTCCTTATGCCCAAGAACCTTGATCCAGTCACGTTCCAATAATGTCCTGATAATATTTGAGCTGACACTGACACCACGCACTTCTTCAATCTCACCTCGTGTGATCGGCTGACGGTAAGCGATCAGCGCCATGGTCTCCAGCAGGGCGCGCGTGTAGCGGGCGGGCTTTTCCTCCCATAAACGGCCAACCCAGAGTGAATAATCCTGCCTGACCTGGAGACGGTAACCGCTGGCTACCTGTTTTAATTCAAAACCGCGTGTTTCATATTCTTCTGCCATTTCATGCAGTGCTTTTCGAATTTCATCACGTGTCGGCCGCTCTTCATCAAGTTCGAACAGGATTTCCAGATGGTTCACGGTCAGGGGCCGGTCAGCAGCCAGTAAAACCGCTTCAAGGATATTTTTTAGTTTATTAATTTCCATGATAAGGTTCTCTACTTAGTTATAACCGGTGTTATCGCCCTGCCTGTTGCTGCCGACCGTGGTCGAAGACGTGGCCGCTTTTAAATGAATGGGCGCAAAGGCATCTGACTGAACCAGGTCGATCAACTGTTCCTTAACCAGTTCCAGAATCGCCAGCAGGGTCACTACCACGCCCCGGCGACCTTCTTCAATGGTAAATAAACTGGTGTAATTTGTAAAACCATCTGTGGTAATGGCGCTCAGCACAATGCTCATGCGTTCACGCACAGACAGTGCTTCACGCTGAATGTGATGATGTGAATACATCTCGGCGCGCATCATGGCGTCTCTGAAGGCAAACAGAATATCGCGCAAGTCAACCTGGGGAAGCGGCTTATCCTGGTGGATTTCAGGCAGTTCAATATCGGTTAAATAGATATCACGCTCAACTCGCGGCAGGGTGTCGATATCCTGGGCGGCCTGTTTAAAGCGCTCGTATTCCTGCAGGCGGCGAATCAGGTCAGCGCGCGGATCATCTTCATCTTCGCTTTCCGCCGGTCTCGGCAGTAACATACGTGATTTGATTTCTGCCAGCATGGCGGCCATCAGCAGGTATTCCGCGGCCAGCTCAATTTTCAGGCTTTGCATCAGATCTATATACTGCATGTACTGGCGGGTGGTTTCCTCCAGCGGAATATCCAGGATATCGATATTCTGACGCTTAATCAGGTACAGCAGCAAATCCAGCGGTCCCTCAAAAGCTTCCAGGATGACTTCCAGTGCATCAGGCGGAATATAGAGATCCTGCGGAATCACCGTCAGCGGTTCACCCTGGATCAGGGCAAACGGCATTTCACCCTGTGCTTTTGAATTATTTTTCTTCAGCGCATTCGCCGGAACGTCCGTGTTACCTTCCGCCCCGCCAAATTGCCTGAGCAGCTTTTCGTGCTGCTGGGTTTCCTGGATGTCTGGATTTGCCATATTTACCGGTTATCTCTTCAAAAAATGCACGTTTTTATAAATAAGCGATACCCATCGCTTTCCTGACCTCTTCCAGTGTATCACGAGCGACCTCTCTTGCAGCCGCATTACCTTCATTAATAATTGCCTTGACCGCGGACATATCCCCTTCATATTCCCTCGCCCTGTCCTGTATCGGTTTTAATTCCATCAGCACCGCATCGATGATCGGCTGCTTGCATTCAAGACAGCCGATGGTGGCATGTTTACAACCATCCTGCACCCATTGGCAGGTATCGGCACTGGAATACACCCGGTGGAACTGCCACACCGGGCATTTCCCAGGATCGCCCGGATCATTGCGGCGAACACGGGCCGGATCGGTTGGCATGGTGCGAAGCTTTGTCGCTACGTTATCGGTATCATCGCGCAGCGCAATGGTGTTGTTGTAAGATTTGGACATTTTCTGTCCATCCAGCCCCGGCATTTTTGATGCTGGCGTCAGCAGGGCCTGCGGCTCCGGCAGGATAATTTTGCCGGAACCTTCCAGGTAGCCAAACAGCCGTTCCTTGTCGCCAATGGAAATATTCTGCTGCGATTCAAGCAGCGCCTGGGCCACTTTCAATGCTTCGACATCGCCCTTTTCCTGGTATTCCTTGCGGTACTTGAACAGCATCTTGGCATTTTTCTTACCCATCTTCTTCGCTGCCTGCTTCGCTTTTTCTTCAAAATCCGGCTCCCGTCCATAGAGATGGTTGAAACGGCGGGCAACTTCGCGGGTCAGCTCGACATGCGCCACCTGGTCCTCACCAACCGGCACCATACCTGCCTTGTATATCAGGATATCTGCACTCTGCAGCAGCGGATAGCCAAGGAAGCCATAGGTCGCAAGATCTTTCTCTTTTAATTTTTCCTGCTGATCCTTGTAGCTGGGCACCCGTTCCAGCCAGCTTAACGGCGTAATCATCGACAGCAGGGTGTACAGTTCAGCATGTTCGGGCACTTTCGACTGGATGAACATTTTCGCCGAACCCGGGCTGATACCGGCGGCCAGCCAGTCAACCACCATATCCCAGACACTCTGTTCGATAATGGACGGGTCTTCGTAATGCGTGGTTAACGCATGCCAGTCGGCAACAAACAGGAAACACTCGTATTCATGCTGCAGCTGTACCCAGTTTTTTAAAACACCGTGGTAATGCCCCAGATGCAAACGCCCTGTTGGACGCATGCCTGATAGTACGCGCTGATGCTGTATCGCTACTGTATTCAAGTTTTCCTGATCCTCATTTAACTCAATCCCACAAAAACTATTCTTTATCTAATTCCTTAGAAATATAATATAAGCTATTAATTTACAACCCGAAAATGGTGCTAATTAGTTTGACGAAATGCAGTACCAGCGGCCACAGAATTTTACCGAGTAAGCCGCTGACAAGTAACAGCAAAATGATAAGCATACCGAATCTTTCCAGCCGCATATATTGCACAGCGATGGCCGGTGGCAAAATACCGGTAACCACGCGTCCGCCATCAAGCGGCGGGATAGGCAATAAATTCAATACCATCAGGATAACATTGATATATATACCCTTCTCGCCGACATCGGCCAGAAAAACCAGTAAATGTGAAACCGGCAGCAACGCCGCCGCCAACTGAATAAACATTGCCCAGAAACAGGCCATGATAAAATTCGATGCCGGTCCGGCAACCGCAACCAGTGCCATATCCAGCAGCGGCGATTTAAAATAGCGCGCATCCACGGGCACCGGCTTTGCCCAGCCCATGATAAAGCCGCTGACCATCGCCAGGAATATGGGAACTACCACGGTACCCATCGGGTCGATGTGTTTTATCGGATTGATGGTAATCCTGCCGAGATTTTTTGCTGTCGGATCGCCCAGTTTATTCGCCACCCAGCCATGCGCCGCTTCATGCAGGGTGATAGCAAATAAAACCGGAATGGCCCATACGGTGATGGTATAAACAAGATCGGGAATAGAAGACGACATCCAGGGTGATTTCTTATTGTGTTTTATCGTATTGGTTGAATATTGGTTTTGCGGAGTTTACACGAATCAACACCAGGCTTCATCATTGCATGTAAATTCCACCACTAGCAGGTCCGACTTAATTGTCTGGAGCAATTTGAATGCAAGCCCTGAAAGCGCGAGGCATACGGATATGCCAAGTAATTCATTTGGACCTGCATAACCACGCGAATCCCGTCCCTGTTTCTGAAAAGCTCTTCATTTTTCACTTTTCATTATTCACTGGCTCGTCAGAGCCCATGGTCCTTACCTTTACCCTGGCGGCGCAACACCGGCACATCGCCGGTCAGGCCAATCACCGTGGTAGGCTCAATCCCGCAATGTCCGCTATCGATAATGACGTCCACCTGCTTGTCCAATTGTTCGCGTATATCTTCCGCATCGGTTACCGGCAGTTCTTCACCCGGCATAATCAGTGTACAGCTCATCAGCGGCTGGCCCAGCTCTTCCAGCAGGGCATTGACTACGGGATGGTCCATTACCCGCAAACCAATGTGGCGCCGCTTCGGATGCATCAGGCGGCGCGGGACCTCGGACGTTCCCGGTAAAATAAAGGTGTATGGCCCCGGCGTTAGCGATTTGATCAGGCGATAATTCGCATTATCAACTTTTGCATAAGTCGATATTTCAGACAGGTCACGGCACACCAGGGTCAAATTGTGGTTCTCATCAATCTTGCGAATACGGCGCAAACGCGTGAGTGCTCCCTTGTCCCCAATCTGGCAGCCAAGCGCATAACTGGAATCGGTCGGGTACACAATCACCCCACCCTTGAGAATGATATCAACCGCCTGCCTGATCAGGCGCGGTTGCGGATTTTTCGGGTGGATTTCTAAGTAAAGACTCATGAAACAAGCAATGAAAAATGAATAGTGAAAAATGAAAAATAAATAACGGCGAATAATACACTGTTGCGACAAGAGTTATAAGTTGTAAGTTATAAGTTGTAAGTTAAAAGTAATAAGCTAAAAAACTTATAATTTGAAACTTATACTTATAACTTAACTATAACTTATAGTTTTATGAGCATGTATAATGACTGCCCATACAGACCCGAATCCCATTTACGATACATATATTACATTAGATAAATGAAGTTACTATTTGATTTTTTTCCAATTATTCTCTTTTTCGTTAGTTACTACAAGGCAAGCTTTCTAATAGAAAATAGCTTTATCGGCCAGCTGATTGATCCCGCCAGGCCTGATTTTATCAATGCCACGATTATCGCAACCGGTATTGCCATCATCGCCAGTTTTGTCCAGGTTGCCGTTCACTGGTTCAACACCCGCAAGTTTGAGCGCATGCACATATTCTCGCTGGTGCTCATTACCGTGCTCGGCAGCATCACCATCTTCCTTGGCAACCCGGCCTTTATCCAGTGGAAACCCACGGTACTAAACTGGCTGTTTGCCGGTGTTTTTCTCGGCAGCATGTACTTCGGTGAAAAGCCGATCATACAGCGCATGATGGGCCACCATATCGTACTGCCGCCAAACGTCTGGTCTACCCTTAACCTGGCCTGGGTCGTGTTCTTTTTTATCAGCGGCGCAGCCAACCTGTACGTGGCGTTTTACTACAACATGGATGCATCACCGGAAACCCGCATGGACACCTGGGTGAACTTCAAGTTATTCGGCCTGATGGGACTGACCATTATCTTTGTCATCCTGCAGGCGTTTTATCTGTCGCGGTATATCTCTGAAGACGATCTGCAGAAACAGACGGAAAAAAAGGGGGAAAACCGCTAATGTTTTATACCATTATTGCTGAAGACGTAGAAAACAGCCTGCAGCGCCGGCTGGCCGCCAGGCCCAGGCACCTGGAACGCCTGCGCGCGCTGCAGGATGAAGGCAGGCTAATCCTGGCCGGCCCCCACCCCGCTATCGACTGCGAAGATCCGGGCGACGCCGGTTTCAGCGGCAGCCTGGTGGTCGCGGAATTCGAAAGCCTGGAAGACGCCAAAGCCTGGGCGGATGCCGACCCTTACGTTGAAGCCGGTGTTTACGGCAAGGTCACCGTCAAGCCCTTCAAAAAGGTCCTGCCTGCCTAGAATCAGGAACTATTTCGAATAATCAACTTGTAACTTAAAACTTACAACTTAAAACTAATTAATATAAAATGCGCGCTGCACGCCGGAGTGGTGAAATTGGTAGACACGTCGGACTCAAAATCCGATGCTAGCGATAGCGTGCCGGTTCAAGTCCGGCCTCCGGTACCATATGAATCAATATATTAGGTAACTTTTCTCGCTCTTTGATATTACCCCCCCTGAATCCTCAGCAAGACTATAGCAAGCCAGATTAGCTATTCTTCTCCTTATTGTTATTGTTATTTTTTGATAGACAGTAAAATCGACAGCCAAACCCCTGCAGCAATATCAGATACTCCTTACAGACAAATACTATATCAACATATAATTCACCCATGCCGATGCACAGGATGTGATTGATACTAGAAGCCCTTCGAGGCTGTTCATCCTTCTAGACACATTCTGAGCATAAAACACACTGATACAGAGCAAAAATACAGGCTAACTCGTTTTCTTAATGGTAACGGTAGGGTTTGACTTTACTGGCAATAAATTCACCTGTATTCGCTGTTTTTAGCCATTTTGATAAGTTTAAGTCTGGGGGTAGTGTTGCCGCCTGCCCCACCGTCGCTTATAGTGATATCAGCCACTCCGACAAATCTGACCAAAAAATGTGAATCGGGGTATATACCAGGAATTCCAGAATTCACCTATTCACATAATCAAAGATCACCAAGTGAATACTCTCATAGCCAGATAACGGACGGTCGATAAGTGTCTTTGACAGAGAAAAATGCAGCAGGAACGGACAGTGAATGTTTTCAGTTGAACTTACGTTGTCGACCCTTGATGCCCGTTGGTGGAAAAGAAAAAACTTTTAGGTTCTTCCGCAAATGAACGCGAATAAACGCAAATATTTAAAAGCAAAAAATAGATTATCCACAGATAAACGCAGATGAACACAGATATTTATAAGCCTGAAAACGTTTTTATCTA
>JAJDNP010000012.1 GCA_022340645.1 Gammaproteobacteria bacterium | reverse complement strand
CTATTATCTCTCGGCTGCGGATTACGAGGTAAAAGACTGGCTTGGTTTCGAATCGTCACTCATCAAGTCCGAAGTCACCGAATCACTGCTGGAACTGGTTGACAAGGCCGGTGCCGAACTGAAGCGGATGAAAGATCATATTCACAAACCCTATGACTACCATACCGGGGAAGTAATGGGCTTTGGGACACTGGTCTGTGATGCGTGCGGTGAAAAACTGCATTTTCACAAGGCCGGGAAAATACCGCCTTGTCCCAGCTGCCATGCAACGAGTTTTCACCGTAAACAGCTCGATAACCCGCTAATAAATAAAAGCGGACGTTCATAAGCGTTATTTGTCCGAATAAATTCGAACCTACGGGTATCGGTAATGCTATATTGCAGGATGAATTTAACCGTGTGCAGGTTCGACTAAATCGTCTGGAACGATTTGAATGACAGCCCTGAAAGGGTGAGGCATATGGAACTGCCGAATATTTCAATCGAACAATATTCCATGATTTTTCGTTATGTCCAAATAGTAAAGCCTGTAAATAGCTGGTTGCTACCAGACTGGTTGATCAGTTGGTGGCGACGTCGTCGTAACGACGGCTACTGAGTTTCTCGTCGAACAGCGCATAAACTTCATCTACGGTGCGCGGTTCACAAGACCCGGGGTGGAAGATATCATAGTTACTGCTTGCCGCCTCGGGAAAGAGTTCCACGGCATGCATGCCGGGACTTTGTTGCAGCGATCGCAGAAAAGTGATGGCATTGTCGATGCCGAGGAAGTGGGCCAGGTAGAGATCGGTCTCTGTGGGTTCACGATCAAGCGAGTGCAGCAGTTTTTGCTGGTGCTCACGCACTGTTTCCGCAGCCATCATCGACGACAGACGGGGATTTTTTCGCAGTTCAAGCAGGTGCCGGTACAGCGACTGGTCATTCACCATGGGCCGCTGGTATCCGCTCCGGGTCTCGGAGTATTCGATCTTCGCGGCGTAGCTGGCAACAATGCCATATTTGGCACCGTGCATCTTCAGGGTGTTCAGCCAGGTATCGTGGGTAAACTGGTACAGGCCGGTTGCTGACGAGGTCGCCGCTTCACTCCCGGGCTCGAAGTTGCTTTCCGTGGCGGCCAGCTTCATCAGGTACGAAAAGTCCACGCCGGTACGCACACTGCTTAGCCGGATGGCAGCAACGATCCCGTGATCAATGCCGAACCTGGCGGCATCTCTGCGGGCAAGGTTGGCATAGCTCTCTATAATGACGGCAAGGTCGGCATCCCTTAGTTGCCCGGCGCTGTCCGGCAGGTAAAGAGCGCGGAACTCTGCGATGGCCTGCCGGGTGCGCGGCCCCTTGAAACCATCTGCTTCACCGACGTCAAAGCCTAATGTCAGCAGGTTTTTCTGTTGCGCCTTCACCACTGGATCAAAGCCGTAATAACGTTTATTGGCGTCTGGTTCCGGCATTATCAAAAACGGGCCCCATTGCCGCTCACTTGCCTCTTTTGCCCCGGCGAAAATGTCGAATCGTGCTGATGCCCTGTTAGCGCTTGAAGTCGTGTGCTTGTCGCGCACGATCCGTGTCGTAACCGGTGTACCGATTGCAGGGTCTTCAGCTTGATCGTTATTTTTCACACTGCTCTGTGCGTCATGAAAAATGCTGAGGTAGAGAAGGAATGCAACAGCGAGAATGCCTGCAGAGGCAACAGTTGCACGGCTCCACAGTCCAGGCAAGGTGATCTTTAGCGGTGATGACCTGAGGGCCTGTACCTGTTTTTGAATACGGTCACGTTCAGCGTCTAACTCGGCAAGTTGCAGTTTCAGCGCTTCGAGTCTTTTCTTTTGTTTTTCAATTTCGTCTTGCATAACAGTTTAACTTATTCAATTCAGACCATCTCCAGTCCTGTTGGCGTGATCACTTTGCCGAAATCCATGGGTATCCGACTGTCTGGATGACCTGCAGTCACGATAACACGCGACCCTGGTAAGAAACTTATGCAAGAAATGTACAAACTATTTGCCAGCTTTTATTTTTCAATTAGCTACATGGTTTTTCTGGTTCTGTATTGAAGTAATTCTGTAAAATTATTTGCCAGAATTCTGGATTTCTTTACAGTTTTTGGTAACCGATTTGCCTGTCTGATATTTCAATCGGGCATGATGCTAACTGGCCAGTGCCATTGCCATATATTTCAATGCCAGATCTCCGCGGCACTTAATTCGCTGTTCCTCGGAGTGTTTAAAGTTCACACTTAATACACTAAAGTTCACACAATGCGGACCATGCAGCCGAGGTGATAATTTGAAAACTCTACAGCTCTATCTTTTGATACTTGTTTGCCTGGATCTTTCGGGGTTAGCCGACATACGTGCGGAAGAACAAAGTGCTCGCCCGGGTATTAACACTTACTACATGGATCCGGATTGGCAGTTTTGGGTAAACCAGTTCGAAAGCCCCGGACGAGAAATCTATGATCGTCGCTTTGATATCATGCAGGCCTCAGCTGTATCGCCGGGAATGGATGTGGCGGACATCGGTGCAGGCACAGGGCTGTTTACACGACTTTTTTCGCGACAAGTGGGAAAGGAGGGTAAGGTATACGCGGTGGATATTTCGCGACCTTTTGTTGAAAATATCCTGCGTATGAGCCGCGAACAGGGGTTGACGAACATCGAGGGCATTGTCAATTCGCCCAGGGACGCCATGTTGGACGCGGAATCGATAGACCTCGCGTTCACCGTCGATACTTATCACCATTTCGAGTATCCGAAAAGCATGCTTGCCTCAATACATAAGGCGCTTCGTTCCGGTGGAAGGTTGATTGTGATCGATTACCGAAAACATCCCGGCAAAAGTTCACGCTGGGTCATGGGACACGTTCGTGCCGACAGGAAAAAGGTGATTGCAGAGATCACCTCGGCCGGATTTCTGCAAATAGCTGACAAGCCTTTGCTGGGCGCTAATTACTTTCTGGAGTTTCGGAAGATTGAAAATGGTAACGGAGAGATTAATAAATAATCCGTCAGTAACCATTGCTGTCCCACTTAATATTAGAAACATGGATTGGGAACTGCTGTGCGAGACCGTATGCCGCATGGATGCGGCATTCGAGCGTACAAGGAAGTATTCACAGCGTGTCTCGGGCGACCGTTGCCAGTTCATGTTTCGGATGACATAAACAGTTATCTCTTTCATGTATAACAGTGAGTTATGTG
>JAJDNP010000106.1 GCA_022340645.1 Gammaproteobacteria bacterium | reverse complement strand
ACTTTGGCTTTGCGGGTTTCACCCCGCTGGCGAGTTACTTTTCTGTTTACAGCAACAGAAAAGTAACCAAAAGAATGCCGCCACTACAGCTGCGCCCCTGAAAAACAGGGTTTCCCATTTAGCCACTATCGCTATCATGCTGTGCCAGAACTCGCACACATTGAAAACATGTGCGCTCAGACATGCTGGCGCAGAAAGCCCATGCTAACGATAGTGGCCATATGGCTTGCTTAAGGTGGACTGAAGAGCAATATCAAAAACGGTGCCGGGTTCTGATTTTGTAGGCTTGCATAAGCGCTAGCGTTGCAGGCAGCGGGTAACTCATTCATCCTCAATAACCCAGCCACGCTTTATAATAACTGATGCATAACAGAGAAAAGCAGCCGGTTTCTATCAGTTATATACTCTTGCATTAGATAATAAATAAGCGTAAAAACTGAATTTTAAATCTGTTGCACAGGGTTAAAGAGGTGGGTGCGGAGCAGGCTCTATCCATCATTATTTCATACAATATATCGACCAGGTCCGCTGGCTTTGATATATGGTTAAGATTAAATCTCTCTGTCCCATTAAATGCAATCCTATGTGTAGTAAAAAATAACACAGAACTATACGGCTGCCGGATAGTACCTACTCAACAGGATTCCTGTTAATAAACTGTTGAACATATTACGCTATCGCGAAAGAATTGATGAGTATTTAAGCTAAGGAGGCTAGACAACATGGAAGTGGTAAATAAAAGGATCATACAAAACATATTTCTCAGTTACTTCCCACGTATAAGCAATAACAAGCTACCGTTAAAAGACATCAAGGCAGCGGAAGGCATCATGCAATGTTGCATGTCGGAGCAAGGCTATAATTATTTAGTCTGTCCGGAAGGTCACGAAGAAAAGATACAGTCCCATTCATGTAAACACCGCAGTTGCCCGATCTGTGCAGATAAATCACGCCATGAGTGGATAGAGGCGCAGAAGGGTCGTTTGCTTGACTGTGCGCACTATCATGTTATTTTCACCCTGCCGCATGAGTATCTAACGTTGTGGCAGTACAATCGGAAATGGTTTACAAAAGCGCTCTTCAAAGCCAGTCGAGATACCCAGATCGAGCTACTGGAAGATGAAAGGTATCTTGGAGCTACGCCTGGTATTGTGATGACGTTACATAGCTGGGGACGGCAGTTGAACCACCCCCCCATATTCACTGTCTGGTAACGGCTGGTGGCATCACCAGGGCAAATGACTGGAAGAAACTGGCGGGTGATTATCTGTTACCTGTACGTGTGGTTAAAGCACTGTATCGAGGCAAGTTACAGGCCTATATAAAGGCGGCGGTGAAAGACCATGATTTGATATTGCCCAGAGGCGTTAGTGAGAATGAAGTATTAAGTTGCATAAACCGGTTATATAAAAAACCATGGAGTGTACGCATACAGGAGAGATACGAACATGCGAAAGGTGTCATTTTGTACCTTGCGCGCTATGTGAAAGGCGGGCCGTTACATCCGCAACAAATTATAAGCTGCGGCAACAAGATCCGATTTTTGTACAAGGATCATCGGGATCAGAAAGTGAAAACGTTATGCCTGAAGGTTGACGAGTTTATGCGACGAATCCTGTGGCATGTTCCCAAAGTTGGTATTCATGTTGTACGGCATTATGGATTATATGCTTCCAGAAGCCAGGATAAACGTGACCGCTGTCGAGAGGAGATTGGTGGTATAGCCGAAGCGGAGATAAAGGCTGGAAAAGCGCAGGAATCTGGGTTAGATTGGTGTTGTGATCAATGTGGCGCCTTACTGAAACGAGTGTTTTCAGTGTATCGGCCGGGACGTTATGAAAATCCCTATAATAATGAATGTGCTGTGCGCACATGTGTTCAACAAGGCGCTCAAGCGGGTCTCGCAAACGTGCCACAGAATGGGCAATCGTGTAGCAATGCGCCGCCACAGCTATTTTTTGGCGGTGTGCGAGACCGCTTAGCTTAGCGTTAGAGCTAAATAAGGAGGAAAAGTAAAATGTCATATTGCTGTTCAACTTCCTGTGATACAGATATAAACCCTAAAAGGCATCGCTGCCCCGTTAATGGCCAGGAGTACAAGGAAGTATCTGCCAAGACAGTTTTACATCACATAAAAGAACCTTGGGCTTGGGAAGATAAACATCAAGCCTATTACTTCTGCGATGATCCCGATTGTGATGTTGTTTACTTTGGTCAAGACAATTCTACGATCAAAACAATTGCACTCCGAACAACTGTTGGAATAAAAGAAAAAAACCAAAATTCAACGCTCTGCTATTGCTTTGGAGTTTCATTGGCTAGTGCAAAAGATAATAGCAAAATAATGCATTTCGTTACTGAAAAAACAAAAAGTGGTGTTTGTGCTTGTGAAACACGAAATCCTTCAGGTAAATGCTGCTTACAGGATTTTCCAAAACAATGAAAGCTCTAATAAGTAAAGCCAGCAGGACAAACCACGCTGCACTACGGTTTGCCTCTGCTTAGGGCGTTATGCAACAAGCCAACCTTAACAATGGTAAATATAAGCTGTGAAAAATATTACAGATGTCAATGAAACAATCAATGCAGGTGATACAGCAAGCATTGAAAATATACACTCAGAAGAGCTCTCAATCAGCTTGATTTGTAATGACGATTGCCGAGTAGATATTGAGCTGGCGCCTGGTCAGGTTTTGCAGATTACCGCCGGTAGTTCGGATGCAAAGCTTGTCTTGCACCATGGTGATCCAGCTAACCTTTTGATAATTAAACCTGAATCTGCATCCTGAAAGTTAAGATTAATATGGCGCTATGGGGACGGAGGGATTAAATAATAACCAATCGTGCAAAGTCGTTAAGAAAAGATTTTTCAACGTTTTTGTTTTTCCTTCCACCTTAAGCAAGCCACTTAGCTATTGCGGCTATCATGGGCTTTCTGTGCCAGCATGTATGAGCGCACGTGTTTTGTAATGAGGGCTGAGATTGCCGCGCTAACGTTCGTAATGACATGAATTTGTCTTAAGTAAGTGCCATTCGGGCCAGATGAAATATTTCAATATTCACCCGCTTTTCACGCTGATTGTTTTTATGCATAAAGCTCTGACAGAACTACTGAGTTATTTATAAAACATATCCCGGTACATGCCTTCCGCCCATGCCAGGCTGGCCTGCCCACCTTCGGTGTTCCAGTCTTCCATCATGTGGGTACGATCGAACTCGAACTCTTTTTTCTGCTCGTTGAACCTGTAGAAAGTGATAATGCTCATCGCTTCCAGCGGATCGATATCAACCGCAGAGAAACACATGGTCTGAGGGCTGCGCCATCTGACTTCCTTGCCGAGCGCATGGGCGGCAATAACTTCGGCGACATACTGTGCCTCGGAATTTGCCGTGTGGCCGCCTTTGGAAAAGGGCTGTGACCTGGAATCGCCGGTAACATAAACATGCTCATCGCCGATGACATGATATTTATACGGGTCGGTATCAGCGACTTTTTGCGCGGTCTTCATGTTGGCAATGCCGGCATCTTCCAGTAATGATGATGCGCGCACCGGCGGGTATATGATGGCATCATCAAACCGGTAGTCATCAAAATCAGTGCTCACAGTTTTTTCGTCGAGGTCTACACCGGAAATTTCAGCGCTGGGCATGTAGTTTATGTAATCACCGTAGAGCTCGGCAAATGCCTTCTCGAAACCCTGCTTTTTGATCTTTATCTCAGCGTTCATATCCAGTAACAGGATCTTCGCTTTTACCTTCCGTTTCCTGAAGATGGCAGCTGCCATACAGGCCCGTTCGTAAGGTGCGGCGGTACAGCGGTAGCGTCCGTTCGGCACGTTCAATATGAAGGTTCCGCCCTTGAAGGTGTGCAGCTTTCTTTTGATGGTGATCAGTTCAGAACTGTTTACAAAACCACCGGGGTAATCGTTATAGAGCTGCATCTGTGCTACGGGGTCATCGATACCTATGCGGCTGTAGTCATATTCGATTCCGGGTGCGAGCACCATATAGTCATATTGGATATAACCATTGTTGGTGAAAACTTTTTTTGCCTCGCGGTCAAAACCCAGTACGGTGGTATTCAGAAAAAGGTAGTTATGGTTTTTGGCGGCATCGATATAGCTGTGTGTCAGGAAATCAAGATTAATCTGATCTGCAAGCCATGAGTTGCTGGCAGGGAAAGAGATGAACTCCGGGCGCTTATCGATAAGTACGACATCAAATGCCGGGTTATGCAGCTTCAGATATTTTGCCATGGTCAGGCCCGACCAGCCGCCGCCGACGATGACGACACGGGCGCCAGCCGCTTTCGGCAGGTTGGCCTGGTTGAGCAGTTTTCTGATAGAGAAGGGCAAAGCATTGTTATCCGTTGCGGCGTCAGAGGCAGCTGCGTTTTTGCCGGCATTGGTAGCTGCATCCGGCCGGGAAGTAAATGTGCTGCTGGATATTGCTCCTGCTGCGACAGCCGTTTTAATGAAACGCCGCCTTGTTAACCTGCTATTGTCTTTATTTCCCATATTGCTCACTTGTTGCAGAACGTGCTGTTAATGAAAATCGGGATTGCGCCATGTTTTCGACTTCGCCATGTCTTCTTTCGGAACGGTAAAATAACTGGCGTAGTTGGCGGCTTTTTCGAGTTGTTCATAATCGAGGCCCTGTACTATTGCACTCATGGCCTGGTTTACCTGGCGCAAGCCACTTTTTATCTGCCTGAGTTGCTGGCTCAGATACAGAAAATTCTGTCCCTGCAATTTCGGGTAGGCCAGTTCATTGTTGCCTTCACCATTTTTGCCGTGGCAGCTGACGCAATATTGTTGATAGACTTTCTGGCCCTGGCTGTATTCATCCGACCCTTTTCGCCACGGTCCCTTGCCATGGTCCGGGTTCATCGGTAATGTCGAGATGTAGGCGACGACATTGCTGAGCTCCTGATAGCCACCGATCGTACGCTGCTGGACAAAGGGATGCATCAATGCTGACTGACGTCTGCCACTGCGGATATCCAGTAGCTGTTTCATCAGTACATTGACATGCTGCCCGGCCAGCTGTGGATAGGTGCCATCAACATTGCCCCAGGCCTCTGGCAGATGACAGCGTGCACAGACGCTGAATGTTGTTTTGCCATCCTCGATATTCGGGATGAAATCCAGTTTGATGGTGATTTTTTTGATGGCCTGACCTGTTGCCTGATCGCTGCTCTGATCAACGGCCTGGGCATTCGATAAGGCCAGACACAGGAGAGCGGATAGTACCAGCTGATATATTGCTTTCATTACCCGGGTTACCTTGTATAAATAATTAAATAATATTCTACCTCTATGTATGGACTGATTTATTGTTATAAATCAATAGAAAGTCAGCTAACACACGGTAATGACGCGAACCAGCTAACGGGTTCAGACTCGTTTGAAATAGTGATTGAGTAGTGATGAAATAGACAATGATCAATTCTGCTATTTAATAAAAAATATTCCTTCCGTAGTTTTTGATATTCAATCCACCTTAAGCAAGTCATTGTTAGCCCGGATATTTCATAGGAATATCCGGGCTAGAGTGCAGCTGTCCTGGTTTTCTGTGAAAACTGTCTGAGTGTACGTGTTTAATAATGTGGCTGAACACCCCATTCCCCGCGAGGCGCAGATCCGGCAATAATAAGGTTCACTGTAAAACCGGAGCCCGGCCGGGAATAAAGGCGGCATGTTACAAAACTCGTCCTGTGTTTTGCCTTTCAGGCCAGCTATAAAACAGCTGTTCACAACGTTCCCGGCAAAATTAGTCTGGTTACTCTTTTGGGCTGTAGCAATAGAGCCAGGAAAAATTATTATGACGCCAGCGGGGCGAGACCCGCAACAGAGTAAATGGGTTTCTATATAAACCAGATATAATTACAGCTAGTTACCGGGATTCAATGTTTTTAAACATCAACCCAGTAAAAAATTAATGGAGTCAGACAAAACCAGCAGCAACCATCAAAACAAAAAAACAACAAACAACAAACAACAAAAACAATTACTTCACTGCAGCCTTACCCGAGATATCCAGTGGTAAGCTCAAATTCCTCAAAAGTTCAATACCGGTATCAACCGTAGCGTTGCCTGTCAGCTGATATTCCAGTGTCGCCTTGCTGTGCAGCATGCTGAACATTGTGCTGCCCATGCTCATCAGGTCAAGTTGCAGCGGGATGTTTATAGTTCCTTTACCTTTCCTGGGGATCATGCCTGCCTGCGTGATATTTCCCTGGCCCCATTTTTCCTGGTTTATGTTTAACTGGTAGTTTAAGTTGTTTATATCCAGGTTGAAGTTATTCGGGTTGATTACTTCAACCTGTGCGATGACCTCGGCGTTTGTGAAACTCAGACTTTTCAGCTTGATGTCTTTGAGCTTGATGTTTGGCATTCTGGGTACCGGCAGTTCACCTGTTTTACTGACGGGCACGGCATAGTTGCCGATAACAGGCAACATTACATTCACGGTGGTGTTCAGATCATAAGCCACAGTATCTTTTTTCCAGACTTCACCGGGTAATTTTTTGAGGTCATTAAACTTCAGGATTACGGGCAGTTGTACTGGACTGGTGGCATTGGCTTTTAATTCGATTGCCTGAGTGCTCACACCGCTGATCAGCGACTGGTTTGCAACTTTAAAATCATAATCCACGCCAGCCAGATTTATTGCAACCGGATTTTTGTTGTCAACAGCCAGGTCGAAAATGATATCGGCCTGATCAAAGTTGATATTGGCCAGGCGGGTGCCGGTTATTTGTACCGTGGGCCTGATGGTTTCAGCGTGTTTGGCCAGTTCGGCACAGCCATACAGGGTAAACAATAAAAAAATGATAACAATGGTTTTAACAGATGATGGCATATGTATTATTCCTGAAAATTCCTGACGTAATGTTATCGTCCGGGAAGCATGTTTTCCAGTTTTTGAAATTAATTGTGTATCAGGTCTTTGTTTTATGTTTTTCCTTCCACCTTAAGCATGTCATTGGAGTAGCACTGCTATCATGGTTTATTATTAAAACTGTCTGAAAGTTACTCGCCATTGGGGCCAGGCCCGCTACAGAATTAACAGGCATCAATAAAAAGCAATGTTGTATTAGTAACAGACTTTGACTAAAACCCGACATTCTCATCAAATATCTTTGCGTTAAATCAGCAATAACAGTCTTCATTAAACCTACTGAAATGCCCATACAATGGGCTTTTGAGCCCCACTACGGTTAATAACCGCCTTATCGCATGCTCTTATTTAGCAGGCCGTAATAAGGCGATTTTTTCTGGCATGCGTTTTGCGTATCTAGTGTTATAGAAATTATTAGCACTTGCAAAAGGTATCTTATGAGTATAAAAAGTATCACCGCGACAATGCTTCTTGTGACATTACTTCTTGTTGTTAGTAAACAGGCATATTCATTTGATGGGTGGTTAAACATCCATATAACCGCCAGCCATGCCAAACGTACCTATATGGATAAAACCGGAAATAATGTTGAATACAACCAGAACAATTTCGGGCTTGGAGTATCGCTGCCATATAATTCAAATATAGATGTCCGCGCTGGTTTCTACGATAACAGTTTTAATGCTACTTCAGTCTATGCAGGGGCTGATCTATACGTTAATCCCAGCAGGTTTGTTACAGTTGGTGTTAATACAGGAGTCGCTACTGGTTATGAAAATACGCCTGCGCACACATCAACCCTGGCACCGATGCTGATGCCGCATATCACGTTTAAAATGAAAAATTTTCGCACCGAGATCGGTTACGTGCCATCTTTTGATCCCAAACAGGTGGCTTTCTGGACATTTTCTGTTGGTACAAGGTTTTAATCTGCGCCCGCCTGCCTGTGTCAATCAGCAATCATACGTACAGATTAAATCCTTATAACTCTTCCAGCTTCCATACATCATAAGCCGGTTCCTCGTAAGGGTGGCTGTGTTTTAATGCCAGTATGGCTGCTTTTACGAGATTATCTGCACATACAAGTTCAACTTTCAGTTCTTTAACCTGATTAATCCTGTTCCGTGAACCGATTGCCGGATTGCTGTTTTCAAGCGGCCGAAACTGGCCGGTGCCTTCTGTTTGCCAGCAGCAGCGGTCATAGTTGCCAACCCTTCCAGCGCCTGCATCAAACACTGCCTGTTTGACTTTATCCACAGCGTTTTCAGGGACATAAATACAGATTTTATACATATTGAATCCTGTTCGCTAAGCTTGAAATAGCTTAGACTATCACCATTACATATAGAGTAAATAGTTCAGGGTAAAAGATTATGAGTGGTGGTATTCATCTATCGTCTGAGTTGGTTGCGGATATTAAAGCCGTTGTCTCAAAACACGATCCCCAGGCGGAAAATGACCTGGTTTTTATGCAGTATCTGGTCGCTGTCACGGGTTATGCACTGGCGGAACACGATTATCCTGGAATGGACAAAAAAGCATTGATAGCAGATTTAAGTCATTTTATGGGGCAGGTGCATGATCAGGTGGAAAGGGACAAGCGGCCGGCAGAAGATGCTTTTGGTATCTGGAGACCTGGTGATAATTAAGGTTTTCTTTAATTAATTATGGAAATTGATTTCTGGTTAGAACGCTGGGATAAAAATGAAACCGGATTTCATCAGCAGGCTGTCAATCCGTACCTGAGGCTGTTCTATGGACAAAAGGGGCCGGCTGTAGAACAGCGTGAGAAACTCAAGGTGTTCGTGCCGCTGTGTGGCAAAAGCAAGGATATGCTGTGGTTGTCACAGAATAACTACAGGGTCTTTGGCGTGGAATGCAGTGAAAAGGCGATCAAAGATTTTTTTGAAGAGAATGCCTTGAATTATAAATTTGCAAAAAAAGATCAGCATGCACTGTATATGGCGGGTGATATGGACAATACACGGCTGGCGCCAATTGATGTATTCCAGGGTGATTTCTTTGCATTGCAGAAACATGATCTTGATGATATTACCGATATTTTTGACCGCGCTGCTCTTATTGCTTTGCCCCAGGATATGCGTGAACGCTATGCGAAGAAAATGGCCGAGTTGCAAAAACCGGGTATCCGTACTCTGCTGGTAACCTTAAGCTATGATCAGTCAGATATGAATGGCCCGCCATTTTCTGTATCTGAAGAAAATGTATACGATTTATATTCTAATGACTTCTCAATAGAGAAATTGTGTTTTAAAGAAATTATTGATGATCAGCCGGGATTTAAAGGTCGTGGTTTAAATTCATTGGTAGAAACGGTATATAAACTGGTACGACAGTAATAAGTCTTAAGTAGTAAGTTGTAAGTTATTAGTCTTAAAAAAAGAGAGTTTTCAAGTTTATGTCATCAGTCACGTCATCAAATACTAAAACGGCCCCCTCAAATAACAGTCAGGCAGTTGAAGGGCAAGCGGTAAGCTGTCATCCGTCTTTCAGGTGGATACGCAGTGAACACATTCATTCACTGAATTTAACCTTACATGAATTTCAGCACATAAAAACAGGCGCACTGCATTATCATATGGCAGCTGAAAATACCGAGAATGTATTTCTGGTTGCCTTTAGAACGGTGCCGATGGATTCAACTGGCGTGGCGCATATCCTGGAACATACAGCCCTGTGCGGCAGTAAAAAATACCCGGTGCGTGATCCATTTTTCATGATGATACGCCGCTCATTAAACACCTTTATGAATGCTTTCACCAGCAGCGACTGGACAGCTTATCCATTCGCCAGCCAGAATAAAAAAGATTTTAATAACCTGCTGGATGTTTACCTTGATGCGGTCTTTTTTACCCGCCTTGATGAGCTTGATTTTTTACAGGAAGGCCACCGCGTAGAATTCAGGGAAGCTAATAACCCTGCCAGCGAGCTTGAATATAAAGGTGTTGTGTTCAACGAGATGAAGGGCGCGATGAGCTCGCCGGTCAGCGTATTATGGCAGGAGGTTAGTAAGTACCTCTATCCGACCTCAACCTATCACTATAACAGCGGTGGTGAACCCCGGGATATTCCTGATTTAAGTTACCAGCAGCTAAAACAGTTTCACCAGACACATTATCACCCAAGCAATGCAGTGTTTATGACCTTCGGCGATATTCCCGCATTTGAACATCAGCAGAAGTTTGAAGAGCAGGCGCTAAAGTCTTTCGAGCGGCTGGATGTGAAAATTGCCGTAAAACCGGAGAAACGCTATCTTGCGCCGCTGGTAGTTGAAGAAGCTTATGCTTACGATGCGGTTGCCCAGGAAAACATAAACGAAAAAACACATCATGTAATGGGCTGGCTGCTCGGACCCTGTACATCACTGGACGAAATGATGAAAGCCAACCTGTTATCTCAGGTTTTACTTGATAACAGCTCGTCACCTTTGCGCCACGCACTGGAGACGACTGATATAGCGGCGGCACCGTCGCCGTTATGCGGACTGGAAGACTCGAATTACGAAATGTGCTTTTTGTGCGGCGTTGAAGGCAGCAAGGTAGAAAACGCCCAGGCATTTGAAAGGCTGGTTCTTGGTGTGCTGCACGATGTCGCCAGCAATGGCGTGCCGCATGCGAAACTCGAAGCAGTATTGCACCAGCTGGAGTTGCACCAGCGTGAAGTCGGTGGCGACACCTATCCGTTTGGCCTGCAGTTAATTTTGAATGGCCTGACTGCGGCAATTCACCGCAGTGATCCGGCGTCACTGCTAAACCTCGACCCGGTAATTGACTCACTGCGTGAAGACATCAAGGACCCGGAATTTATCAAGAACCTGGTCACCGGGTTATTACTGGATAATCAGCACCGGGTGCGCTTGACGCTGCGACCGGATGAAAACTTAAACTTACGCAAGGAGCTTGCTGAAAAAGCGCATCTCGCTGCAATCAAGGCAGCTATGAACGAGGAAGACAGGCAGCAAGTGATACAGCGGGCACAGGCCCTTGCCGAACGTCAGCAGCAGGTGGATGACCCTGAAGTGTTGCCCAAAGTAAGTCTTAAGGATGTGCCCGCAGAAATGAAAATTCCGCATGCCACGAAACAGGCAATTGCAGGTGCTGACTCCAGCATTTATAAACTGGGAACTAACGGCCTTGTGTATCATGAAATTACATGGCAAATGCCCGGGTTAACTGAAGATGAACTGGCGCTGCTTCCCTATTATTCATCCTGCCTGACGGAACTTGGTTGCGGCGACAAAGATTATTTGCAGATACAGGAATGGCAGTCCAGTGTAAGTGGCGGTATTCATGCGCAGCCAAGCATCCGCGCTTTAACGGATAATGCACAGAAGATAAATGCCTATTACCTGTTGCGGGGCAAAGCCTTACAAAGAAACAATAAAAAGCTGGCGGAATTGATGCATGAAACATTACATTATGTCCGCTTCGATGAAAGCGAACGCATCACGGAATTGATCCGGCAAATGCGCAGCCGGCGTGAGCGCAGTGTAACGGGCAGTGGCCATGTCCTGGCAATGACGGCCGCAGCAAGCGGTTTAAACCCGATCGCCGCGCTCAATCACCAGTTCTCCGGTCTTGCAGGAATCAAATTGGTTAAGACCCTGGATGATTCACATCGTGAACAAATGGCAATTGAACAGACATCCAGAATATTTGCCAGTATTCATGAAAAAATCAGGGCGGCAGCCAGATCCTGTATGATGACACTGGAGGCGGACAAGGTTGACGAGTCTGTCGCGGAGTTTGAATCGGTATGGCAGAAAACCGATGCAACCATGACTAATCAATTTACCTTGCCGGAAACCGGGCAGCAGACAAGGCAGATGTGGATTGCCAATACCCAGGTTAACTTCTGTGCAAAAGCCTATCCAACAGTTACCATGGAACATCCGGATGCAGCCGCGCTGTCAGTACTGGGCGGATTTTTAAGGAATGGTTACCTGCATACCGCAATACGGGAGCAGGGTGGCGCCTACGGCGGCGGTGCCATGCATGATGCCAATATTGCTGCCTTTAAATTCTTCTCGTACCGTGATCCGCGTTTGTCTGATACCCTGGCGGACTTTGACAAGGCGGTTAACTGGATGCTCGAGAATGCGCATGAGTACCGACAGCTGGAAGAAGCAATTCTCGGTGTTATTGGCAGTATGGACAAACCTGGCTCGCCGGCAGGTGAAGCGAAAAACGCTTACCATAATGAATTACATGGGCGCAGCAGAGAGAAGTTGCAGGCGTACCGCCAGCGTATACTTGATGTGACCATTGCTGATTTAAAACGTGTTGCTGAGCTTTATCTTAAAAAGGGTGAGGCCAGTATTGCGGTTATCACCAGTGGTTCGACACATGAGGCAGTCGGTGATCTGGGACTGGAAGTTATCCATTTATAGGCAATTATTGCTATAACTAATGTCCTATAATGCAGGTGCGAATTCATTCGCACAATGGCGCCAATGTTTGCTCGCATCATGCGAATGAATTCGCACCTGCATTTAAACTAACAGGGGGACACACTGATGAATATTCTATACATCGGTTCTTCTGGTGCTCTGTCACTAGTCCCCTTTAGAAAACTGCTGTCTTCAGAACATACCATTGTAGCAGCAGGCGTATATAAGCCGTTAAGTATTGAAAGCAGGATAATTGCACTTGAAAACGCTTCGCTCGCACTGGCAGCGCAGCAGCAGCGGATACCGGTGATCGATTTATCCCGGGATATCAGGGATGTCATTGAGCTGTGTTCGAAATATTCGATTGATGTCATTGTGATGTCCTGCTACAGCAAGCGTCTTTCAGAAGATATGGTTAACCTTGCCGGCAAGGGCTGTTTCAATATGCATCCGTCATTATTACCGGAATACCGGGGCCCCGAACCTGTATTCTGGCAAATGAAAAATGCCAGTGACCTCGGCGTATGCTGGCATCGTGTTGTCCACGAACTGGATGCGGGTGATATCGTTGCGCAGAAAAACATTTTTCCGCACGACGGCGCAAGTTATGAAGAAATATCCATGCAGCTGGCTAAAGCAGGCGCAGAACTGCTATTGCAATTATTAGCTGATCTTATGTCGAACAGGTTATCAGCAGTTAAGCAACAGGCTGAACTCGCTACTTATTACCCTTACCCGGAAAAACAGGATTTTGTTATCGATACCTCATGGACTGCTCAGCATGCCTATAACTTTATGCGGGCGACCAATGTATTTGGCCAGCTGTATCATTGTCGGCCTGGCAGGTTTATGTATATGCTCGATGCTGCCGTGGATTACGATAACAACAGCTATCTTGAGACGGCAGAAGTGAGAGGCAACAGGCTATATATCCCCTGTAAGGATGGTGTATTAATTGCGACTTACACTGGTAAAATTACATTATAACTGGTTGGGCAGCAGGTTTTCAGAGATTAATCATGACACAGCAATATCAGCTAATCGAAACAAGATTGCAGCAAAAACTGGAAAACGGCACCACGCGCTGCAACCTGTGCCTGTGGCGCTGCAAAATCGGTCATGGTCAGCGCGGTTTCTGCCAGGCGCATGTTAACCGAAACGGCACCCTGTATAACCTGTCTTATGGCATTTTATCGTCGATTAACATTGATGCTATCGAAGAAAAACCGGTAAGGCATTATCGTCCCGGAACGAAAGTGATGTCTGTTGGCAGCTATGGCTGCAGTTTTCGCTGCGGCGGCTGCCATAACCTGGAAATTTCCTGGGGTGTTGAAGCACTGGATGAGCTGGCCAGGGGTCGGTCGACCCAGGCCTGGGTGTCGCCGCAAGAGCTGGTTGATGCTGCGCTAAAAGCAGGTGTGCAGGGCATAGCTTTTACCTATTCAGAACCGGCGGTATGGCTGGAATATATCCTTGATGTTTGCGAACTGGCTCATAAGGCGGGTTTGTATACGGTGTATGTGTCTAACAGTTTTGTTACCGATGAAGCGCTGGAGTTGATCGCGGGCAATATTGATGTGCTGTGCTCTGATATAAAAAGCCTGTCAGATGAATTTTACAGGCAGATCTGCCGTCCGGCGACTGTTGAGCGGATACTGTCATCCATTAAAAAAGCCCATGATCTGGGCATCCACGTTGAAACGCGCACCAATATCATTCCCGGAAAAAATGAGGACCCTGCAGAACATTATCAGATTGCCTGCTGGATACGCGACAATCTGGGTGCCGACAGTCCCTGGCATGTAACCCGTTTTTTCCCCGCATACAAACTTAGTGATGTGCCTGCAACGCCCGAATACATGCTGTTTGAAGCTGAAGCACAGGCAAAACGTGCAGGTTTGAGCCGGGTTTACGTGTATAATGACAAGGGCTGTGACTGCGCGACCGAAAATAAACCGGTGGAATTTTATCTGAATGGCACAGCAGAAGAATTACATCAGGTTAAACATTGTGCTGGCAGTTGCTGTGGTGAACAGGGCATACTGTTAAAAAAATATGAAGAGTTAAGTTAGAGGTCAATAATGACAAATATGGTCAAATGTGTAGTATTGAAAACCGAAGCAGAAGCACTGGATGCACCGCCACATCCGGGTGAACTTGGTCAGCGTATTTACGAAAACGTATCAAAGGAAGGCTGGAAGCAGTGGCTGGAGCGTTTGACTACAATTATTAACGAAAACGGATTGAATACCGCCGATCCGAAAAATATCGAGCTAATCGAAAAGCACATGCTTGGTTTCTTTTTTGACGAAGGCGACTACGGCCAGGCACCGGCAGGTTTCAAGGCTGGCGGCGGTAAGAAATAATTCTTATCCACAGATGAACGCAGATTAACACAGATAAAACCTGATATTTGTTCATTCATTGTCATTTCAACGGTAGTGATTTATCTTAAACCGCCGGCCACGCTGTTGCCCTTAAAGATCCTTCACTCCCGTTCAGGATGACAGAAAACATTACAATGTTTTTATCTGTGTTAATCTGCGTTCATCTGTGGACTAAAAGATTTTAAACACCGGCGCGGTGATAAATTCAAGCTTGGCGTGAGCTTCTCGAATGGCAGCCGTAACCTGTTCAGCGGTATCCGCACTGGCAAAGATATAACCTAAATACTGGTTGCCTTCCGGCAGCGGGACAAGCTCATGTCCTTCGCTGATGATAATATCAATTTTATCGATGCCTGGAACCCTGTTAGCGGCCAGCAGTCCTTCAACACGTCTTAACAGGCCTTTTTGCTTTATCGGAATCATCATTACACCGCGCGCCTGTTTTGGCATGGCTACTTCTACTGGCTGGCCGATAGCGAGCATGATGGCGAGTTCTTCGATATTGAAATTTTCACAGTCCAGCATTCTTGCGCAGTCGCCGCCGATGGTGCGCGAGGCGATTTCCAGGATCCAGATTTTATTGTTATCGTCTATGCGGCACTCTGCGTGAACCGCACCGGTGACCAGGCCATAGCTTTCACAGGCTTGCTGGATAACTTCTTTAATGGCTTGCTGCAGTATGGCACTTAATGCAGATGGCGTAACATAAATTGTCTCTTCAAAATAGGGTCCGACAAGGGGGTCGGGTTTATCGAAAATAGTAATGGTTTCAAGCCTGCCATTTTGCAAATAACCTTCATAGGCAATCTCAATGCCGTGTATGTATTCTTCAACCAGTATGTGCGTTTGTTCAAATTCGTCCCGGATTTCAGCCAGCATTGGGCGCAGGCGTTCGCAGGCTGTAATTAACTCAGCCGTGTTGTCTGCACGAATGACACCGCGGCTCGCGGACATGTTCAGCGGTTTAACAACACAGGGCCAGGGCAGTCCGGCTGACTGTATCTGCAATGGCCTGTTTAAGTCCAGCAAACAGTGAATGGGTACCGGGCAGCCTGTCAGTGACAGCTGGGCGCGTGCCAGGTCCTTGCGTCTTGAGCATAGTGCTGCGTTCGGGGGATTGTGAGGCAGTTTCAACATTTTTGCAGCCATCGCAGCCAGTTCAACCGTCTGATCGTCACTGCCCAGTATACCGGCAAAAGGTCTTTTATGGCTTTCATTTAAAATCGCGTCCATCACAGAACTGGCATCATCAAAGTCAACGTGCATGCCGTTGGCAACTTCTGTTACCAGTGAATGCTTCCCCTGAGAGGCAATGGTTACTTCCAGGCCTAAATTTTTTGCGGCCTTGATGTAAGGCGCTATGCGGTAGCTGTTATGATGTGATATTAATAATAAGCGCCTGTCTGAATTATGCGACATAGCTTCTATGTGGGAGATGGTGTGAAGTCGTCAAACGGTCAAAATGAAAAAGGGCGGGCCACATTTAATAATGACCCACCCTGAATATGGTTAGTACTTGCTATTGTGTTGCTTAACCGCAGCCGCCGCCAGCCGCACCGCAACCGCCGCAAGTACCGCCGCTGCTGGTATTGGCAAATACGTTTTTGAATACAAAACTGGCATTTGCGCCACTCACCTGGTAGTCAATTTCTACGCCTTCGAGGAAACCCAGTGCGACTGCATCAACGTGGACTTTAAGGCCATCTTTTTCAAAGGTCGTATCGTACTGGGTTGGCTGATCAACAAAGGTCATGCCATATGACATGCCGCCGCAACCACCGCCAGAGACAAAGATACGTACACCACTGACACCCTGTTCACTTTCGGTAAGTGCCAGCAGCTGTTTGACCGCTTCGTCAGAAACCTTAATTTGATTGGTTAGTTGTGTATTAAATTGTGCCTGAGACATGCTGGTTCTCTCCAGATAAATACAATAATGAGACAATCATAACATGATTTTGTTTCCAATTACCCTGTAAAATATAGTTGCATAGCCGGTCAGAGGCTGCAATTTCCCGCTCCAGAACCATGGATATCAGGGGTGTCACGCAAAGGCGCAAAGAAAGCCAGGAAAATATCGGGGATAGTAAAGCTTTTCTCTGCGAGCTTTGCTTGCTGGCGAGAGAGGCTGTCAGCAGGTGAATATATTCGCACATACAAATGCCGCATCAGCTTGTTGTTGAGTGCTTTATCGTTCGATGATGGAACAGGGCATACAGGCTCGGCACCAGAACCAGGCTGACAAACAGGGAAAAAGTCAGCCCCCAGACAATAACAAACGCCAGCGGCTGCAGCATCTCCGAACCTTCACCCAGGCCGATGGCGAGCGGCAGCATGCCAAATACCGTGGTCAGTGTTGTCATTAGAATTGGGCGCAAACGCAGGGCCGCTGCATTTTTAATCGCTTCATGTATAGCACTGGATTTTTCTCTTTCCAGCTCGATCTGTTCAACCAGCACAATGGCGTTATTGACCACGATACCCGTCAGCATGATCAGGCCAAGCCACACAGGCATGGACAGGCTCATCTCAGGGTTGACCAGCAAACCTAAAGCAACGCCGGTCGCGGCAAAAGGAATGCTAATCATAATGATCAGCGGATTGAGCAGTGACTCATATTGCACTGCCATCACCACAAAAACCAGGAAAATAGCGAGTAATAGCACAACAAAACCTGTCTTCTGTCCTTCTTTCAGTGTTTTATTGGTGTCGTTGTCATACAGGATGTAACCCGCGGGTAACTCCAGTTCGTCGAGTTTTGACATCGCGTTTTCAAGCACCGTGGTATGCTCTGCCTCGGGATCGAAGGAGGCCGATATTTCAACAATACGTTGCTGCTGGCTTCTTTGAATTTGACTGGCAGTCGGTGCGCGGGTGATATATGCAATATCACCAAGGCGAATCGCGTTGTTGTTTTTATAATCAACCAGCAGGTTCTGTAATACGTTCGGGTTATAACTGTTAACACGGGGCAGGCGCAGGCGAATATCAAAATCCCTGTCACCTTCGATATAGTCGCTGATAATTTCTCCATCGAGTGCAATTTGCAGCGCATTGCCGATAACAGCAGCGTCTACTCCAAATTCGGCAGCACGCTGGCGGTCGATATGAACATCAAGTTCTTCCTTTACCTCTTCATAGGAATGGGTGAGATTGCTTAATCCATCAACTGACTCGAGCAGGGCGAGTGCCCTGTCGCCAAGCTTGCGTAAGGTATCAAGGTTTTCACCGCGAATATGGATGCTGACATCATCATCGCCCCGGGTAATATTTAAACCGCGTACGCCGCTGACATGCAGGTTTATTTTGTAGCCGGTGAGATTCATGTCGTCAATTTTCTTTTTGCAGCGTTTTGCCCACTGGTCGCTGGTTAATGAACGCTGATCCGAAGGCGTCAGCTGGATTTTTATTGAGCTTCGATTGCTGTTTTCGTATTCTGAACGGCCGAAAACAAAACCGCCGGCCGAGGTGAAGGTGCTGACCACTTCTTCCTGCTGCAGCAGCAAATCTTCAATCTTCTCTACCGTGGCGTCCATTTCGTCAAGCTGCATACCGGCATCACCGGTTATCGACATTGAAATTTTGCCTTCATCCATGCGTGGAAAATCGGAACGTTTTGTCATTATTATCTGGTAGACAGCGAAACTGAATAGCAGGCAAAAGATGAAAAATGTTATCCCGGGATGATTTAAAAAACCGCCTGCTTTTTTACGATAAAGCGCATTAAGAATGTTAACTATCTTTATGATAATTATATTTTTATTTTCCACATTTTTAATTTTGGCTCCCAGCGCGGGCACCAGCGTCAAGGCCACGGCAAGCGACGCCAGCATGGCGGAGGTAATGGTGATAATCATTTCCTGAAACAGTAAGCCGGTCATGCCGCCAATAAAAAGAAACGGCAGGATAGCGCTTAAATTGGTGCTGGTCGAAGCGACAATCGGGCTGTTGACTTCGATAGCCGCGTTAATGGCATCATCATCCGAGGTTTCGCCTTCACTCTGATGGCGCGTGATATTTTCCAGCATGACGATGGTGCTGTCGATTAGCAGGCCCATGCCCAGGGCAAGTCCACCCAGGGTCATAATGTTGAAGGTCAGTCCCATTGCCTGCATGATGATAAAGGTGACCATGATGCCAATGGGAATCGCGCTGCCGATTATCAGGGTACGGTACAGACTGCCCAGAAAAAGGTAAATAACTGCCATTGCCAGCAACGCACCGCTGGCGGCAGCCATGGCTGCATTGTTAATCGCATGTTTCACAAAGACTGACTGGTCGTCGATAATAGCGACTTCAATATCATCCGGGATGGCATCTTCGGCTTGCAGATTTTCGAGACGGTGTCTGACTTCTTCGACAACGGCGACAGTGTTAGCCTGCGGCTGTTTCTGAATGGAGAGTTTGACGCCCGGAATCTTGTTTAAGCGTATACGCAGGCGTTCATCTTTATGGCTATCGACGACGCGGGCAACATCATTGACGCGGATGGTTTTGTCTGTATTGCCCGTTTCAGCCGGTAAGTCCCTGGTTTTTGCGGTTTGTAGCGGAAGCTGTTTCAGCTCATCTATCGATCGAAAGCGGCCTGCTGAGCGTGTGGTGATTTCCGAGCGTTCGGCAATCATCCTGCCGCCTGGCGCGTCGATATTCTGCTGTTTTATCTGGTCAGCCAGGTCCTGTAATGAAAGACCGATATTGGCCAGCTTTTCCTGATCCGGAATAACCTGTATTTCCCGTTCCAGGCCGCCGCCGACTTCAACAGCCGCAACCCCGGGTAAATTGAGAAACCATTTTGAAAAACTGTAGTCCGCCCAGCTGCGCAGTTCGACCGGATTGCGCGTTGCCGAGCTGACCACAATTTCCATTACCGGGATTTGCGATGGATCACGCTTGTATATAATCGGTGGATTGTCATTCTCGGGCAGAAAGCGTTTTGCCCGGTCCAGCCGTATACTGGCATCTCGCAGCGCGTTGTTTATATCGACGCCATAGGGGAAACCCAGGTCAACCGAACTGCGGCCCTCGCTGGTTCGAGAGTCAACGCTGATTGCATCTTCGGTTATGGCCAGCTGTTCTTCCAGTTGCCTGGTTACCCGGTCTTCCATGATGCTGGCGGGGACGCCGGGATCGATTATTCGCACGCGCACCTCGGGCGAGATTATGTGCGGCAGTAAATTAATACCGAGGTGTTCGAAGGAAAACAAACCAAGGATAACCACGGTCAAGGTCAACATGGTTACACCGACGGGATGATGTATTGACCAGGCGGCAAGCCCGCCAGTACGAAAGCGATGTTTCATTATTGACTGTTCAGCTGAGAACCGGTGGCTGGCTCGTTTACTTCACCCGGATCCGCATCCAGCTGCGCCTGGTTGTTCCGGCTGTTAGTAATATTGGCGATTTCAACTTTCTTGCCATCGCGCAGTCCCAGGTAACCACGGCTGACAATCCTGTCTCCGGGATTTAAGCCGGACAATATTTCAGTCACTGAATTAAACTGCTGTCCCTGTTTGAAAAATACCTTTTCAGCAAGATTGTTGCCGCTGTCATCTTCAACAACCCGGAATACGTACGCGCCCTGTGGCTCAAAATGAATGGTATGCACCGGGATAACGAGGCGGTCAGTGGCTTTCAGTTTGATTTCTGCCTGTACGAATTGCCCGACCCTGGCGTTGTCCGGGACCGGATTGAGCGTGATTTCAATGATGCCTTTATGTGTATCGGGATCGATGGCTGGATGTATCCGGCTAATACTGGCGCCGAATGACCGGTCGCCAAGCGCCTTGATACGTAGTGTTATCGTCTGGCCCTGCTTTACCAGCGGTATCCAGCGCTCCGCCAGGCTGGCTTCCAGCTGTAGCGCTGAGGGATCGATAATACTGAGAATGTGAGACTGCGGCGGCAGCATATCACCGGGTTCATATAAACGCTCGGTTATCAGGCCGTCTATGGGCGCCTTGATGCTGGTGCGTTTGAGCCGGGCAAGCTGGCGCTGTTCTTCGGCTATGGCGAGGTCCAGTTCAGTACGGGCGCGGGCGACTTCCTCCTCGGTTGAGATATTTTTGGGCAGCAGCTTTTTAAGGCGGTCAAGGTCAAGTTTTGCCTGTTCCCTCGAGGCCCTGGCCTTGGCGACATCGGTTTTTAATATTTCGTTGTCAAGCTGGACCAGTAAATCTCCCTGTTTAACGAAATCACCTTCATGGTGTGGCAGTTGTGTGATACGCCCGCTTTCTTCATTGTAAAGTCGAATTTTGGTGACAGCATCCAGTGTGCCCGATACGGTTTGTGTTAATGAGACAGGCTGCCTTTCAACGATAACGACTTCCACACGATGCAGTGCCTGCCGTGCTGGCAGGTTGCTGCCGCTATGATTATCCGAATCGCCGCATGAAAGCAGGCTGGCTATCAGCAGGAGGAAAATTACTGCGGCGGATACCGCTTTAACCGCGATAAATAACGCTGAAATGTTCACGTGTTTTTTCGATATAATCATGGGCTGAACTTTAACATTTTGTACTCTATCGAGGTAGTTTTGATGGCTTCAGTTGGTCTGTCAGTATTCATGGCAAGACACGTCTCAAAGCAAATGGCCATAGTCCTTTGCAAGAGGCGTAACGAAGTCATGGATATTGACAGGCCAACCCTTCGGGCGCTACTGTAGTGCCTCGCAACCGCGTTACAGCGCTTGACAAGGACTAAGGCCATTGCCTTTACACCGTGCCTTGTTGCGAGACACTACAGTAACGCTGAAGCCATCAAAACTACCTCGATAGAGTACTTACCGTATAACTTCAAAAAAATGCAACATCGCCCGACACATGAACCTCACGGTAATCGTAAGGACTATCAGAACATAAAACGATTATTTCCCTATATCTGGGACTTCAAGGGGCGTGTATTTTTGGCACTATCCTGTTTGATACTGTCCAAGATTGCCGTCGTTGGCATGCCGCTGGTATTGAAGGAGATTATCGACCATCTCGACAGTAAACAGGTACTGGCTATGGGTAATGCGCAGGCTGGCGCCATGACGCTGCCTTTGCTGCTGCTGTTGGTCTACGGTGCGTTGCGCCTGATGTCCAGCCTGTTTAATGAAATGCGCGATGCGGTGTTTTCACGAGTGCGCTACCATGCCATGCGAAGCATATCATTACGTGTACTCAAACATCTGTATTCGCTGTCATTGTCTTATCACCTCGATCGAAAAACAGGTGGCATTACGCGCGACCTGGAACGCGGCACCAACAGTCTCAGTTCTATATTAAATTACCTGGTATTTAATATTTTTCCGACGGCCGCTGAATTTGTATTTGTCGCCATTATCCTGCTCAGCAAGTACCAGCCATACTTTGCCGTTATTACATTCACCACCGTGCTGCTATATATTGGTTTTACCCTGATGGTGACCAACTGGCGTATGCATTATCGCCATGAAATGAATGCGCTTGAGTCGACGGCTAACAGTTTCGCTGTTGACGGCATGCTCAACTACGAAACAGTTAAATATTTTACCAATGAAGATTACGAACTGAAGCAGTATGACGAGACGCTTGATAAATGGGAAAGAGCCGCGGTACATAGCCAGGTGTCGATGTCACTGCTCAACTTTGGCCAGGGTGCGATTATCGCTGTCGGGGTCACGCTGATGATGATACTTGCCGCGCAGGGTGTGGTTGATGACAGCATGACGCTGGGTGACCTGGTGCTGGTCAATACCATGATGCTGCAACTGTTTTTACCTTTAAATTTCCTCGGCATAATATATCGCGCACTGAAATACGCGCTGGCGGATATGGACATGATGCTTAAGCTGCTGGATACACAAAGAGAGGTTAATGATATAGATGCCGCCAAAGAGCTGAAGGTAACGAATGCCGTCGTTCGTTTTGACAAAATCAGCTTTGCTTACCATGGAGACAGGCAAATACTGGATGATGTAAGTTTTGAAATACCACATGGGCACAAGGTAGCCGTGGTTGGACCATCCGGTGCGGGCAAATCGACACTGGCTCGATTGCTGTTTCGTTTTTATGACGTGGACTCAGGCAGTATCACCATAGATGGTCAGAATATCAGCTCCGTTACCCAGAAAAGCCTGCGCGATAATATCGGCATCGTGCCCCAGGATACGGTGTTATTTAACTGCAGTATCGAGCACAATATCCGTTATGCAAAGCTGGACGCCAGCGAAGAAGAAATACAGCGGGCAGCCAGGCATGCCAATATTCACAGCTTTATTACCAGCCTGCCGGATGCTTACCAGACCATTGTCGGCGAGCGTGGTCTTAAACTGTCCGGCGGTGAAAAGCAGCGCATCGCCATTGCCCGGGTGATTCTTAAAAATCCCCGCATACTTGTTTTCGACGAGGCCACCTCGTCACTGGATTCACATTCAGAGCAGCTGATTCTTGACTCATTAAAAGATATTGCAGAAAAACATACCACGCTGGTTATTGCGCACCGCCTTTCAACCATTATCGATGCGGACAATATTATCGTGCTCGACAGAGGCAAAGTAGTAGCGCGGGGTACGCATCAGCAGCTGCTTGAACAGGCAGGGCTTTATGCGCACTTGTGGAAGCTGCAGCAGGAAGAAGAACAGGAGACGGAATAATTTGCGAGTTCGTAGGCCAGCATAAGGCTTCGCCGTTGCTGGCAAAACATGCCTGCAACACTATCGTTTATGCAGGCCTACATTATATGATTATTTTCGCGGTGTAGGAGTCGGCATTTTTCGGCTCCGATACCTTAAGCCTATGTACCAGGATTATATAAATGCGTGACTTAACTTTAAAAACCCAACCAGTTGAACTCTACAAGATTTTAAAATTTGAAGGTCTGGCGTCAAGCGGCGGTGCCGCAAAACTTGCAATTGAATCAGCTGAAGTCATGGTTAATGGCATAGTGGAAACACGCAAACGTAAAAAAATTGTCGCTGGCGATATTATCGAATATAACGGGGAAAAGCTTCGTTTGCTGGTGAAAGATCAGTAGCAATGCTTTTATCTGGTCAGTCAGTATTGCAAAAACAATTCACCGCAGAGTCGCGGGGAAGCGAAAAGCATATTCTCAAAGGTAAACGTGTCCAGACAGGCGGAACTGGTAAAAATGCTTATGACGGGCCCCTGTAACCTCTTTGCGAAGTAAAATTTTAGCTGTCTTTTTATGCACTCTAAACACCATGCGTAACTCCCTGGAATAATGCTATTGCCCATCTCATGATAGAAGCATGACAGGATCGAGTTTTCAATAGTTCAAGTTCTTCAGGGATGGCATTTTATTCTCAAGCCTCAGAAGCAGGCCGTGTTTTGCGCAGATTGAATCTGTTTAATCCAGTATTAATCACTCAAATTTCGATCCTTGAAGTAAATTCGGCTGCCGTGTATGCGTATGTTAAATTGTATTAACTATAGAATATAACTTATTGTAATTTAATTATTTTATGGGTATGCATCGGGATCAGGCGCGATTTCCATTTGCCAGCTCCATAATACTCGAAGATAAATAATAATATAATAATCAGTATCTTAAGATAATTAATTTATAAAAAAATTTAAATACGAGAGAAAATAAATACAAATTTACCAGATAATATCAAAACATCGATGAGGTATATCTCATAAGTAATTATTATCATTGAAATTATTTAAATTAAATTTGTTGACATTATTTAAATCGTACCTATAATTACTCGTCCATCTGTATTACTTATGCAGCCATCTGTAATATTTATGCAGTATGGTCACTTGTTTTCTACAAGCGAAACATAAAAATTAAATTATAAAAATTGTGGAGAAATAGAAATGAGAAAAAATGACAACCCTGTCGGCATAGTCGTTCACATTGACGAGGAGTTACAGCAAGAGCAAATCGACAAGCTGGAAACTTCACTGGGGAGCGATGCCGGTGTACAAAAAGTACACGTTAACCGCAAGAGAAAGCACCTGATTCTTGTGGATTACATGCCCAGCGTCATACATGCGCGGCAGGTGATTAATTATGTAAAAAACAAGGGTTATACTGCCGTACTTGTTGGCATGATCTAACAGGCAGTCGTTAACATTACATTCAGTAATGATTGTCAAATAAAGCTGGCTCTCAATGAGCCAGCTTTTTTATTGCATTGTTTTAATCGGGCAAATACGAAAATAACAAACGGCAGTTTACGTTTAGCTGCGTAAATCGATAAGCACAGTTTTAGTACTCAGGTCATGCCAGCAGCGTTTTTTTTTATCAAACAGCGCCCATAAAAAACCCATTCCAATAACACACCAGGAAATAATAGCGCTAACAAAACGGATGGCACAGAGCTTCCAGCCGATCCCTGCATCAGCATTTTTTTCAGCAGCATCTAACTGCAATTGAATTCGCCATGTCTTCATCCCCAGTGTCTGACCACCATGTATCCAGAACCAGGCAAAATATAAATAGCTCAACCCTGATAGTAAAAGCACGAAAAACGGATAAATGGCTGTTCCTGGTTCAACAGCTTTTCCATGATTTAATGCAGTTACCAGTGCGGAAGCAATAAAAAGTAATGCGCCCAGTAAAAAGCAGTCATAAATAATCGCGAATAAACGTCTGAACAGGCCGGCATACTTAACTTCATTGGTGATTGTATTAGTCATAAAGATATTCAGGTGTATTTGATTAAACAGCTAACGGACACTCGTTGCCGCATTACACAGCACAATGGCCGTAATTATTAACCCGGTGACAATATATATCGTATTCAGCCGGATTATGCCTGTTTACGGCAAGGCATCAGCGCGCCGTGTAGCCATTCTACAGCAAGTGCTGATAACGCTGGCCGTGGACAGGCATACTCCGGCCTTTCTTGTTCAATATCAAATGGTTAGGGGTTACAAGAAAATGCCGGCTCCGCGTTGCGGCTTTTGCCAATGGAATAACCATTAACTGCAAGCCGCGCCTTGATCCGGCATTTTTTTGTAACCCTGAATGCGACATATATTATCGCCGGGTTAATAATATTAACAGGATAGGTGGTAAATGGTTTTGTTTGATATATGCTTTTTATAAATTAATGAATATGTGCAGTACCCCACGGTAAACCTATTTAGCGAGAAGGTTATGAATATTAAAAACAGGATTTTATCAGTTGTCGCGTTGTCTGTGCTTTCGCAAAACGCAGGTGCTATTCCATTTGCTTTTGAAGGCCGCTCTTTAGGTATGGGCGGTGTTGCAGTCGCTACCGCAGACCTTGCTACTGCAGCATGGGCTAACCCGGCAATGCTAACCAACCAGCGGCCTGGTGATGATTTTTCACTGCTGATAGGTCTTGGAGTGTTTGTGAGAGATAACGATGACCTGAAATCCGATATTGATGATTATCAGGACGCGTATAACCTTTATCAGGCAGCTGTACCCGCGAGTCCGGAACAAATTGCCGCCCTGCAGCAGATGTCAGACATTACTTACGATGTCGAGGGTAAGGATATTGCTGGCGATGTATCGGCGCTCGCGGCGATGGGTATGGCCTTTGAATCATTTGCCATGGCGATCAGTATTCGTGCGGATGCAATCGGCGCAGGCACGGTCACTGATCTGGCCTGTCATTTAAATGTTGATCCAGGCTGTGACCTGGTGCAGTTTGAATCTGAAGTAACGAGCAACACGAAAAATATACTGAACCTGGAAGGCGTGCTGGCAACCGAATTCGGTCTGTCATTTGCCAAGGACTTCGAGCTCTACCATAGAAAAATATCAATTGGCATAAAACCAAAAATTGTTGACCTGCAGTCATACACCTATTCAGAGTCAATTCTGTATATAGACAACGTAAGCGATACCATTGATAACGGAATAAGATCTGATGTGGGGAGATTTACTTCTTTTGATTTAGGTGCGGCAATTGAGCTGTCTGAATCCTGGCGCCTGGGTTTAAATATACGTAATCTGCTTACAGACGAGTTTAACATCGGCGGTCAAACATTAAACTTTGATACAAATGCACGACTAGGTGTTGCATATCATAGCCGTTTTCTTACCGCAGCTGTTGATTATGACCTGACTGAAAATAAACCATTGCTTGCTAACCCGACGTTTGGCGACCTTAAAACGCAGTATCTCGCCGTCGGCGCGGAATTCAATGCCTTTGATTACGCTCAGTTACGTATTGGCGCAAGGAAGAATGTGGCAAGTGATATTCCTGATGGTGCAAAAAATACAGCATTAACAGCGGGTGTCGGTTTCTGGCTGGGTTTCAACCTGGATATTGCCGCAACCTATACTGAACATTCACTTGGTGGTTTTCTACAGGCCGGGTTCAGGTTTTGATGTAGCTTAATGATTAATTAATTTCTGAAGCGATCCAGTGAAATATGGATTATCTTGATTAATGAGGAGGTGGCGATATTGTATAGTGTGTATTTTCAACCATATTGCGCCGGGTTAGCGGATTACTGGTACAGTAGCGGGCGAAGCCATAATCAATAAAGCGATATGGCAGGTGTTCATCCCTGCCAGTGGGGATGCCCAGCCGCGTGGTCTGGATAATTTTAACCGGTTTTATATTAACGTCATCAATAAAAAAGTTATTTTCGTCGAACTGCTTCTGGTCCCATTCTTTAACTTTCAGATCAAGCGACTGGCATAATAAGGTTTGTCCCTTACACAGGTTGCCGATGGGTCGCGGACCGCCCGAGGCAGCCGGGTTGAGTTGCTGCATGATTTTTATCGTGGCCTGCAGCGAGCTGCCATGAATGGAGTGATCGGCGAACGGGTAGGCGGATTTTATTAATACCGCGTTGCCTTTGCCTTTACAGCTTACGTTGAGTGAATCTTTACCCCTGGCGTAATACATGTAAATCGTACCCGCCGGCATGAACAGGGCTTTGCGTTTTTCTGTGTATCCAAGCGAGGCATGACTGGCTTTTTCATCCAGGTAATAGGCTTCGGTTTCTATAATCCGTGCCGCCAGCCAGTGTCCCCGGTATTTTCTGCGGATAATTTTTCCCAGCAACTGTTGCGCGATCAGGCAGGCATCACGGTTGAAAAAGGCTGTTTTAACCGCAGGCATCAGTTTACTGGCAGTATTTTATGGTCTTCTCGGCCTGACATTGGGAAATTCACCTAAGTACTCATACTTCCACCAGTTTCCCGTTTCCCGTCTTTCTTCAAAATTGGTAAATTCGTATTTAAAAGCCAGTACCCTGGTGTATTTCGGCGGTTTGTCCCCGAATGGATTGTAATCTAACAGGTCCAGTACCTGGGGCGATCCCTGTTCCAGCCTGTCAAGAAACCGGCCAAAGAAGTACATAAACTCGGGATTGCGTGGCGGCACAAACCACATCATCCAGTCCAGCCGCGGCTGATGAGGAACATTGAATTTTGGCGCCTGGCTCAGCGGTCCGGGTTTATATTTAAACTGGTAAGCCTTCCATTCCTTGCCATCGTATGAGCCTTCTATCTGCAGTTCCTGGCGCTCGGTCTGCATGGTTGGAAATATGTGATATGCATGGCCAATACCCCATGATCGAACCAGGTAGGTATATTGCTGAATAGCGCCAGGTATTTTATCGCCAATGGTTATATTAAGAAATGTGGCGACACTGCTGGTGATAATCAGTACGGCAAAAACTGGAAGTGCGCGGGTGAGTTTACTGTCGCCGCTGTATTTTTTAAGGTTGGCCGGCAACAGAAAGCCGGGCATTATTTTTCTGATTATTCTGTCATCCAGCACAAACAGACACAGTACGATAGTAAGCAAATTTATCCAGTTATGATTGCTGCTGGCGATAATCAGCAGCTGCATAAATATTGTTATAACTGCCGCAAAAATCCTGAATTTCCGCGGTAGAAAAATAAAAAACGGCACAATCAGTTCGGTAAAAAAAGTAAAGAGGACGCCGGCCTGTAACAGCCATTCGGGCAGCTGATTGAAATACCAGGAACCGACGTGCGGCAGTGGCTGTGTTTCAAAGTAATAATTCAGGGTTGTCAGGTTGGCCCATGAGGGGTCTTCCGTCAGTAGTTTTGCAAGTCCGGACATAAACCGCAGGCGAAACAGCAGCCAGTGAAATAAAAATATCAACAGGTGGCTTGGGCCGGCAGTGAGGAAAATTGCCAGGAAACCTGCCTCCATTAACAGGGTGTCCCACTGGAACGTTAAGAATGTCTGGCCGGCATGAAACAGCGAAAGATACAGGATAAATAATATGATCAGGATTTTTCTTTCGCTGTAGCCGAAAAACAGGGCAACAGATAAAAAACATCCTGCATATGACACTAACTGCAGAGCTATATCGCCTGAATTGACCCAGAACACGGTCGGCATATAGAGGAATGCCCAGTAACCATTTTGCTCAAAGGCGTAATCCAGCTGCTCCTGTAGTGGCATGATGCCATTTGGTCCAACCAGGCCGGGGATTTGCACAGCCAGGGATAAAAAGGCAATAAAGTAAATTATTGCCAGCAGTTTTATAAACAGCCAGCTGGTTAACAGATGCTCCTCAGAGATTTCGAATGAATGTGAAATAAACTGGCTTAAAGATTTCATTTATAGTTTTGTAGTGGTGTATTTTTTTATGAGCCCTGAGAACTCTAATATAATCATCTGGCCATTTAAATCAATTATTAAATGCCTTAAGGCTGATAAGGAATTGTAATGATTTAATGCTGCTCTTGCCAGAGCCTGGATTTCAAAGAAAAACTCTATTGTCGTTGCATTTTAATGACGACACTTTCCGCACCGGCTAAAAATAATTAATCAGAGTTGCCTTAGGTGAAAGCAAATGATAGCGAGTTTCAGCCAATATAAATATCGGCTTTTTAGATAGCATACATTGTTGATGGATGTTTGTTCAGCAATTGAGCAAATTGCATTTAATGTCTGTTCTTTTCTGCCTGCTGAAATATTCCATTATCGAGTCTACGGTGTGATGATTTAGCAGATCAGCATTTTGAAACTCCAGACCAGCTTTTTTATATTTTTTAGAATACTTAATATCGATCCAGCGCAATTGCGCGCATATTTTGATGAAAATTTCTTGCTGGTTCTCAGGCGACATTATTATCAGCTCAAGAGTTTCGGCTGGGTTATTTTCCTGAATCGGGATTAGTACTGCCGCACCATATCTGGATATATTGGCCAATACACAATCTGTATTCACTTTGCCAAACAACCAGGCGGATAACAGGTCGATCCTGCGTGACTGGTGGCTATTATCAGTGTCTGCGAAATCAATATGTGCGTTTGCTGTGCTAGTCATAATTCTCTCCAGAAACCATTATTCTGTATTCCTGACTGCATAATAATATTAATCAGCGATAATTGTGTTACAAATTTATGATGTTATAAAGTGACCAAGTGTAAGGTTTATGTGGCAGGGCTACGCCTGCCTGATTAATCAGCCACAGTATTTGGACATGTTTAACAGCAGGGTGAAAACCAACCATTTGGCCCATTTCTGCATCACAGCTTGCGATGTACACTGGCTTGCGCCGCTATATCGCGGCTGTCAGATCGCGGAGAAGTGTTAATAATATGCTTTAAGATACACGGAATATCTAAACAGACATGTTTCGTTATCGTTCAGTTGACATTATTGTTGTTTCACTAAAAAAATACAGTATTTGCTAATATTCTGAGATAGTGAATCAAGCATGAATAATGCCTTTATCTGTTAAAAAGCTAATAATCTCATCCGCAAGTATGTCAGGGGTCTTTGTCGCAGATTGCAGAACAAGTTCCGGTGCCAGGGGTTCTTCATACGGGTCGTCAATACCGGTAAAACCTTTAATTTCTCCGGCCCTGGCTTTTTTATATAATCCTTTTGGGTCCCGTTGTTCACATACCTCCAGCGGCGCATCGACAAAGACTTCAATAAATTCTCCCGGGTTTAATGTATTTCGCACCTTGTCGCGGTCAATGCGATACGGGCTGATAAAGGCGGTAAGCGCAATAATTCCAGTCCGTGCGAAAATATCTGCGACAGCGCCGATGCGGCGAATATTTTCTTCCCTGTCTATCGCGGAAAATCCCAGTCCAAAGCGATTGGAAAATTCTTCCCCATGTGTTGCCTTCAACATTCCGGGCCCGGCATTGAGTCCGTGCCTGACATTGTCGCCATCCAGTACAACACTGTGGTATCCGGCATGGTAAAGTTTATGATCGAGCGTATTGGCAACGGTGCTTTTGCCAGAACCGCTTAATCCGGTAAACCAGATAACACAGCCTTTATGACCGTTGCGTTTTTCTCGCATTTGACGTGAGACGCTGCTCTCATGCCAGGTTACATTAGTATCATTACTCATTATTGTTTCTCTGTTTAGGGCTGTAGTTGTTTATTTGAGTTCCAGTATAGCCGAATAAAACCATGGCGGATAACGTGGTGGAGACTGATGATCAGTATTGCAGAGTAAAATTAGTTAATATCATTTTATACCAGAATGTATTGCGCTTTGTGGGACGTAACATTATGCTTGATTGCAATGTTAGCAGTGTAAATATTTCAAATATTGAGACTTAACTGTAAACTTTGCAGCTTTGTCATGTTTATGGAGCAGCAGGGTTATGGGCAGAGCCTATCAAAACCGTAAAGAGTCAATCGCAAAAACATCTGATGCCAAGGCCAAAGTCTACAGTAAGTATGGCCGGGTTATCTATATGTGCGCGAAAGAGGGGGGCACTGACCCGGCAGGCAACCTGGCGCTGCGCGGCTGGATAGAAAGAGCAAAAAAGGACCAGGTGCCAGGCCATGTCATTGAAAAAGCGATAAATAAGGCCCAGGGCGGTGGCGGTGAAGACTTTTCCGTGGCGCGATATGAAGGTTTTGGGCCAGGCGGCTGTATGGTCATTGTTGACTGCCTCACTGATAATCCCAATCGAACATTTGGTGATGTGCGCCAGTGTTTTACCAGGACAAAATCAAAAATTGGCACCGAAGGCACGGTTAGCCACATGTTTGACCATTCCTGTATATTTGTTTTCCAGGGTGAGGACGAGGATGAAGAAGCTGTGCTTGAAACATTGCTGCTGGCGGATGTTGATGTCACTGATATTGAAAGTGAAGACGGAAAAATCACGGTATTCGCACCACATACTGATTATTTCAAGGCGAAAAATGCCTTGACTGACAAATTTGGCGAAATTGATTTTGAGGTTGATGAAATCCAGTTTCTGCCCAAAGGCAGCACTCAGATAACAGGTGAAGACGTAGTCATGTTTAATAAATTTCTGGACATGCTAAATGACCTGGACGATGTACAGAACGTTTATCATGATGCTGAATTTTAAAAGCATACATTAATCAGGTGGTATTGAATTGCAGGAGCGACTAAATTGCCTGGAGCAATTTGAATGTTGGCACCGGGTTATGCGAATAAATTCGCACCTGCAGTATGCTATTACAGCGCTGTTTTGATGGTATCTGTTATCAGCCTGATATTATCTTCGGTCAGTTCCGGATATACAGGCAGTGAAAAGCAGTTTTTAACCACGTTCTCTGTTACCGGCAATACCATGTTTTCGCAGTCTTTTGCGAATACTTCCTGTTTATGCAACGGAATCGGATAGTAGATTGCACATGCAATTCCGGCATCACGCAATGTTTGCATGATCCTGTCACGTTGCGGATGCAGGCAGGTGTATTGATGATACACGTGATAACCTGCGCCATCTTCAACCGGCGTCTGCACATCGGTATCAGCCAGCATGGCTTTGTAGGTCTGATCTACACGCCGGCGGTTGGTATTATAATCATCAATATGTTTTAACTTGGTGCGTAGAATCACGGCCTGAAGTTCATCAAGCCGGCTGTTATAACCAATCACCGAATGATGGTACTGTTTTGTCGAGCCATGGTTGCGTAAAACCTTTATATCTTCTGCCATCTTGTCTGAATTAGTGGAGATCAGGCCGCCATCACCATAACAGCCGAGATTCTTGCTGGGAAAAAAGCTGAACGCGCCCGCATCACCAAAACTGCCGGTTTGCTGGCCATCGATGTGCGCACCGAACGACTGTGCGCAGTCTTCAATGATTTTCAGATTATTTGTTACGCACAATGCTTTTAATGCAGGCATGTCGACCGGCTGTCCAAAGAGATGCACCGGGACAACCGCGCGGGTTTTATCATTAATCGCGGCTTTTACCTGTTCCAGGTCGATGTTGAATGTATCTTTATTAATATCGACGAACACCGGTGTGGCGCCGACATAGGCGATAGCTTCGGCGGTGGCGATAAAGGTAAATGGCGTGGTGATCACTTCATCATTCTTGCCAATGCCCGCTGCGGCCAGTGCCAGATGCAGGGCGTCTGTACCCGAGGCAACGCCAATCGCATGTTTGACGCCGAGATACCCGGCGGTTTCTTTTTCAAATGCCTGTACATTTGGACCAAGTATAAACTGGGTTGCTTCTAATGCCGCTAGCAGACTGGAATTGAGTTCATCTTTGATCTGTGCATACTGCTGTTTCAGATCAACCATTGGGATATTCATGTCAGGACCTTATTTAATAATAGACTGGTTTAACAGGCTGGAGATTTCGATGGCCGTGGCCAGTGCCTTGCGGCCGTCTTCACCACTTACCACGGCGGGTTTATTGTTTTCAATGCTGTCAAGAAAGGCGATAATTTCAGCTTTGAGTGCATCATTATTTTCATAGACGCTTTCCTTGGTTATGATTTCGGGAATACCGGGGAACATTTCCTTATCGCCCTTACTGTAGACGTTCATCACGCGATTATGAAAATCGATGGTGACGCACGAGTCAGGCTGGAACAGGCGCATTTTACGTTCGGTTTTCATGCTGGCGCGGCTGGCGGTGACATTCGCTACAGCACCATTTTCGAACTCGATGCGAACATTGGCGATGTCCGTTGAACTGGTTAGCACGGGTGTGCCCGAGGCAGCAATGGACTTAACATCAGAATCAACAATATTCAGGATTATGTCGATATCATGGATCATTAAATCAAGGATGACATTGACATCGGTTGCGCGTGGATTGAAGGGCGCAAGGCGGTGTGATTCAATGAACAATGGCTTCACTTTGTTGGTATCAAGATCCAGGATGGCGGCATTAAATCGTTCAAGAAAACCCACCTGAATGAGCCTGTTTCTGGCTTTAGCCAGTTTAATCAGTTCGTCCGCTTCCTGCAGGGTGACGGTAATGGGCTTTTCAATCAACACGTGGCTGCCGTGCCGTAAAAAATCTTTTGCAATCTGGTAATGCAGAGTGGTGGGGGCGGCAATGCTGACTGCATCAACGTTCCCAAGAAGTGAGCTGTAATCGGTGAGGCCTTCTACCCCCAGCTTTTCAGAAATTGCTTTTGCCGTATTTTCGTTAGCGTCAACAACGGCGATCAGTTCACTGTTTGGCAGTTCAGCGTATTTATCTGCGTGAAATTTTCCCAGGTAGCCTACACCTAAAACGGCAGTTTTTATTTTGCTCATTTGTGTTCAATAACTCTGTATCTATAGGGAAATGCTGCATTTGACACATAAACGGAAAGCACAGGCCCCGTTTGTTATGTCATTTCCTGGCAGGAGTTGATTTTAACAAGTACACTGCAAAAAACATATGATTAATTAGCAACATTCCGTGATACGAACAGCCATTGAATTTTATCCATATCACTGGTTGGATAATTTTTGTCGTGCTGTTGTTAATTAACTCGTTGTGGCTGTAATTAATTTAATTTGCTACGCTGGATGCATGCTATTCTTTCTTATACTATAAGCACTCGAA